>NZ_JBMDKO010000049.1:0-42609 GCF_057809755.1 Pseudomonas sp. FG13
CGCGATTCTCGATCAAGCGATCCGAACCACCTTCAGCGACGCGATTCTCGATCAAACGATCCGAACCACCTTCAGCGACGCGATTCTCGATCAAGCGATCCGAACCACCTTCAGCGACGCGGTTCTCAATCAGTCGATCGGAACCACCTTCGGCAACGACCGGGTGGGAAGAAGCGGCGAATGCGTTGGCTGCCAGAACCGAGAAAGCGAGGCTGAGGATGATTTGGCGTTTCATGATGGTGTGCTCCGGGGGATGCAGTGGGTTTGTGTGGGGCCATTGTTGCGTCGGGCAGTGATCATGAGAACTTCATTGAAGTGATGGTGACCATCGATGGCAGTGATAACTGGTCGATGTGCAGGTCGTCTACGGCGTGGAACATCGGGCGTGCGAAGGGTTCTATCGACTGAACCTTCCCAGGAGGCAGGCTTATGTATCAGTTATTCGGCTACAGGCAATCCGGTTCGGCGGCCGTGGAGATTGCCCTGTGCCTATGTGGTGTGCCTTATCGCCGGGTCGATGCCTATTCGACCGAAGACAATGACGCGGCCAAGGCACTCGAGGCGTTGAATCCCCAGAAACAGGTGCCGACCTTGCAGTTGCCGGACGGTTCGGTGCTGACCGAAGCCGCCGCCATTCTGATCCACCTCGGGCTGACCTATCCGGAATCGAAGTTGCTGCCCGAGGACCCGGCCCAGCGTGCACAAGCCATACGGGGCCTGGTTTACATCGTCGCCAATTGCTACACGCCCATCGGTATCATCGATTTTCCGGAGCGCTGGCTGGCCGAGGCGGATGAGGCGACCCGGCAGCAATTGGTGTCGGGCACGAAGCATCGCTTGTATCGCAACTGGGCGTTGTTTGCCGATCAGTTTCCGGCGCAACCGTTCTTCAGCGGCGCCGAGCCGGGAGCGCTGGATATTCTCGCAGCGGTGATTACCAAGTGGGCCGGAACACGAGAGGCGATGCTCAGTGCACGACCGGAATTTCACGCAGTGCTGGAGCGCATCGACCAGCATCCGCGGGTGGCCCCGGTGCTGTCACTGCATTGGGCTGCGTAGGCGTGTCCGAAAGGTCATGGGCATGCCTTTCGAGTGGCCGCCTGGGCGATGAGGTCGACGAACTGCCGGACGTTATCCTGGTGGGCCAGCACCAGCTCGTCGAGGGTGCTTCCCGCAGGTGTCTGCAGGTGGTTGCGGCAGGTAAAGGCGTGAGCTTCGTCACTGAGGTTACGCAAGCGCCATTGCACGTCCATGCGGGCGTACTGGCCGGGGACCGAATCGAAACGTTGTACGTCTACCCGTAGTAACGCCTTCGGCGCGCCGGGATTGCTCAGTTGTTCCTCAAGGCTGCTGCGCAGCTCATCCGCCAGGCTGGCGCCCCACCATTCGGTCTCCAGGATCGCCAATCCACTGTTGCCCTGGCGAATGACCATCTGGGGGCGATCCACCTGAGGCGGGACGCTGACCTGCTCGATCCGGATGTCGACGCCGGAGGGTGGCTTGCCTGTCGGCTGGACCGGGCTCAAGGTGTGGTAATGGATCGGATCGCTGCGACAGGCGCCGAGCAGCAGCGCCACGGCGACGAGGGCGAGTTTCAGCATCGGCGGCATGGCGCGTGCTCCTCTGATCATTCTTTCACCGGGAAGGTGAGCGGGGCATCCTTGGGACGACCGCGCAGCAGCGATTCTGGATGACGGCTCAAGTAGTCGGACAGTTCTCGCAGCGAGCGCGACATGCGACCGAGATCGTCGAGGGTCTGGGTCAACTGCTCGCGCTGAGGCGAGTCTTCGGCCAGCGTGGTGTTGGCCGACTGCAAGGTCTTGCTGACGTCTTGCAAGGTATTCTGCACGCTTGGCAGGGTCTTGCCGTTGAATTGCTTCAGGCCTTTGCGCAATTCCACGAGGTTGCCATCCAGATTACTGGCGATGCTTTCCAGCGGCAGCTTGTTGATCCGCTCGATCACCGACTGCAGTTGCTCCTGCAATTGCTGCAGGCTGCCAGGAATGGTCGGGATTCGGACGGGGCGGGCCGCGGGGTCGAAAGCGACTTTCTCGGCCTTGGGATAGAAGTCCAGGGAGATGTACAACTGCCCAGTCAGCAAGTTGCCGCTGCGGGCCTGGGCGCGCAGGCCACGTTCGACGAAGCTGCCGAGCAGGCGGGCCGAGGCGGCCTCGTCTTCTGGATCATGATTGAGCGCCTTGAGCAATTTCTCGTGGGCTTTGCCCAGGCGCTGGGGGTAGATCACCACGCCGACATTGACCGGGAAACTGCGTTGCTTCTCGTCGAAATCCAGGTTGATGGCCACGACCCTGCCGATTTCCACGCCGAGGAATTCCACCGGTGCATCGACCTTCAACCCCCGCAGCGCCTGATCGAAACGCAGGGCCAGGTATTGCGCCTTGCCACTGGGTGGCGCCAGGGCGCTTTGTTGGTCGGCGAACAGTTCGTAGTTCTTGTCTTCGGCTGCTGGCGTGTCGTCGGGATTGTAGTCCGGTGCCCTGAACGCGATGCCGCCGACCAGCAATGCCGAGAGCGATTCGGTCCTGACCGCGAAGCCATTGGCGCCGACGTTCAAGTCCACGCCGCTGACGTTCCAGAACCGGGTGTTCTCGGTGACATAAGCGTCGTTCGGTGCGTTGATGAAGACCTCGATATTGACGCCCTTGCCGTCCGCGTCCAGGGCGTAGGAGACCACTTGGCCCACCGGAATCTTGCGCAGATAAACCGGTGAGCCGATGTCCAGCGAACCGAGGTCGCGGGAGTGCAGGGTAAAGCGCTTGCCCGGTTCGCCGTAGGTGATCGGTGGCGGTGCCTCGAGGCCGGTGAACGACTTGGCGCGTACTTTCGAATGCCCGGCGTCGGCCCCGATGAAGTCCCCTGACAGCAACGTGTCGATCCCGGAAATGCCACCGGCGCCGATGCGCGGCCGGACCACCCAGAACACCGAGTCTTCGTGGGTGAACGTATCGGCGTTCTTGGCCAGCTTGACCGTGGCGGTGACGTTCTTCTGGTCATCGCTCAACTGCACGTCCGTGACCTGGCCGATCACCACGTTGCGGTATTTCACCGCGGTCTTGTTGGCGGTCAGGCCTTCGCCGGTCTTGAAGGTAATGGTGATGGTCGGGCCTTCCTGCAGCCAGTTGTGGACTACCAGCGACAGGCCCACCAGCACCGCGATGATCGGCACGATCCACACCAGCGACACCGACCAGCGACTGCTGGTGACGTGGGCGCGCCCCGGCGCGGGTTGTTGTCCGTCAGTGGCTTGCGATTTCATCCATGGCCTCCTCCGAGGGGGGTGGGGTGTCCCAGATCAGCCGTGGGTCGAAACTCATGGCCGACAGCATGGTGAACAGCACGACGAGGCCGAAGAACAGGATCCCCGGGCGCGGTTCGATATCGCTCAGTGCCTGGAACTTCACCAGCGCCGCCACCAGGGCCACCACCAGCACGTCGAGCATCGACCAATAGCCGATGACTTCCACCAGCCGGTACAGCTTCGCTCGCTGGAGCTGGGCCCAGCTGCTGCGTCGTTGCACGGTGACCAGCAGCAGCGTCAGGACCACGAACTTGATGCCGGGTACGGCGATGCTGGCGATGAAGATGATCAGGGCGATGTCCCAGGCACCGCTGCGCCAGAACTCGATCACGCCGCTGATGATCGTGCTGTCGGCGCCGTCCCCGAGCATCCGGGTGTTCATCACCGGCAGCAGGTTGGCCGGGATATAGAACACCAGCGCGGCCAGCATGTAGGCCCAGGTGCGGGTGAGGGCATCGGGTTTGCGTCGGTGCAGGAGGGCGTCGCAACGCGGGCAGGTCGTGGGCTCGTCGGTCATGTCGCAGGCCAGGCCGCAGCCATGGCACAGGCACAGGTCCAGCTCACCGGCCAGTGGTGGGGTATCCAGCGGTTTGCCGTTCACAGGCTGCTCCACAGGTCGCGCACATCGCGCCCGGCAATACGGATCATCAGCAGGCTCAAGGCCGCCAGGGCGAACAGGCCGATACCCGGCAGTACGTCCAGCAACCCGGCGAGTTTGATCACCGCCACCAGCGCGCCCAGCAGGCAGACCTCCAGCATGCTCCATGGTCGCAGCGTTTCCAGGCTGCGCATGCACAGGTTGAACCCCGGCGCACGGCGGTTGGCGTAGGCATGCCCCAGCACCCAGAGCAGCAGGGCCAGTTGAAGGAGTGGAGCGATGATGATTGCCACCGCTGCCACCAGGGCGATGAAGGTAATCGGCCCCTGGCTCAAGGCCACGATGGAATCCCACAGCGTGGCGCTGTTGTTCAGGCCCTGGAAGCGGATGCTCATCACCGGGTAGACGTTGGCGAAGGCCCACAACACCGCCGCCGTCACGCTCAAGGCCAGGCGTTTTTCGATGGTCAGCCCGTTATAGCGCTGGATCACCGCGCCACATCGCACGCACGAGGCTTTCTGATGCGGGACGAGCTCCACCGGCTCGTACACCGCATCGCAATGTTCGCAAATGATCAGTCGCTCGGCGTCGGCCATCGGGGTGCTCGGGCAGGGGCAACCCCTTCAATATAGAAGTGGGTTGGGAATGAGCAACCTGGCGAGTCGATCATTCGCCGCGAATGTACTGCTCCAGTTGTTGGATCAGGTTCGCCTGTTCGGCAATGGCTTCCTTGACCAGGTCACCGATGGACAGCAGGCCGACGAGTTTGCCGTCGTCCACCACCGGCAAATGCCGCAAGTGCTTTTCGGTCATGATGCTCAGGCAGGTCTCGACGGTCTGGTGCGGATCGATGGTGATCACGGGGGATACCATGATGTCGCTGACTTTCGTGCCCACCGATGAGCGGCCGTGCAAGACCATCTTGCGCGCATAATCACGCTCGCTGATGATCCCCAGCACTTCATCGTTCTTCACCACCAACAAGGCGCCGACGTTTTTCTCGGCCATGCGCATCAAGGCCTGCAACACCATGTCGTCCGGTGAGATGGTGTGCACATGCTGGTTCTTCTCGTCCTTCATCCGGAGCAACTGCGCGACGGTTTTCATTGGGAGGGCCTCGGGGGTGTTTTTGCAGGTGTTGTTAAAGAATCGTAGACCCGGCGGCGCAGGGCAAGCGGTAAAACGGCGGCCAGTCGTCCAAAAACGCCATCGGCGGTGAATTTATCATTGTGGCGAGGGGATAAATCCCCTCGCCACTCAGGTTCACTGTTTCCCTGAGAGATGGCGGGTAGAATCACCCCTTACCCAAGATTCGAGGTCACAGCGGTGGATTTACAGCAGGGCTTCGTCCTGACCCGGCATTGGCGCGACACCCCAGCGGGCACCGAAGTCGAATTCTGGCTGGCGACAGACGCCGGGCCTCGGCGTGTGCGGCTGGCGGTGCAGCCGTCGGTGGCGTTCGTGCCGCAGCTCCAGCGTGGCCAGGTCGAAGCCCTGCTGCAAGGGGAGAAGGACATTGAATTGCGCCCCCTCGACCTGCTGGATTTCGAGCATCGACCGGTGCTGGGCCTGTATTGCCGCCAACACGCCCAACTGATGCGCCTGGACACGACCTTGCGGCGGGCGGGCGTGGACGTGTTCGAGGCCGATATCCGGCCGCCGGAGCGCTACCTGATGGAGCGATTCATCACCGCGCCGGTCTGGTTCAGCGGTACGCCGGGCACCGACGGCCTGTTGCTGGATGCCCAGATGAAACCGGCCCCCGATTACCGTCCGGCGTTGCGCCTGGTGTCCCTGGACATCGAGACCACGGCCCAGGGTGAACTGTATTCCATTGCCCTGGAAGGCTGCGGCGAGCGCCAGGTGTACATGCTCGGCCCGCCCAATGGCGACGACAGCGATGTGGATTTCCAGCTCGAATACTGTGAATCCCGCACGCTGCTGCTGAAGAAACTCAACGACTGGTTCGCCCGTTTCGACCCCGACGCGATCATCGGCTGGAACCTGGTGCAGTTCGACCTGCGGGTGCTGCACGAGCATGCCCGGCGGCTGGCCGTGCCGTTGCGCCTGGGGCGAGGCGGGGAGGAGATGCAGTGGCGCGAGCACGGTGCGCGCAACAACCACTTCTTTGCCTCGGCGGCCGGACGACTGATCATCGATGGCATCGAGTCCCTGCGCTCGGCCACCTGGAGCTTCCCTTCGTTCAGCCTGGAAAACGTCGCCCAGACGTTGTTGGGGGAGGGCAAGGCCATCGGCACCCCTTATCAGCGCATGGACGAAATCAATCGCATGTTCGCCGAGGACAAGCCGGCCCTGGCCCGCTACAACCTCAAGGACTGCGAGCTGGTGACGCGGATCTTCGCCAAGACCGAGCTGCTCAAGTTCCTGCTGGAGCGGGCCAGTGTTACCGGCCTGCCGGCGGACCGCAGTGGCGGTTCGGTGGCGGCCTTCACGCACCTGTACATGCCGCTGATGCACCGCCAGGGGTTCGTGGCACCGAATCTTGGCCAGCGCCCGCCCCAGGCCAGCCCGGGCGGCTTTGTCATGGACTCCCAGCCCGGGCTCTACGAATCGGTCCTGGTGCTGGACTACAAGAGCCTGTATCCGTCGATCATCCGCACGTTTCTCATCGACCCGGTGGGTCTGATCGAAGGCCTGCGGCATCCGGACGATCGCGAGTCGGTGCCGGGCTTTCGCGGCGCACGGTTCTCGCGCACCCGCCATTGCCTGCCGTCCATCGTGGCACGCGTTGCCGAAGGCCGGGAAACCGCCAAGCGCGAACACAACGCGCCGCTGTCCCAGGCCCTGAAGATCATCATGAACGCCTTCTACGGCGTACTCGGTTCCAGCGGTTGCCGCTTCTTCGATCCAAGGCTGGCCTCATCCATTACCTTGCGCGGCCACCAGATCATGCAGCAGACCCGGCAGTTGATCGAAGCTCGGGGCCATGTGGTGATCTATGGCGATACGGACTCCACCTTCGTCTGGTTGCGCCGGGCCCATGGCCAGGAGGAGGCAGCCGGCATTGGTCGTGAGCTGGTGGCTTACGTCAACCAGTGGTGGCGCGAATACGTGCATGAGACGTTCGGGTTGCAGAGTGCGTTGGAGCTGCAGTTCGAAACCCACTTCAAGCGTTTTTTGATGCCGACGATTCGTGGTGCCGAGGAAGGCAGCAAGAAGCGCTACGCCGGGCTGGTGACCCGTGCCGACGGCAGCGATGAAATCGTCTACAAGGGGCTGGAGGCCGTGCGCACCGACTGGTCGCCGCTGGCCCGGCAATTCCAGCAGGAGTTGTACGAGCGGATCTTCCATCGCAAGCCTTACCAGGATTACGTGCGCGATTACGTCCAACAGACCCTGGCCGGGACGTTCGATGAGCGATTGGTCTACCGCAAGCGCCTGCGTCGACCGCTGGATGACTATGAGCGCAATGTTCCGCCCCACGTGCGAGCGGCGCGGATTGCCGACGAGTTCAACCAGCGCCAGGGTCGCCCGCGGCAATACCAGAATGGTGGCTGGATCAGCTACGTCATCACCGTCGCCGGCCCCGAGCCGCTGGAAACCCGCAGCGCCGCCATCGACTACGACCATTACGTGAGCAAGCAGCTGCAACCGGTGGCGGATGCGATCCTGCCGTTCGTGGGCGATGATTTCCTGACCTTGGTGGGCGGGCAGATGGGCTTGTTCTGAGGATGCTCGTCATACCCATGACGAAAGGGTGATGACGGCGACCGGCAGGGCAAGCGCGGCGAGCAGCGTCTGGCCCGCGATGATGCCGGCCATCAGTGGGGCGTCACCGCCCATCTGCCGGGCCATGATGTAGGACGACGATGCCGTCGGCAGGGACTGGAAAAGCAGGACGGCAATCGCCGCATCGCCCCGCAGGCCGATCATGCGGCAGGCGATCAAGGTCACGATCGGCATGATCACGAACTTGGTGATCGAGGACAGGCCGATCGGCTTCAACCAGCTGCGCGCCGTTTTCAGGTCCAGGGCCGCCCCGACACACAGCAGGCCGAGGGGCAACGACGCCTGGCCAAGCGCCTTGAATACCGCTTCCGGTCCTCGGGGTATGCCGATCCCTGTCCCTTGCAGGATGATGCCGGCCAGACACGCCATTATCAGTGGGTTCGTTACCAATTGCCTGGCGATGAGCTTGAGCGGCAATCGTCCCCCAGGACCGAAGCGGGCGAATACCAGCACGCAGAGAATATTGACCGTCGGCACGATCGCCGCGTTGGCCACGGCTGCCAAGGTAATACCGGATGCACCGAACAGTCCGGCGGCCGCAGATACCCCCACATAATTATTGAAGCGCACGCCGCCCTGGAAGACCGAGGTGAAGGCCGCATCATTACCCGCAAAAAGACCTCGCGACCCCACCAGCAAGACCGCCACCGTGACGGTCGACATCACCAGCGCCAGGATCATCCCGCCCACCGGGACATCACCGAGCTGGGCGGTCGCCAGGCCATGGAGAAACAGCGACGGCAGCAGCACGTAGTAGCCCAGCCGCTCGGCCTGGGGCCAGAAGCTGTCGGCCAGAAAGTTCGATTGCCTGAGCCAGGCACCCAATGCGATCAACAAGGCAATGGGGAAGAGGGCAAGCAGCAACGCCAGGGTCATCTCGCATTCACCAATCAGTTCAGAGGAATAACGGCGGCTGTGCAGCCTGCCTGGGATAATTCCCTCGGTCCCACAGGGTAAAGCAGATGAGGCGTTCCCTGCACACCCATAAAGTTTTTCTTGCCCTGCGCTAAAAGTAATCTGCTTTGTCCGGCAAGTGGCATCTGCACACACTCGAACTCAGGTTTTGATCACAGAGGCGAGAGAAAATGACCAAGAACACCTACAAGGCCATGCAGGTTACCCGGCCGGGCCTGCTGGAGCTGGTCGAACGGCAAATACCCGAACCGGGCACGGGTGATGTATTGATCGAAGTGCAGGCCTGCGGGGTCTGTGGGGCGGACGCCGGGGCTATCGAAGGGCTGGAGGGCGGTCTGCAATTGCCCCGCGTGCCCGGTCATGAAGTGGTGGGGCGGATCGTGGCCCTCGGCGCGGGCGTCCAAGGTGGTTGGCGGGTGGGCCAGCGGGTTGGCATCGGACGTTTGGGAGGGCATTGCAACGCTTGTGAGCAGTGCCGTCGCGGGCACTTCAACCTGTGCAGCAACCAGCCCATGGTGGGCAGCTCCCGGGATGGCGGCTACGCAGAGATGATGACCGCACGCGCCACCGGGCTGGTGGCGATCCCGGATCAGTTGGATGCCGTGGAAGCGGCGCCATTGCTGTGCGCGGGCATCGCCACGTTCAATGCCCTGCGCAAGTCTGGCGCCCAGGCGGGGGATCTGGTGGCGATCCAGGGCATCGGCGGCCTCGGTCACCTGGCCATCCAGTACGCGCGGCGGATGGGTTTCAAGGTCGTGGCCGTCGGGCGTGGCGCCGACATTGCGCAAGATGTCCTGGCGCTGGGCGCTCATCACTACCTCGATACCCATGTCGAGGATCCGGTCGCTCGGCTCAAGGAGATGGGTGGGGCCCAGGTGATCCTGACCACCATCACCGACAGCGCCGCGGTATCCTCGCTGATGCCTGCCCTCGCGCCACAGGGACGTTTGCTGGTGGTGGGCGTGGGGCAGCAGCCGCTGACGATCATGCCCGGTGCGCTGGTGGGCGGCGAACGCAGCGTCCAAGGTGCGATCACCGGCACTCCCTACGAATCCGAGAAAACCCTGGATTTCAGCGTCATGACCGACGTGCGCGCCATGATCGAAACCCGACCCCTGGAGAATGCCTGGGAGGCTTACCAGAAGGTGAAGTCAGGTGAGGTGAAATTTCGCATGGTGCTGACGATGGATTCGGGCGTCGTCTGAGCCTCAATGGGCGGGCGGTTGTTCCCGGGCAATGTCGAGGAAACCGACGTGATTTGCCCGGGCTTTCGTCGTTGCCTATTCCCCGCGCATATATGCCTGCGGACTGCTGCCCAATTCCTGGCGAAACGCGTAGATGAACGCGGAGGTGGAACCATAGCCCAGCTCCAGGGCCGTACGGGTCACATCCAGGCCGTCGCCCAGCAGTTCGATGGCCCTGAACAGGCGTAGTCGTCTTCGCCAGGTCCGCAAGCTCATGCCTGTTTCACTGACGAAGTGCCGCGCCAGCGTCCGCTCGGACATGCCCAGTCTCCGAGCCCAGGTGTCCATTTCCGTCGGGTCTGCCGGGTCGGCATAAAGGGCTTCGCACAGCGTCGCCAATGCCTGGTTACGGGGCCAGGGCAGGGCGGTGGAAAGAGGCGTGGTGCGACGCAGTTGGTCGAGGATCAATTGCGTGATGCGGCGGGTGTAGCCCTCGGTGTCTTCTTCATCTTCCACCCGTGCCGCTTCGATGATCAGTGCCTTGAGCAGGGGCGACACGTCGAACAGTGTGGGACGGTCGCCAGGCAGCTCGGAGGGAATGCGATCGCTGATCCACAGGCTGCGAAACTCCGCACCGAACATCGAGCCGACCTGGTGACTGAGACCGGTTGGCAGCCAAGCGGCCTGTTCCGGCGAGATCATGAAGGAGCCGGCCTGTGTATTGACCGTCAACACGCCGGAAATCGCGTAGACCATCTGGTGCCAGTCATGAGCGTGCTCGGGGAAGCTGTGGCGCGCAGGGATGGACTGGGCACGTACCTTCAAAGGCGCGGGGGGTGTGAGGCCATGAGGGGCTTCGAGGGTGCCCCATTTCATGATCGATCTCGGGCAGAAGGTCCTTGAGTGATGGACTGCGACGCTGCCTGTACGCCCCGATCAGCCGCATCGACTGCCCCGGCGACATAGCCGGGAAACTGCGGCGACCATTCACTGGCGATACCGGCAAGGCATCCACTCCAGGGCCCTGAGGCTGCCATGGCTGAGGGCGCCGCGGCATGTTGGCTCGCACCCGTGAGATCAGCTGCGGTGGCGGTGAAGGGCTCCGCCGCCCAGTCTTTCAGGAACTCGGCTTTTGGAGTGCCCGCCTGAGGTCCAAACATCCGGACCAACTGAGCGCGGCAAAGTGATCGCAATTCACTTTCGGGCATGCTCTTGCGAAATGTTGCGGGCACGCCAATGAAGCCGAACAGCGCAGCGCTGCCTTGTGGGATCGAGGCATCGTGGATTTCCACCAAAGGGCCGACACCGCTTCGACCTTCACCGGAAAGCCCTTGCTCACGCCAGAAAGGCGTATCGAAGAGGGCGAAATACTTGGCATGGGGGGCCATCCATGTAGCGGTCGCTGCCCAGCTTCGTGCGAGCTCCAGCGGCAGGGCCGGCGAAAACTCAACAGTGGCCTGCACCAGACGCGGCGGCATGGCCAGGAGCACCTGCTCCACGCCCCACGGCGTGACCTGGCCTGAGGCGTCGGTGCTAGACAGCTCAATGCCCTGTGCTGTGCGGCGCATGCTGCGCACGGTGTGTCCGGTGAAGACTCGCGCCGGGTCCAGAGCGTCGAACAGGGCCTCGACAAGGGCGCCCATGCCACCCTCCAGACGCATCGAAGGCGGTGAATTCACGTAGCCGCGCATGCGCGCAGGCGCAGTGTCACGTGAGCGCTCGACCATCATGTCGCCGATCTCGTACTGCTCGTAACGACGCAGCTTCAGCGTCTGGATGAGACGATCCAGCTGCCGTTGGTAGCCAGGCCAGAACCACGAGGGGCCCAGGTCGAAGCGGTCCAGGGTGCCGGGTTGTTCCTGACCCGTGGCGAAGGTTGTGGGAGCGGAGACGATGCGTCCCCCGAGGACGTCCCGGGCTTCAAGCACCACATAGTCCGTGACGCCCTTTTGCTGCAGTGCATAGGCGGCGTACAGGCCACTCAAGCCGGCCCCGACGATCGCAATTCGAGCTGTTTGCATGCCTAAGCCTCCGTGGGCATATCGAGCAGATGCCCGGTCTTGAGGTACACCGTGGCACCTTGGTTGCCGGCGGTAATGTCCGGGTAGGCACCTGGTGGCAAGCGCATCCAGCTGCCGCGCTCGAAGGATTGCCCTGCGGTTTCGATCTGGCCCGAAAGCACCAGCACCTCAGCGCTGTCGATGCCTTGGGTGAAGAGGGGATCTTCGGGCCGCAGGCGTAGCAGGCAGACCTGTTCGTCCTTGGCCGAGAACAGCGGACAGATTTCCCGACTGTCCTGCTGTTGCCAGGCCAGGGGATCGCTTGTATCGATCCGCACCGGATCTTGCTCGTCAGGTTTCATCTGCCAGAGCTTGACGAAGATGATCGCACCTTCGCGGCTGAAAGGCTGATGGGCCGATCCTGGTGGGTTGCGTAGATAAGTGCCTGCGGGGTGGTGTTCGTCACCTTCGGAGAAGGTCCCAGACAGGACCAGGATCTCCTCGCCCCCAGGATGGGGATGTGGCGGAAAAATGGACTGTGGTGCATAGCGCACAATACTGGTCGCTCGGGCTTTTTCACCCCCGAGCCGATCCAGCATGACGCGTTCGACGCCACTCTGCGGCGAGGCGACCCATTGGTAGTCGCGGGACGCAACGGTGGCGGGACGGGAAAAGTCTGCATTGACGAGCATGGGCGAATGTCCAGGAGCCGGCGAAAGGAGACCGGCGAGCCGGCCCCCTCGTCAGGGCTCAAGCGTTGGGGAGTTGGGCGTGCGCCTCGAGGACGCGTGCGGAATAAGTCAGGGCCGCACCTGCGTTCAAGGCGATGGCGACGCCCAGTGCTTCGGTGATCTCTGCCTTGGTCGCGCCCAGTTCGACGGCCTTCTTGGTGTGCACGGTGATGCAACCGTCGCAGCGGGTGGTGACGGCCACGGCCAATGCGATCAACTCATGGATCTTAGGCTCCAGGTGGCCGGTCTTGGCGGCCGCGCCGTCAATCGTGTTCAAGCCACGGAGAATATCGGGGCTTTGCGTCGCGAGATCGCCGACGCGTTCCAACAGTGCGGTGCGGTAAGTGTTCCAGTCATTCATCATGGGGATAGGTCCTTTCAGATTTGAGGTCGAGTGTCGCAATGACACCCGGCGCAAAAGCGTGCGTCGTGAATCAGTTGCGGCCGGCCATCACGCCGCCGTCCACGTCCCAGATGGCGCCGGTGACCCAGCTGGCTTTGTCGGACAGCAGGAAGGTCACGACTTCGGCGACGTCCTGCGGGGTGCCGACACGGCCGATCGGGTGGAAGCTGTTGAAGCCTTGCAGAGCGCTATGGACGTCGGCCTTGGGGATGAAGCCTTCGTAGATCGGGGTCTGTACAACGGCTGGCGAAACGGCGTTGACACGGATGTGTTTCGGCGCCAGCTCCATGGCCAGATGCTGGGTCAGCGAGTGCAGGCCGGCCTTGGCCATGGAATAGGCCGAGGAGGGCGTTGCGGCGATCGCCTGCTTGGCCCACATCGAACCGATGTTGACGATGGCGCCCGGACGTTCGTTGGCCACCAGGTTGGCGGCGACCTTCTGGGTGATGAAGAAGAAAGCCTTGTTCAGCTTCATGTACTGGTCGTAATCCGCACCTTCGTATTCCAGGAACGGTTTCGGGAAAAACACACCGGCCGCATTGACCAGCAGGTCGATGTTCCAGTGGTGTTCATCGATGGTTCGGGTCAGTTGGGCCAGGCCTTCTTCGCTGGTCAGGTCAGCGGTCAGCGCGACGACCTCGCCCAGGGCGGACAGCTCCTTGCGGGCTTCTTCGGTTTTCTGTGGGCGGTTGCCCACGATGACTGCACTGCCACCTTCGGCGAGTACCATCCGGGCCACTTCCAGGCCCATCCCACTGGTGCCACCGACGACCAGCAGCTTTTTACCCTTGAATTGATTGCTCATACCGCACCTCTCTGGACTTCATGGTTGGCAGTGATCGCCACGCGGCGCTGTTCTGCCTTGGAGCCCATTATTCGAGGCTTCCCTTCCAGGCGACAAACCACATAAAGTGTCCTTCCGAGAAAGAAAAAGTTTATCGACATGAAGATGCCCGTCCACCTCAATGCCTTGCGTGCCTTCGAGGCCAGTGCCCGTCATCAGAGCTTTTCGGCTGCTGCCGCCGAACTCAACGTCACCCCTGCCGCTGTCGGTCAGTTGGTGCGCTCCCTGGAGGATTGGCTGGGCACGCCGCTCTTTCACCGGGCGTCCAGCGGGCGGGTCAGGCTCGTGGCGACGGAGGCAGCCGAACATGCGTTACCTGATATTCGGGCCGGTTTCGACAGGCTCACGCTAGGCCTGGAAAGGCTCAAGGAAGAATCGAATGGCGGTGTGCTCACGGTCACGGTCAGCCCCGCGTTCGCCGCCAAATGGCTGTTGCCGCGCATCGAAAGTTTTCATGCCGCCTGGCCCGACATGGATGTGCGCCTGGACACGAATCTGCGGACCGTGGATTTCCTCGCCCAACGGATCGACATCGGTGTGCGGTACGGGCCGGGAAGCTGGCCTGGCCTGGTCGCGGAAAAGTTGATGGATGAGGAGGTCTATCCCGTCTGTTCGCCCAAACTGCTGGAGGGTGCTGCGCGCCTGCAGGCGCCGGACGACCTTGCCCGGGAAACCCTCATTCATGACCTGTCCATGGACAGCCATATGGATTTCCCAACGTGGGCGGCGTGGGTCGAGAAATTGGGCCTTTCCGGTGTGGCGACCTCACGTGGGATGAAGATCAATAACTCGGCGGCAGTCTTGCAGGCGGCTATTGACGGGCAGGGAGTGGCCCTGGCTCGCAGTGTCATGGCTCGCGATGACCTGGCGGCGGGGCGACTGGTCAGGCTGTTCCCGCAGATAAGGTTCGAGTCGCCCCTGGCCTATTACGTGGTCTATCGACCAGGGTGTTCGAGCCTGCCCAGGTTGAAGGCTTTTCGCGATTGGTTGTTCGAGACCGCCGCCAAATAGCGGTCGAGCCAGCTCTCCGTTCAAGCATCCCGAGGCATTTTCATGGGGCCTGGGTTTTTATTCATGTTGGCGGCATGACTGGCTTCTGTTCTACATCACGTGGCGGCTCATCGAAAGCCGGCCGGCCGTGTTTGACGTCTAATGTTCCTCATTCGTTTGAACCGGAACACTCAGGAGCCTTGCAGCCAATGGCCTGCCTCGACCGTTACAGCCTGCCCCTTTCGACCACGTCTGACGTCGCCGCCGAACATTATCGCAGTGGTGTGGACCTGCTGCTTTCCCTATGGCCCGGCGCAGCTGAAACCCTTGAGGCGGCCATCTCAGTCGATCCGGATTTCGCCCTGGCCCATGCCGCCCGTGCCCGCTTGCACGCGGTGCGCGCTGAAACTCGCGAAGCCAAGGCCAGGATCGCCAGGGCGATGGAGCTGGCGCAGGCCAATGGCACCGAGCGCGAGCGAAGCCATGTGCAGGTGCTCCGGTTCGCCATCGATGGCCAGCCGACCAAAGCCCTGGCCGGTGCCTTGCAGCACGCGGACCGCTGGCCCCTGGATACCGTGATCCTGTCCCTGCCGCTGGGTGCGTTCGGGCTGTTCGCATTCTCCGGCATGGCTGACCATGACCAGGCCCGGGTGGAGCTGTGCGAACGGCATGCCCGTCACTTTCCGGAAAACGACTGGTGGTTTCTCACCTATCGCGGCTGGGCCCATGGCGAGAACGGTGAGGTCGCCCTCGGCCGTGAACTGACCCAGCGGGCGCTGGAACTGCGGCGTAATAACGTCAACGCGGTGCATGCTGTGGCGCATGTGCTCCATGAGTCCGGCGCCAACGACGAAGCGGCCGGGATCATCCGGGACTGGTTGCCCGGCTACGACCGCAGCGGCATCCTGCACGGTCATATCGCCTGGCACGGCGCACTGGTAGCATTGGAGCGCGGCGATACCGAAACCGCACTCGGCCTCTATACCGAACAGGTGGCGCCCTCGGTGTCCGCCGGGGTACCGATCAATGTGGTCAGCGACAGCGCTTCGTTCCTGTGGCGTCTGCAGGCCTACGGACACGAAGTGCCGGCTGGCCTGTGGGACGAGGCAGCCCGCTATGCGTCCAACCACTTCCAGCAGCCCGGCTTTCCCTTCGCCGATTTCCACATGGCTATTCTTGCGGCCGTCACGGGCGACGAGCATGCCCTCGAACAGCGTGCCAACGTGCTGAGTGAGCAGGTCCGGCACGGCCACCTGCGGGCAGGGCCGGTGGCCCCGACCCTTTGTCACGCCGTGCAGGCGTTCGCCCAGGGACGCTATGCTGATTGTGCGAAGCTACTCGAGCCAGTGGGCCGGGATGTCGTGCGCATCGGTGGCAGTGGCGCCCAACGGGAAATCGTCCAGGACACGTTGCTGGTGGCGCTGATACGAGCCGGCGAGGTGAAGAAGGCCAGGGTTCTGCTAAACCGGCGCTTGCATCGCCGGCCATCGCCACGGGACAGCCGCTGGCTGGCCGGGCTTGCCGCAGCCTGAACGGTGCAATCCCTGTGGGAGCGAGCCTGCTCGCGAAAGCGGTGGGTCAGCGTGAAGAGATGTTGAATGCGAAGCCGCCATCGCGAGCAGGCTCGCTCCCACAAGGGATACAGTGTGAACCTTTCATTCATCCATTGTGCGACCTGGTGACCTGAACATGAATCTCTCCGTAGCCATCACGTCTTCAGGTTTGCGTGGTCTGCTCATCCGTTCGATGGGGCCCGTGGCGACGATTGCCGTGGCCCAGCTGTTTGGCACCTCGCTGTGGTTCAGTGCCAACAGTACCGCTGAAGAACTGATGCGCGCCTGGAGCGCCACCTCCACCGACATCGGCTGGTTGACCAACGCTGTGCAACTGGGCTTCATTCTCGGCACGTTGAGCCTGTCGCTCAGCGGTGTTGCCGACCGTTTTCGCGCGAGCACCTTGTTCGTGTGCAGCGCCATCGCCGGCGCGCTGTTCAACCTCGGTTTTGCCTGGTTGGCGGAAGGGTTGCTGAGCGGTGGCATATTGCGTTTCGGTGTGGGAATCACGTTGGCCGGTATCTATCCCATGGGCATGAAGCTGATCGTGGGGTGGGCGCCGGAGCGCACCGGCCTGGCCCTGGCTCAACTGGTGGCGATGTTGACCCTGGGCACCGCGCTGCCCCACGCCTTGCGGATGGTGGGTGCGGATTGGCCGTGGCAGGCCATCATCACCGCTTCCTCGGTGCTGGCGCTCGCTGGTGCGGTCCTGATCGGCGTATTGGGCGAGGGGCCTCACGCCCGTAACGGCTCCGTCCCTGGCGCCGTCAAGACCCAGCGAGCAGGAGCGATCCTCGGTGCCTTCAGGATCAGTCGCTTTCGGGCGGCGACCCTGGGCTACTTCGGTCACATGTGGGAGCTCTACGCGTTCTGGACGCTGGTGCCGTTGATCGTGAGCCGTACCGGGTTGGCGTCTTCCTTCCCTGCCTTGGGTGTGGCGGGCCTGTCGTTCTGCATCATGGCGGTGGGGGCGGTGGGGTCGATCCTGGGTGGCCTGTTGTCCCAACGCACAGGCAGCGCCAAGGTGGCGCTGGGAGCGTTGAGCCTGTCGGGGACCTGCGGACTGTTGTTTGTCCTTTGCGCGGGCTATTTGCCAGTGTGGGCCTTGTTGGCGTTGCTGGGGGGCTGGGGCGCATCGGTGGTGGCCGACTCGCCGCAGTTCTCCGCGCTTGCGGCCCAGGCCTGCCCGCGCGATGCGGTCGGCAGCGCCCTGGCCATCCAGAACAGCATCGGCTTTGCCATCACCGTTGTCTCGATTGCCGTCACCAGCTGGCTGTTCGAGCGCATCGGTATCGACGCGCTGTGGTTACTGATACCGGGTCCGGTACTGGGTGTCACCGGATTCATCCTTTCCTACCGCCAGGCATGATGCTTCGGCCTGGCGGGGTGGTCGTCACACCATTGCCAATCGCTGCTTGCCTTGGGGCTGCGGAAAGATCAGGTCCAGGGCGGCCAGGTCCTGGGGCGCCAATTGCAGGTTCGCCGCTTCGGCGTTCAAACGCACATGTTCCGGTTGTACGGCCTTGGGGATGGCGATGACCTTGTCCTGGCGCAACAGCCAGGCCAGTGCGATCTGCGCCGGCGTCGCGCCGTGGCGCTCGGCGATCTGCCCCAGGGTGTGGTCCTTGAGCAGACGCCCACCCTGGCCGACCGGACAATAGGCCATGAGCGGCATGGCGTGTTGCTGGCACCAGGGCAGCAGGTCGAATTCGATGCCTCGCTCCTGCAGGTTGTACAGCACCTGGTTGGTGGCACAGGCCGGCGAAGCCAGTTCTTCCAGGTCTTCCACATCAAAGTTCGATACACCCCAGCGGCCGATCTTGCCTTCTTCGCGCAGTCGTTCGAAGGCTTCGACAGTTTCTTCCAGCGGGTATTGGCCGCGCCAGTGCAGCAGGTACAGGTCGATGTAGTCGGTGTCGAGTCGCCGCAGGCTGCGTTCGCATGCCAGTGGGATGCCTTTGCGGCTGGCGTTGTGGGGGTAGACCTTGCTGACCAGGAACACCTGGTCCCGCAGGCCGGTGATCGCTTCGCCCACGACGGCCTCGGCACCGCCTTCGGCGTACATTTCCGCCGTGTCGATCAGGGTCATGCCCAGTTCGATGCCCAGACGCAGGGCGGCTACTTCTTTCTTGTGGGCGGACGGTTCCTCACCCATGTGCCAGGTGCCCTGACCGATCACGGGTACGGACACGCCGGCCAACTCCAGAGTCTTCATGCCTGTCTCCTATGTACTTGAACATCAGACGTGTGGCAGCAGGATAGACCAAGTGTTCAGCTCGATCGACGGGAGGCCTGCGCCGTTCCCTGTGGGAGCGATCAGAGGGTTATTTCGCGGAGAACTTCAACACCATGGTCTGGGTGTAGGTCTGGCCTGGATCAAGCCGGGTGGAGGGGAATGTCGGCTGGTTTGGCGAGTCGGGGAAATGCTGGGTCTCCAGGGTGAACGCGCCCCAGTGCGGATAGACCTTGCCATGCTTGCCCTTGATGGTGCCATCGAGGAAGTTGCTGGTGTAGAGCTGCACTCCGGGTTCGGTGGTGTAGAGCTGCAAGCGGCGCCCCGACTGCGGATCGTAGACATCGGCGGCCGGTTTCTTCACGTCACCCTGGGTGTCCAGGACCCAGTTGAAATCGAAGCCACCTTGCTTAGGTTCGGCGAATTTGAGTTGTGGATGGTCGGCCTTGATGTGGGTACCGAAGGCGGTGGGTTTGGTGAAATCCATGGGGGTGCCGGCCACGGGCGCCAGTTCGCCGGTGGGAATGAGCTTGGCGGTCACAGGGGTGTAGTGAGTGGCGTACAGGGTGGCGACCTGTTTCAGGATATCGCCGTTACCGGCACCTGCGAGGTTGAAATAGCTGTGGTTGGTCAGGTTCAGCACCGTGGGTTTGTCGGTGGTGGCCTTGTAGTCGATGCGCAACTCGTTCTGTTCGGTGAGGCTGTAGGTGACATCGGTCTTCAATGCACCCGGGAAGCCCATCTCACCGTCCGCCGACAGGTAGGTCAGGGTCACGCCCACCGAGTCCTTGCCGTTATGGGGCTCGGCTTTCCAGACGCGTTTGTCGAACCCTTGCGGTCCGCCGTGCAAGGAGTTGCCGTGGTCATTCTGGGGAACCTGGTAGCGCTTGCCGTCCAGTTCGAATGCACCGTCGGCCAGGCGATTACCGAAGCGGCCGATGGTCGCGCCGAAGTACACGTTGCCGTTCTTCTGGTAGCCCTGGACATCATCGAAACCGAGCACCACGTCGGCGGCCTTACCGTGTTTGTCCGGCACGATCAAGGACTGGAGAATCCCGCCGTAAGTGATGACCGTGGCCTCCATGCCGTGACTGTTGCGCAGCACATATTTTTCCACCGCGGTGCCGTCGTCGGTCTTGCCGAACGCAGCGCGTTCATTGGTCAGGCCGGCGGCCTGGGAGGCAGAGGTGGCGATCATCAGAGACACTCCGAGGGCCGTGAGCAGATGTCTGGATTCAAGCATGGTAGACCTTCCTTCCTGTGGTTTTGTTGTTGTTTTGAACGCGGGTCGAGTCGGTTACTTGGTCGGACAGCGGTGAAGGTTTTTCTGTTCAGTAGTCTATCTATTTAAGGGTTGAGAAGGGATTTATAGCCATAAATCGAAATTTATCAATTAAAAAGTAATACTAATTAAGCGAGGCGAGTCTTGCCCAGACGTCAGGTTCCACACGCAGCACTGCACTTTTGGGCTTTTTGCCGCTCTATCCATGGCCAGCAAGCGGCGACTCCCCACCGCTTCCCCATGTCCTGATCGAGATTCAATGACTGGTGTTTCCTACTGTCTGAAAGTGTTACGACGTTGCTGTCCAGCGCTGCTGGCAGGGGTGTTGATGCTGCTCAATAGTGGTTGCAGCCACCAACAGGGCCAGGACATGGTCACTCAGTTCAGCAATGCCCGCCCCCAGGAGTTCTTGCAGACCAGTGTCGATCGCATGGCCACGTTATCGATGCACGACAATCTGCAAAGCCTCTACCTCTTGATGAGCAAGCTTTACCTGCGCAATCCCCAGGAATTGCGCAAATCCGGCTTCCTCGACGCCCGCATCGCGGAAAAGCAGGTGCGCATGGCCATCGAACAGCAGCAACCCCTGCCGACCTTGGGCGGCAAGAAGGACCTGGCGGCCCTGAGCTACGCCATGAGCCCGGAGTTTCTTGGCGATCGGGTCGGTGCCTTCATCTATGCCATCGGCAGCATGCTAGTGACGGCCCATGGCAACCGGCTCGAGTTCTACATGACCGACACCATCGACCCGCGTTTTGTCAGTAACGCGGCGCGCAACATCGAAAAAGCCACCTGGATACTCAGCCAGCGACAGGATAAGGACGGCAACCTGCTGCTGTTTTCCAACGAGATCTCGGAGGAGGGCAGCAACCTGAGTTTCGCTGTGGAGTTCGGGAAAATCGTCGCACGGCTGGACCTGCTGACGCAGATGCTGGATGAGCGTTACCGACGGATCGGGCTGAACTACGCTCAGAGCCTGCTGTTTCTCAACTTCTTGCCAGTTCAGTAGGTCTTGGAAGAAAAGGCATAAAGATAGATCACAACGTTATAGGGCGGTTATAAGAAAAATCGCTATGCTCGCGGCGAGATTTTCCACGCGGTTATGCTGAGACGGGTTTGATGGATTTCGGTAATGTCGGTTTAGTCGTAGCGGGCCTGGTGGTCGGCTTCATCGTCGGAATGACCGGCGTCGGCGGCGGTTCGCTGATGACTCCCATTCTGTTGTGGTTTGGTATCAACCCTGCGACTGCCGTGGGTACGGACCTGCTGTACGCGGCCATTACCAAATCCGGTGGCGTGCTGGTGCATGCCAGAAATCGCAATATCGATTGGGCAATCACCGGTTGGCTGACCCTGGGCAGTGTGCCGGCGGTCGGGCTGACGCTGTGGTTTCTCAGCAGCCTGCACAGTTCGCCGGATGCCATGAACGCCGTCATCAAGCAGGCCCTGGGCTTTGTGCTGTTTGCCACCGCCCTGGCAATCCTGTTCAAGAAGCGCCTGCTGCAATTCGCCCATGATCGCGCTGGCGGTCATTACAATCCCTCCGGCACGCGACTCAATGTGCTGACGGTCGTTACCGGCCTGGTGCTGGGCACAATGGTCGCGTTGACCTCCATTGGCGCTGGCGCCCTGGGCACCGTTGCCTTGTTCATTCTCTACCCGTTCCTGGTCACCAAGCGCCTGGTTGGCACCGAAATCGCCCACGCCGTACCGCTGACCCTCGTTGCCGGCCTGGGCCATGCGAGCATGGGCAACATGGACTGGCACATCCTCGGCTATTTGCTGGTTGGCTCGTTGCCGGGTATCTACCTGGGCAGTCACTTGTCGGGACGCATCTCCGACGAACTGCTGCGCCCGTGCCTGGCGGTGATGCTGGCGATGATCGGGTTCAAATTGGCGTTCTGATTGCTGTGGCCGCACACAGCTCTCAGGAATTCCACAAGACCCTGTGGGAGCGAGCCTGCTCGCGATAGCGGTGGGTCAATCAGCATTGATGTCGACTGACACACCGTCATCGCGAGCAGGCTCGCTCCCACAGTAGTCCGTGTCTGCCTCTGCGTCGACTGACTCCCTCCCGCACCACGGTTGCGCAATGACCCCGCTGACCTAAGCTTCATGGCAGGCTGGCGCAGCATTGGGCGACTCTCTCGCGGAACAATTGCCGCCCTGTGCAATCAGTACAGCGTGAATATCAAAAGGAGAGGCGCATGCTCATTCGGTCGTTGACCTTGGCAACCTTGCTGGCCATCGCCGGCCCCCTGTTCGCCGCTGATGGTGACTCGCCCCTCGTGGCGGAGGCGGGTAGATACCGCTCCCTGGTCGTCATTGCGCCTAGCACCGTGGATCCTGCGTGGGTCAGCTTGAAAAAAGCCCTGGATGAGCCGGCGGGCAAGCAGGGTTTTTCCGAGCGCAACATGGTGCTCTACACCGTGCTCAATACCATCGGGCAGCGCGACGGCAAGGATCTGGACCCTCAGAGCACCATGGCGCTGATCCGTTCACTCAAGTTGGGAGCCGGTGCCCAGACCAAGATCATTCTGGTGGGCAAGGATGGGGAAAAGAAGCTTGAGCATTCCGGGGCAATCGAACTGAAGGAACTCTTCGACACCGTCGACAAGCTGCCCGCGGCAGAAAAAGAAGCAACGCCGCCCGCGCCACCTCCCGCGCCTGAAGTTGCACCGGCCAAGGATGCGAAGGGCGCGAAACCCGGCAAAGCAGCCAAGCCTGCGGCTGCGCCGAAGCCGTTGGATGATTGATTTTCAAGGGGATGACTTCCCTGGCGGCAGTTGTGGGAGCAAGGCTTGCCCGCGATGAGGGCGATACGTTCTTCAGCGGAATCGCGGTGCCTGTTATCGCGAGCAAGCTTTGCTCCCACAATGTGTCCCTGCAACTACCTCCGCCTTATCGCTCTTCCAACGCCGTCAGGATCCGGTGCGCGGCCTTCACCCGTTCCTCGTTGGGGTAGTTCTTGTTCGCCAACATCACGATTCCGATGTTCTTGCCAGGCACGAAAGCCGCATAGGCGCCGAAGCCACCGGTGGATCCGGTCTTGTTGATCCAGGCGTTGTCCGGGGCAGGCTGGGGCGGATCGAGAGGTTCGACCTTGTTCGGCTTCATGGCAACGTCCGCCGAATTGCCAGCCAGCAGTTCGCTGACCGTCACCGGATAAGGGTAGAACTCCCAGCCCAGCCCTTGGGTCATGCCACCGACCTGATAGAACCCGGTATGGGTGGTGGCGATGGCTTGTTGCAGGTCGGGGGCCAGCTTTTTCGGGCGCAGGTTGACCTGGACGAAACGGATCAGGTCCGAGGCGCTGGTTTTCACGCCGTAGGCCTCGGAGTCCAATGCCCCGGGACCAACCCGGACTGGCTTGCCGTCCTTCGCGTAACCTTGGGCATACCGACTCGACTCTGACGCCGGCACCCGCAGGTAACTGTGCTTGAGACCCAGGCCCGGCATCAGCGTCTGTTCCATCGCCTCATTGAAGGGGCGGTCCAGGCTGCGGGCGGCCAGATAGCCGAACAGGCCGATGCTCGGGTTCGAATAGAGCCGTTGGGTACCGGCCGGGTAAAGCGGTTTCCAGGTCTTGTAGTAGCCAAACATCCGGTCGGGGTGGTCCGCGGTGTCGGGAAACTGCAACGGCAATCCACCGGCGGTATAGGTGGCGAGATTGAGCAGGCTGATGCGCTCCAGGGCGCCGCCGTGCAACTCGGGGGCATAGCGACCGGCCGGATCCGACAGCGACAGCTTGCCCTGGGCCTGGGCATAGGCACCGAGGGTCGCGGTGAAGGTCTTGCTGATCGAGCCTATTTCAAAGAGCGTCTGGTCGGTGACAGGCTGTTTTGTCTCCCTGGAGGCCACTCCGTAATTGAAATAACGAGGCTGGCCGTCCAGCGTGATCGCCACGGCCATGCCGGCGATGTCCTGTCGTTTCATCAAGGGTTCGATAACCGCATTGACGGTGTCTTCGAGGCGATCCTGGGCAAAGCCCGGCATCATTCCATACCCCAGCAAAAAGGTGCCTGCGAGTATCGATCGGGTTATTCGCATGTGGACCGTTCTCCATGAAATGGCGAGAGTTCAGCCGCTCTGCGGCCGGCAGCCTTGGCGGCTCAGTGCACTGTTGGGGTGCACGCTTTGGAGCGCACTCTAGGAAGTTTTCGGCCACCAGGCAACCCAAGGCCTTGCGCTTCAGGGCAGGTTCCGAGCGATCCGACGGGGGCTAAAGAGGGATCCTACAAAAAGCCTGGGTCGCACAGGTGGGTTACCCATTGGCAAACCACCACAAATCCATGGCCGCCGGGTAGACTTGTGCTCTTTCTAAAGGAGTTCACATGAGTTACTACCAGCCCGGCATTCTCGCCACCCCTGTTCCGCCTCAGGCTCGTCACTTGTTTTTCGCCCTGGAATCGGTCGAGGCGCTGCCGGCTGCGATCGACAGGTTGGTGCTGCAACTGGACGGTCGTGAGGTGATCGGTCTTGGCGAGTCGCTGGTCCAGGCGTTGGGCGCGCAGATCGAAGGCTTGCGGGCGTTTCCTGCCCTGGCGGGCGTGGGCGTGGATAATCCTTCGACCCAGCACGCATTGTGGTGCTGGCTGCACGGCGAAGACCGCGGTGAATTGCTGCACCGCAGCCGCGCCATCGAGGCGGCGCTGGCACCGGCGTTGCGCCTGGTGCAAATGAACGAAACCTTCCGCCACATGACCGGCCACGATCTGACGGGTTACGAAGACGGCACCGAGAACCCGCACGACGAAGCCGCCATCGCCGCGGCCCTGGCACAGGGCGCCGACGGTCTGCGAGGCGGCAGTTTCGCGGCGATCCAGCAGTGGCAGCACGATCTGGACGGCTTTGCGGCCCTGCAACCCCACGAGCGCGACAACATCATGGGCCGGCGGCTGAGCGACAACGAAGAGCTCGACGATGCGCCGGAATCGGCCCACGTCAAACGCACCGCCCAGGAAAGCTTCGCGCCAGAAGCCTTCGTCGTGCGCCGCTCCATGCCGTGGATCGAGGGGGATCGGGCCGGCCTGATGTTCCTCGCGTTCGGTTTCTCCCTCGACGCTTTCGAGGCGCAACTGCGGCGCATGAGCGGTCTTGAAGATGGCATCACCGATGGCTTGTACCGCATGAGTCGGCCGATTACCGGCGGCTACTACTGGTGCCCGCCGTTGCTGGACGGGCGCCTGGACCTGCGGGTCCTGGCCGAGGGTTGTGCAAAAGCGTGACGTGAACGCTATTCTTGGCCCCTGGCGTCTACCGTGAAACAGGGGAAGCAGCGTGGATAAAGTCATCGTGATCACTGGTGGTGGCCGTGGTATCGGCGCGGCCACGGCGTTATTGGCTGCCGAGCTGGGGTATCGGATCTGCATCAACTACCAGTCCGATGAAAACGCCGCGCAGGACGTGCTGGCGCAGATCCGCGCCAAAGGCGCACAGGCCATTGCCGTGCGTGCCGACGTGAGCATCGAGGATGAGGTGGTCGGCCTGTTCGACCGGGTGGATGCAGAGCTGGGGCGCGTCACGGCGCTGGTGAACAACGCCGGTACGGTCGCTCACAAGTCCCGGCTCGATGAGATGTCCGAGTTCCGCATCCTCAAGATCCTGAAGACCAACGTGCTGGGGCCGATTCTCTGCGCCAAGCACGCCGTGCTGCGCATGTCGCCCCGGCATGGCGGGCAGGGTGGCAGTATCGTCAACGTGTCATCGGTGGCCGCCCGCCTGGGGTCGCCGAACGAATACGTCGACTATGCTGCCTCCAAGGGCGCGCTGGACACCTTCACCATCGGCCTGTCCAAGGAAGTGGCTGGCGAGGGTATCCGCGTCAATGCGGTTCGCCCGGGCTACATCTACACCGATTTCCATGCCCTCAGCGGTGACCCGGAGCGGGTCAGCAAGCTGGAATCGGCAATCCCCATGGCCCGGGGCGGCCGCCCGGACGAAGTGGCCGAAGCGATTATCTGGCTGTTGTCGGACAAGGCTTCGTACGCGACCGGGACGTTTGTGGATTTGGGTGGGGGGCGCTGAGTTTCGTCAGTACTGACCCCATCGCGAGCAGGCTCGCTCCCACAATGGATCTTCAGCGATCTTGTACTCAGGTTCACAGCAGATCGATGTGGGAGCGAGCCTGCTCGCGATGGGGCCGGTGCCGACAGCCCGACCTCAGAACGACCGGATAATCCGCCCCAACGTCTCCATGGCCTTTTCCGATGCGTCGGTCCAAGGGCTGCCGTAGTTCAAGCGAATACAGTTCCTGAACCGCCGGGTCGGTGAAAAGATTGGCCCCGGGGCGATGCTGATGCCCTGGATCAGGGCCATCTGGAACAGTTTCAGCGAGTCCATCTTTTCTGGCAGCTCCAGCCACAGGAAATACCCCCCGGCCGGGTGGCTGACGCGGGTCTGGGCCGGGAAGTAGCGGGCGATGGCGGCGAGCATGGCGCTTTGCTGTTCTTCAAGGGCGTAGCGCAATTTGCGCAGGTGACGGTCGTAGCCGCCGTGCTGCAGGTAGTCGGCAATGGCGGCCTGGGCCGGCATCGAGGCGCACAGTGACGTCATGAGTTTCAGGCGCTCGATTTTCTGCGCATAGCGACCGGCGGCAACCCAGCCGATGCGGTAACCCGGTGCCAGGCTCTTGGCAAACGATCCGCAATGCATCACCAACCCTTCGGTGTCGAACGCCTTGGCCGGCTTCGGAGCCTGCTGGCCGTAATAGAGTTCGGCGTACACATCATCCTCGATCAGTGGCACCTGGTGGCGGCGCAATAACGCCACCAGCGCCTGCTTCCGCTCCTCTGGCATGGTCGCACCCATGGGGTTCTGGAAACTGGTCATGCACCAGCATGCCTTGATCGGATGGCGTTCCAGGGTTTGTTCCAGTACATCCAGGTCGATGCCGTCGCGCGGATGCACGGGAATTTCCACGGCCTTGAGCTTTAGCCGTTCCAGCACCTGCAGGCTGGCATAGAAGGCCGGTGCTTCGATGGCCACCAGGTCGCCGGGCTCGGTCACGGCTTGCAGGCACAGGTTCAAGGCTTCCAGGGCGCCGTTGGTGACCAGCAGTTCCTCCATGGGCAGCATCAGACCGCCGACCATGTAGCGCAGGGCGATCTGTCGGCGCAACTGCGGGTTACCCGGCGACATATCAGTGACCACCACCCGCGGGTCCATGTCCCGCGTGGCGCTGGACAGTGAGCGGGACAGCCGTTGCAGCGGGAACAGCGTCGGGCTAGGGAATGCCGACCCGAAGGGCACGGTGCCCGGATCCTTCATTGAATTCAGCACCGAGAACACCAGTTCGCTGACGTCGACCTCGGTGGATTCGTGCACCTGGCTACTGATGACCGGCTCGGAAAATGGCCTTGGCGCATGGTTGTTGACGAAGTAGCCGGACCGCGGCCGGGCCCGGATCAGACCGCGGCGTTCCAACAGGTAATACGCCTGGAACACCGTGGACGGGCTGACGCCGTAGGTCTGGCTGGCATAGCGCACCGACGGCACGCGCTGTCCCGGCCCCAGCATGCCGGAGCGGATCAGCTCCGCGATGTCGTCGGCGAATTTCTCGTAGCGTTTCATTTACGGGTCCAGTCATCCACGGTTCAGGTTGCGCATCAACTGTGGGAGCGAGCCTGCTCGCGATAGCGGAGTGTCAGGCACATCAAGGTTGACTGTGCGGGCCTCATCGCGAGCAGGCTCGCTCCCACAAAAAAACAGCTCTGCATCTTAAGACGTCAGCGATTCATCGGCGCGACAAAACGGCTTTTGGCCACGCTATGGATGGCAGGTTCGTCGCTGTCGGCCACTTTGAAGGCAATTTCCTGTGAGCCGCTGCGGGGGCGTTCGCTGAGCATCGCCACCGACACCGGCACATCGACGATTTCCCCCGGCGCCAGACTCAGCCGGGTCTTGCCCTGGAGGACGAAGTCGTCGCCGTCCACCAGGGACAACTGATAGTCCTGGCGTTGCTGGGTCTTGTTGATGATCTTCAGGCTGTAGATGTTCTCGATCAGGCCCTGGCTGTTCTCGCGGAACAGGCCGCGGTCCTTGCTGACGTCCAGGGATACCATGGGCCGCTCCACCAACGCCACCACCAGGGCGCCGATCATCACCAGCAGCACCGCGGTATAACCAATCAGCCGCGGTCGCAGCAGGTGGGTCTTGCCACCCTGCAACTGACGTTCGGAGGTGTATTTGACCAGTCCACGGGCATAACCCATCTTGTCCATGATCGAATCGCAGGCGTCGATGCAGGCCGCGCAACCGATGCATTCCATTTGCAGGCCGTCGCGGATATCGATGCCGGTCGGGCAGACCTGCACGCACATCTGGCAGTCGATGCAATCCCCCAGGCCGAGATTGGCCGGGTTCGCATCGCGCTTGCGTGGGCCGCGGATCTCGCCACGGGCGGCGTCGTAGGAAATAGTCAGGGTGTCCTTGTCGAACATCACGCTCTGGAACCGCGCATAGGGGCACATGTGCATGCACACCGCCTCACGCAGCCAGCCGGCATTGAGGTAGGTGGCCCCGGTGAAGAACAGTACCCAGAACAGGCTCACGCCGGCCATCTGCAAAGTCAGCAGCTCTTCGGCCAGTGGGCGGATCGGTGTGAAGTAACCGACGAAAGTCAGGCCGGTGAGCAGGCTGATGGCCAGCCACAACGTGTGCTTGGCCGAGCGGCGCAGTAGCTTGCCCAGGCTCCAGGGCGCGGCGTGCAGCTTGATCCGCTGGTTGCGATCGCCCTCGGTGATCTTCTCGCACCACATGAAGATCCAGGTCCAGGAGCTTTGCGGGCAGGTGTAGCCGCACCACACCCGGCCGGCGAACACGGTGATCGCAAACAGGCCGAAGGCGGCGATGATCAGCAGCGCCGACAGCAGGATGAAATCCTGGGGCCAGAAGGTGGCGCCGAAAATGTGGAATTTGCTTTCGGCCAGATCCCAGAGCACCGCCTGGCGTCCGCCCCAGTTCAACCACACCGTGCCGAAGAACAGCAGGAACAGCAGGCCCGCGCCACTCATGCGCAAGGTGCGGAACAAGCCGCTGAAGCTGCGGGTGTGGATCAGGTTATCGGTGGTCCTGGCCTTGATCTTCGTGGGCACAGGTTCGAAGGTCTGTATCAATTGGACGGGGATTCTATCGCTCATGGTCGGTCGCTCATCAGCCTTATCTGGCCCGCGCACTATGACTATCGAACTGTTTGCATAACAGACTCAGGTGGCTCGATAAAAACCGGATCAGATGGCCTGGAGGCCGCGGCCTGCGACAGGTTGAAGCACCCCGTATTTCTCCATGGTGAGGGGGGCATCTGTGGCGAGGGGATTTATCCCCGCTGGGTTGCGAAGCAACCCCAGAAAATTGCCCCCGATCTATCTGACATACCGATGCGATTCAATTGGGTTACTTCGCAACCCAGCGGGGATAAATCCCCTCGCCACAAAGTACCCACTCGACGACCAAGCGGGGTCAGATCGCCGAGCCGCTATCGGTCGCCTTGAGGTGCTTGCGGTCATCGGTCGCACCGGCCACGGTCAAGGCGTCGGCTTCGGCTTCGGTGATGTAGACACGCTCACCATCGAAGTCCACGGCCGACATGGCCTTATCCGCGTCAGTGATTATCTTCAGCTCGCTGGCGGCGCACTGTTTCGGGCCGTTGGGTGCTTCGAAGTGGCAGGTCTGTCCGTCAATATGCAGGGTCATGATGTTGCTCCTTCCTGATGTCCTGAGCGTTAGGCGCCTCCCGCTTGCCAGGGTTCGTTGCGCCGGATCAGCGGTCGGGCGCACCTCTGGCGTCCGTTGCGGTCCATCGGTTATCGACTGCAAGAGGAGGGACGTATGCAAGCGTGGTGGCATCAGGTCTGGATGACCTTGCAATCGGAGTTCGCCGACATCGGCGATGCGCAGCAGATGACGCGGGTCACGGTGCGCCTGCTGATGGCCGCGCTGCTCGGCGGCATCCTGGGGTTCGAGCGTGAGCACAAGGGCAAGGCGGCCGGCGTGCGCACGCACATGCTCGTGGCGCTGGGCGCGGCGCTGTTCGTGCTGGTGCCGCAGATGTCCGGTTCCCAGGCCGACGCCATGAGCCGGGTGGTGCAGGGCGTGATCGCCGGCATCGGTTTCCTGGGGGCGGGCACGATCCTGAAGAACAACCAGGGGGATGAAAGTCACGTAAAGGGCCTGACCACCGCCGCCGGCCTGTGGATGACGGCGGCCATCGGTGTCGCTGCCGGGTTGGGTCGGGAAGCGACGGCGGTGCTGAGCACGCTGCTGGCGCTGGCGGTCTTCAGTGTGATGCCGGTGATCGTCCGGGCGTTGGACAAGGATGACAAGCCGTGATCCGGTGTTAAGCCTCAATACAACACCTGTGGGAGCGAGCCTGCTCGCGAAGCGGTATGTCAGTCACAGATGGGGCGCATGGCATTCCGTCATCGCGAGCAGGCTCGCTCCCACAGGTTCTCCACTAAGCTTGTTCTTCACACCCGTTCCGGCGGCGCCTCGTTCGGTGGATCGCCCACCGGCTGCTGTGGAGCGAGTGGAGGGTCTTTCTCGGGAACAGGCTCCGGGTCGGGACCGGGAGGCGGCAGGGTGGGGTCGTCGATATTGGGATCGGGGGTTTCGGCCGGGATGGGAATATTCATCAGGACGGGTCTCCGTGACACACATGGCTTGAGTTGTGCTTACTGCTGTTGACCACCCTGGGCCGGGTTTTATCCCGGTCACCGCCAGGCAAATCCCGCTGAACTTTTCCCTGCCGGTCCGGTTCGGAGTTTAAGTGAGTTCTTTCAGGGACCAATTTTCAAAGACCAGTGGGCCTTCACCGCCATAACGTCCATGGGGCGTAAAAGGAGCGATGCTCGATGACTGCCGAACACCCGACCGACTTGGCGTACAACCCCAACTTACCGCTGTCTCACGCCTTGTTGTTGCCACGTATTGCGATTGAAAACACCATGCCGGTGATCGACGGCGGGCAGTTCGCCGCCAAGGCCGTAGCGGGGCAGGACGTCACGGTGACCAGCAAGGTCTTCACCGATGGCCATGACAAGCTGGCCGTGCGAATCCGCTGGCGTGCACTGGACGATGAGGTGTGGAACAGCGAGGTCATGACCGACCTGGGCAATAACGGCTGGCGGGGCCAGTTCAATGTGCCAGCCCAGGGCCGCTATGTATTTTGCATCGAGGCCTGGTTCGACCAGTACGCCAGCTTCTGCTACGAACTGGAGAAGAAATACGGCGCCGGCGTCCCCATCAGCCTGGAATTGCAGGAAGGGCGCAACCATGTGCTACAAGCCTCCGAGCGCAGCGATGGCGAGTTGAGCGAACAATTGGCCGCGTTGCACCACGAGCTTTCGGGGTTGTTGCCGGCCGAGCAAGTTGCTTTGTTCCTTGCACCGCACAGTGCCGACCTGATGTCCCTGGCCGATCACCGGCCTTACCTGAGCATCAGTCCCGAATATCCACTGGATGTGGAGCGCGAACGGGCAGAGTTCGCCAGTTGGTATGAACTGTTTCCCCGCTCGATCACCGACGATCCTCGCCGCCATGGCACGTTCAACGATGTGCATTCGCGTCTGGCGATGATCCAGGACATGGGCTTTGACGTCCTCTACTTCCCACCGATTCATCCCATCGGGCGCAGTTTTCGCAAAGGGCCGAACAATTCCCTCACCGCCGGTCCCGACGACCCGGGCAGCCCGTATGCCATCGGCAGCGAGGAAGGTGGCCATGAGGCGATCCATCCACAACTGGGCACCCGGGAAGACTTCCGGCGCCTGGTGGCGGCGGCGCAGGCCCATGGCCTGGAAATCGCCCTCGATTTCGCCATCCAGTGTTCCCAGGACCACCCCTGGCTCAAGCAGCATCCGGGCTGGTTCAGTTGGCGGCCGGACGGCACGATCAAATACGCGGAAAACCCGCCGAAGAAATACCAGGACATCGTCAACGTCGACTTCTACGCGGCGGAGGCGATTCCCAGTCTCTGGACAGAGCTGCGGGACATTGTGGTGGGGTGGGTCAACGAAGGCGTGAAGATGTTCCGCGTCGACAATCCCCACACCAAACCCTTGCCGTTCTGGCAGTGGTTGATCGCCGATGTGCGGGCCCGACATCCCGAGGTGATCTTCCTCGCCGAAGCCTTTACCACACCGGCGATGATGGCCCGGCTGGGCAAGGTCGGTTATTCCCAGAGCTACACCTATTTCACCTGGCGCAATACCAAGGCCGAGTTGGCGACCTATTTCAGCGAGCTCAACCAGTCGCCGTGGCGCGAGTGTTATCGACCGAATTTCTTCGTCAATACCCCCGACATCAACCCGGCCTTTCTCCATGAGTCGGGGCGCGCGGGTTTTCTGATCCGTGCGGCACTGGCGACCATGGGCTCGGGCCTGTGGGGGATGTATTCGGGCTTCGAACTCTGCGAGTCGGCGCCGGTGCCGGGCAAGGAGGAATACCTCGATTCGGAGAAATACGAAATCCGGCCAAGGGACTTCACCGCACCGGGCAACATCATTGCCGAAATCGCCCAGCTCAACCGCATCCGCCGCCAGAACCCGGCGCTGCAAACGCACTTGGGCCTGAAAATCTACAACGCCTGGAACGACAACATTCTGTTTTTCGGCAAGCGCACGCCTGACGGCAGCAACTTTGTCCTGGTGGCGGTCAGCCTCGATCCGCACAACCCCCAGGAAGCCAATTTCGAGTTGCCATTGTGGGAAATGGGCTTGCCGGACGACGCCCAGACCCAGGGCGAGGACTTGATGAACGGGCACCGCTGGACCTGGTATGGCAAGTACCAGTTCATGCGCATCGACCCGGGATACCAGCCGTTCGGGATCTGGCGGATCAGCACGTCTTGAGAGGTTCTATGGCGAGCGCAATGGTGAGGCAACCTGTGGGAGCAAGGCTTGCCCGCGATGAAGCTGACGCGATCTTCCAGAAACCGAGGCGTCTGTATCGCGAGCAAGCTTTGCTCCCACAGACAGATCCTCTTGCCCTAAAGAACAGCGCAAGCCCGTCCCAGCGGCTTTATTGAATTCATCAGGAGTTGCACATGGCGAAGAAACCGCGGTCAGCCACGTTCATCAAGGACCCGCTCTGGTACAAGGATGCGGTGATCTATCAGGTACACGTCAAATCCTATTTTGATTCCAACAACGACGGTATCGGCGATTTCCCTGGCCTGATCGCCAAGCTCGACTACATCGCAGACCTGGGCGTCAACACCATCTGGCTGTTGCCGTTCTACCCATCGCCCCGGCGCGACGACGGTTATGACATTGCCGAATACCGTGGCGTCAGTCCCGACTACGGCACCATGGCCGATGCGCGGCGCTTCATCGCCGAAGCCCACAAGCGCAACCTGCGGGTCATCACCGAACTGGTCATCAACCACACCTCCGACCAGCACCCGTGGTTCCAGCGGGCACGCAAGGCCAAGCGCGGTTCCAAGGCGCGGGATTTCTACGTCTGGTCCGATGATGACCACAAGTACGACGGCACCCGGATCATTTTCCTCGACACCGAGAAGTCCAACTGGACCTGGGACCCGGTGGCCGGCCAGTACTTCTGGCACCGCTTCTATTCCCACCAGCCCGACCTCAACTTCGATAATCCGCAGGTCATCAAGGCCGTGCTGTCGGTGATGCGCTATTGGCTGGACATGGGCATCGACGGCCTGCGCCTGGACGCGATCCCTTACCTGATCGAACGCGATGGCACCAATAACGAAAACCTGCCCGAGACCCATGATGTCCTCAAGCTGATCCGCGCCGAGATCGACGCCAACTACCCCGACCGCATGCTGCTGGCCGAAGCCAATCAATGGCCGGAGGACACCCAACTGTACTTCGGCGATGTCGATGCCCAGGGCCTGAACGGTGACGAATGCCACATGGCGTTCCACTTCCCGCTGATGCCGCGCATGTACATGGCGCTGGCCCAGGAAGACCGCTTTCCCATCACCGACATCCTGCGCCAGACGCCCGAGATCCCGGCCAATTGCCAATGGGCGATTTTCCTGCGCAACCATGATGAGTTGACCCTGGAAATGGTCACCGACAAGGAGCGCGATTACCTGTGGAACTACTACGCGTCTGACCGTCGGGCGCGCATCAACCTGGGCATCCGTCGACGCCTGGCGCCGCTGGTGGAGCGCGACCGTCGTCGGGTCGAATTGCTCAACAGCCTGCTGCTGTCGATGCCCGGCACGCCGACCTTGTACTACGGTGACGAAATCGGCATGGGCGACAACATCTACCTGGGTGACCGCGACGGTGTGCGCACGCCGATGCAGTGGTCCATCGACCGCAATGGCGGCTTCTCCCGGGCCGACCCGGCCAGCCTGGTGCTGCCACCGATCATGGACCCGCAGTACGGCTATCAGTCGGTCAACGTCGAAACCCAGGCGGGCGATCCGCATTCGCTGCTCAACTGGACCCGGCGGATGCTGGCGGTGCGCAAGCAGTCCAAGGCTTTCGGTCGTGGCACCCTGAAAATGCTGTCGCCGAGCAACCGGCGGATCCTGGCCTATACCCGTGAATACACCGGGCCGGATGGCAAGCATGAAATCATTCTCTGCGTGGCCAACGTGTCCCGCAGCGCCCAGGCCGCCGAGCTGGACCTGTCGACCTACGCGGGCATGGTTCCGGTTGAGATGCTGGGGGGCAATGCCTTCCCACCCATCGGCCAGCTGAATTTCCTGCTGACCCTGGCGCCTTATGGCTTCTATTGGTTCGCCCTGGCGGCGGAAAACCAGATGCCGAGCTGGCACGTGGAGCCGGCCCAGAGCCTGCCGGATTTCACCACCCTGGTCTTGAAAAAACGCCTGGAAGAATTGCTCGAAGCGCCATCGCGCACCACCCTGGAGCAAACCATCCTGCCGAGCTGGCTGCAGAACCGGCGCTGGTTCGCCGGCAAGGACAGCGCCATCGAGAAGGTCGACATCGTCTATGGCGTGCGTTTCGGTGATCCGCAGCATCCGGTGCTGCTCAGCGAAATCGACGTCACCAGTGGCGGCCAGACGCTGCGTTACCAACTGCCTTTCGGCCTGTTGGCCGAAGATCAGGTCGGCGCGGCGCTACCGCAACAACTGGCACTGTCCCGGGTCCGCCGGGTACGTCAGGTGGGGTTGATCACCGATGCGTTCAGCCTGGAAAGCTTCATCCGGGCCGTGCTGAACAGCATGCAGGCGGCCACGGTGCTGCCGTACGCCGATGGCGAGTTACGTTTCGAACCCACCGAGGGATTGGCGGCGCTGAATCTGGGTTCCGAGCCGGAGGTGCGTTACCTGTCCGCGGAACAGTCCAACAGTTCGGTGGTGGTGGGCGGCAGCCTGGTGCTCAAGCTGATCCGCAAGGTCGCTTCCGGCGTACATCCGGAACTGGAGATGAGCGCCTACCTGACCGCCGCGGGTTTCAGCAATATTTCGCCGCTGCTGGGTTCGGTGATCCGCCGCGACAGCGAGGGCGAGGATGCGCTGCTGATGATCGCCCAAGGCTACCTGAGCAATCAGGGCGATGCCTGGGAATGGACCCAGAACAACCTCGAACGTGCGTTGCGTGATGAGCTGGCCGATGCGGTGTCCGAGCAGGAGCAGCATTACAACGCCCTGGGTGAGTTGAAGGATTTTGCCGGCATGCTCGGCCAGCGCCTGGGCGAAATGCACCAGGTGCTGGCCCAGGCCACCGACAACCCGCACTTCACCCCGCAGAAAACCACCGCCAAGGACGCCCAGGCCATCGGCCGGGACGTGGCTGCCCAGGTGGAAAATGCCTTGCGTCTGCTCAAGCAGCACCAGAGCCAATTGAACCCGGCGGACCAAGCCATGGTCGCACGCTTGCTGGAGCAGAAAAAAGCCGTCCTGGCCCATGTCCAGGAATTGGCCGGCAAGGCCGCCGGTGGTTTGCGCATCCGGGTTCATGGCGATTTGCATCTGGGGCAGGTGCTGGTGATCAAGGGCGACGCCTACCTGATCGACTTCGAAGGCGAACCGGCTCGGCCGTTGCACGAACGCAGGGGCAAGCACAGCCCGTACAAGGATGTCAGCGGCGTGCTGCGCTCCTTCGATTACGCGGCGGCCATGGCGATTCACTTGCACACCGTCGACAGCACGGCTGACGCCGACGCGGCGCGCCAACGGGTCGCCGATCGCTATTTGACCGAGGCTCGCCAGGCATTTGTCCAGGCATATCGACTGGCGGCAGCTAGTCTTGCTCATGAGTGGAAGGATGCTGAAGGCGAAGACGCCGCGCTGGCGTTGTTCGGCCTGGAGAAGGCGGCCTATGAAGTGGCCTATGAAGCCGAGAATCGCCCCGCCTGGCTGCCCGTGCCGTTGCACGGTCTGTACGGGTTATTGAGTGGGCTTGAACCCTTTTCCGACTTGGGCGGACCGATTTAGTGGAGAGCATCATGAGTGTCTCGAACAAGGAACCACAGGGACAGGCCAAAGAGTCTTTGCTGCCGTCCCCCCGTGATATCGACGCGCTGGTGCGTGCCGAACATCACGATCCGTTTTCCATCCTGGGGTCCCATGGCGACGGTGACGGCGGCCAGTTCATCCGGGCGTACCTGCCCGGTGCGCTGAGCGTGCACGTGATCGCCCGCAACGGCGGCGAGGAGTTGGGTGAGCTGCAGCTGGGCGACACGCCGGGCCTGTTCGCCGGCCATTTCGACCATGCCCAGCCTTATCTGCTGCGCACCCGCTGGGCCGGTGGCGAGCAGGTGGCCGAAGACCCCTACAGCTTCGGGCCGTTGCTGGGGGAAATGGATCTCTACCTGTTTGCCGAAGGCAATCATCGCGATCTCAGTTCCTGCCTGGGGGCGCAACTGACCACTGTCGATGGCGTCGACGGTGTGCGGTTCGCCGTGTGGGCGCCGAATGCCCGACGGGTGTCGGTGGTCGGTGACTTCAACGCCTGGGACGGACGCCGCCATCCGATGCGCATCCGTTATCCGTCGGGCGTATGGGAGCTGTTTATCCCGCGCCTGGGGGCTGGAGAAGCCTACAAGTATGAAGTCCTCGGTGCCCACGGCATCCTGCCGCTCAAGGCCGACCCGGTGGCGCTGGCCAGCCAGATGCCTCCGGACACCGCGTCGAAAGTCGCCTCGCCGTTGAAGATCGAGTGGCAGGACGGCGAATGGATGCAGCACCGTCGCGAACGCCAGATCCCCAGTGCACCGTTGTCGATCTACGAATTGCACGCCGGTTCCTGGCAATGCGAAATCGACGAGGCCGGGGAGGTGGCCCGGCAGTACAACTGGCATGAGCTGGCCGAGCGGCTGATTCCCTACGTCAAGGAGCTGGGCTTCACCCACATCGAGCTGATGCCGATCATGGAGCACCCGTTCGGCGGCTCGTGGGGCTACCAGCCGCTGTCGCAGTTCGCGCCGACGGCACGCTTCGGCTCGCCGGATGATTTTGCCGCGTTCGTCAATGCCTGCCACAAGGCTGACATCGGCGTGATCCTCGACTGGGTGCCGGCGCATTTCCCCACCGACACCCACGGCCTGGCCCAGTTCGACGGTACGGCGCTGTACGAGTACGGCAACCCGCTGGAAGGCTTCCACCAGGATTGGGATACCCTGATCTACAACCTGGGACGCACCGAGGTCCACGGCTTCATGCTGGCTTCGGCCCTGCACTGGTTGAAGCATTTCCACGTCGATGGCCTGCGTGTGGATGCCGTGGCGTCGATGTTGTATCGCGACTATTCGCGCAAGGCCGGGGAATGGGTGCCTAACCGCCACGGTGGGCGCGAGAACCTGGAGGCCATCGACTTTCTGCGCCACCTCAACGATGTGGTCGCCCTGGAAGCCCCGGGCGCGCTGGTCATTGCCGAAGAGTCCACCGCCTGGCCCGGTGTCAGCCAGAGCACGCAACAGGGCGGCCTGGGCTTCGCCTACAAATGGAACATGGGCTGGATGCACGATTCGCTGCACTACATCCAGCAGGATCCGGTGTATCGCGCCCATCATCACAACGAACTGAGTTTTGGCCTGGTGTACGCCTGGTCCGAGCGGTTCGTCCTGCCGATTTCCCACGACGAAGTGGTCCATGGCAAACGCTCGCTGATCGACAAGATGCCCGGCGACCGCTGGCAGAAATTCGCCAACCTGCGCGCCTACCTCAGTTTCATGTGGGGCCATCCGGGCAAGAAGCTGTTGTTCATGGGCTGCGAGTTCGGTCAGTGGCGCGAGTGGAATCATGACCAGCAACTGGACTGGTACCTGACGCAATACGCCGAACACCGTGGGGTGCAGAAGCTGGTGGGCGACCTGAACCGACTCTATCGCGAGGAGCCGGCGCTGCACGATCAGGATGACGCGCCCCAAGGGTTCCAGTGGTTGATCGGCGACGACGCAATGAACAGCGTCTACGCCTGGCTGCGCTGGAGCAAGGAGGGCCGGCCGGTGCTAGTGGTCGCCAATTTCACGCCGGTGCCTCGTGAGGCCTATCGCGTTGGCGTGCCTTTCGCCGGGCGTTGGGTGGAATTGCTCAACAGCGATGCCGACACCTATGCCGGCTCCAACTACGGCAACGGCGGCGGTGCGTCCACCGAACCAGTGCCCAGCCATGGCCAGGCCTTGTCCCTTGAACTCAACCTGCCGCCGTTGGCGGTGTTGATCCTGCGGCCGGAGGGGTAGCCTCCGGCATTATCCGTTAAGTTTGCCCTAGCCCAATGGGGGAGCGGGCTTGCTCGCGAAGGGGGCTGACAGTCAGCAAAGATGTCGACTGTCAGACCGCTTTCGCGAGCAAGCCCGCTCCCACAATGTGTGAGGCCTGGTATACAGATCTTCCCGGGGATCACAGGAAGATCAGCGCACGAGACACGGCTGCTTGTTGTTGAACGTCCAGCCTGGAATCAGGTACTGCATCGCCACCGCATCGTCCCGTGCCCCAAGTCCCATGCCTTTGTACAGCTCATGGGCCTTGGCCAACTGATCCATGTCCAACTCGATTCCCAGCCCCGGCTTCTTCGGCACCTGCACGCAGCCACCCTGGATCTGCAAGGGTGCCTTGGTCAGCCGTTGGCCGTCCTGCCAGATCCAGTGAGTGTCGATGGCCGTGATGTCACCCGGCGCGGCGGCGGCCACGTGGGTGAACATCGCCAGGGAAATGTCGAAGTGATTGTTGGAGTGCGAGCCCCAGGTCAATCCCCACTCATTGCACATCTGCGCCACTCGCACCGAACCCTGCATGGTCCAGAAATGCGGATCGGCCAAGGGGATGTCCACGGACTGCAAGGTGATGGCGTGGCCCATCTCGCGCCAATCGGTGGCGATCATGTTGGTGGCGGTCTTCAGGCCGGTGGCACGGCGAAACTCCGCCATGACCTCGCGGCCCGAGTAACCGTTCTCGGCACCGCAAGGGTCTTCGGCATAGGCCAGTACCCGGTGCTGGTCACGGCACAGGCGGACGGCTTCCTTGAGCGACCAGGCGCCGTTCGGGTCCAGGGTTATGCGGGCCTGGGGGAAGCGTTCGGCCAGGGCGGTGACCGCTTCGATCTCTTCGTCGCCCCTGAGCACGCCGCCCTTGAGTTTGAAGTCCTGGAAGCCGTAGCGCGTATGGGCCGATTCGGCCAGGCGCACCACGGCGGCGGCGTCCAGGGCCTTCTCATGGCGTACTCGGAACCAGTCGTTGTCGGCATCCGGCTCGCTGCGGTAGGGCAGGTCGGTCTGCTGGCGATCACCGACGTAGAACAGATAACCCAGCATCTTCACTTCATCGCGCTGCTGGCCTTCGCCGAGCAGGGCGGCGACCGGTACGTCCAGGTGCTGGCCGAGCAGATCCAACAAGGCCGCTTCCAGGCCGGTGACCGCATGGATGGTGATACGCAGGTCGAAGGTCTGCAGGCCGCGGCCCCCGGCATCGCGGTCGGCGAACGCCTGGCGGACGCTGTTGAGGATCTTCTGGTAGGTGCCGATGGGGTTGCCGACCACCAGCGCCCGGGCGTCCTCGAGAGTCTGGCGAATGCGCTCGCCGCCGGGCACTTCGCCGACGCCGGTACGGCCGGCATTGTCCTTGAGAATGACGACGTTGCGGGTGAAGAACGGGCCATGGGCGCCGCTGAGGTTCAGCAACATACCGTCATGGCCGGCCACGGGTACGATCTGCATGCTGGTGATGATCGGGGCTTTGCTGGTTTCTTGGGAATTCATTGTTTTTATCCTTGAACGAATCGAATGATCAGACGTGGCTGGCCACCGGATTGGCCGGTGTCGTGGCGGTTTTGGGCTTGGGCACATTGCGCGCGGCAAAGACGATGATTGCAGCGATGATGGACGTGCCCGCCAAGCCATAGAGACCGCCCTGGATCGAACCGGTGTGCTCCTCCAGCAGGCCGAACGTCGTCGGGGCGACGAACCCGCCAAGGTTGCCCACCGAGTTGATCAGCGCAATGACCCCGGCAGCCACCCGTGCATCCAGGTACGCCTGGGGGATCGGCCAGAACAGCGAAGACGCCGACTTGAAGCCCAGGGCCGCGAAGCAGATGGCGACGAAGGCAAAGATCGGTCCGCCGACGGTCGACATGAACATCCCCGCCGCTGCAATCAGCAGCGCAGCCGCGACCCAGGCTTGCTGGAACTTCCATTTGGCCGACAGCGAGGCGAAGGCGTACATGCCGACAATCGACAGCAGCCAGGGAATCGAGTTGAACAGCCCGACCTGGAAGTCGCTGAGGTCGCCCATCTTCTTGATGATGCTCGGCAGCCAGAACGTGGCGGCGTAGATCGTCAGCTGAATGAAGAAGTAGATCAGGCAGAACAGGATGATCTGGCGATCCTTGAGCAACTGGCCGATGGACAACTTGACCGGGGTCGCCGCTTCGCGGGCCCGTTGTTCGTCATCGATGGTTTTCACCAGTGCGTCCTGTTCTTCACGGTCCAGCCACTTGGCATCGTGGGGCTTGGAGTCCAGCCAGAACCAGACGAAGAAGCACAGGCCGACAGAGAACATCCCTTCGATGAAATACATCCATTGCCAGCCGTGCATGCCCAGGCCGTTGATCTGCAGCAACAATCCGGACAATGGGCCGGAGATCAACGAAGCGATCGCCGAACCGCTGAGGAAGATGGCGATGGCTTTGCCGCGCTCGACGGCGGGGAGCCAGCGGGTGAAGTAATAGATCACTCCGGGAAAGAAACCGGCCTCGGCCACACCCAGCAAGAAACGCAGGATGTAGAAGTGGGTTTCGTTCTGGATGAAGGCCATGCCGGCTGCCACCAGGCCCCAGGTGAGCATGATGCGGGTCAGCCAGATGCGCGCGCCGATTCTTTGCAGCAGGATGTTGGAAGGGACTTCGAACAGGGCGTAGCCGATGAAGAACAGCCCGGCGCCGAAGCCGTAGGCTGCCGCACCGATGCCCAGGTCGTGCTCCATGTGGGCACGCACGAAGCCGATGTTCACACGGTCGATGTAGTTCACGATAAACATGATGACGAACAGCGGCAGGATATGGCGCTTGACCTTGGAAATGGCCGACGACAGCACTGGATCCGCGCCGGCATTCGCCTTGAGGCTGGATGTGTTCACTGGTTTTTCTCTCCCACTCATTGTTTTTATGCGGGCATCGAGCAGGTGTCGATGTTGATAGACATCATACAACTTGATTTTTTTCGGTGACAAGTTGTTTTTCATGATGTTTGGATAGGGTGATGGTGCTGCTTATGCCGTATTTATTGGTTTATAAGGAGCTTGAGAGCAGTTTGTGCCGTGTGGGTGGTTGCATGAAGGAGGTCTTTCAACTGAATGGATAGCCAAGGAAATCTTGATATTTGGTGTGTTGTCATACAAGTTTGCCCTTGCCACGGTGTACATGCTCCAGCCCGCCGGTGGTAGGATCAGTCAGCCTGTATTCGAGGAACCCCGGCGATGCAAGACACCGACGCGCCCCAGCGCAAACGTACCCACAATCTGGCCCATGATCTGGTGGCGAAGCTCAGCCAGAGCATCCTGCTGGGGCAATTGAAACCGGGACAGAAGCTGCCCTCCGAAGGCGCCATCGTGATGGAGCATGGCGTCAGCCGCACGGTGGTGCGCGAGGCGATTTCCAAGTTGCAGGCTTCGGGGCTGGTGGAGACGCGCCATGGCATCGGCACCTTCGTGCTGGAGCAAACCGGCGAGCCGGGGCTGCGCCTCAATGTCGATACCGCGGCAGGGGTGCGGGGCATCCTGGAACTGCGCCTGGGCCTGGAAACCCAGGCGGCGGCCCTGGCGGCCCAACGCCGCAGCGAACAGCATTTGCAGCAGATGCGCCAGGCGCTGGATGACTACCAGCGGTTGCTCAGCAACAACGACAGCTGCGTCGAAGCCGACCGGCGTTTCCATCTGCTCATCGCCGAGGCCACGGACAACACCTGTTTTGTCGAAGTCATGCAGCACCTGGGCAGCGCAATGATCCCCAGGACTCGGGTGAACGTGGCCGAAAGGGGTCAGGTTGACCTGGGGAAAATGGCGCAGTTGGCCAACCTCGAACACGAGGCCATCTTCAACGCCATCCAACGCCAGGACCCGGACGCCGCCCGCGCCGCCATGTGGCTGCATCTGACCAACAGCCGTGACCGGTTTGGCGCAGGGGCCTGATCGGCCGCTATCGCGAGCAAGCTTTGCTCCCACCGGAAAGCTGCGTGGTCACGAAGTCCATTCACCACTGAACACCGTGGGAGCAAGGCTTGCCCGCGACAGCGCCATTAGATTCAACATCATCTTTGCTGACCCACCGCTATCGCGAGCAGGCTCGCTCCCACAATGGGTCTTCCGTGGACACACATTCTGTGACCGGCGCAGATCCCCTGTGGGAGCGAGCCTGCTCGCGAT
>NZ_JBMDKO010000005.1:0-265164 GCF_057809755.1 Pseudomonas sp. FG13
CGCGATGACGGTGGCACCTTCAACACTGGAGCGGGCAGACCCACCGCTATCGCGAGCAGGTTCGCTCCCACAATGGGCCAAGGTGCCAGCAAGTTTCGAATCTCACCGCAGGTTCTCTGTGGGAGCGAGCCTGCTCGCGATGACGGCGGCACCTTCAACACCGGAGCAAGCAGACCCACCGCTATCGCGAGCAGGCTCGCTCCCACATTGGGCCAAGGTATTGGCAGGTGTTGTGTCTACAACCCCAGTTCGGACAACCCGGGGTGATCATCCGGTCGGCGGCCCAGGGGCCAGTGGTATTTGCGTTCGCTTTCCTGGATCGGCAGGTCGTTGATGCAGGCGTAGCGGTTGCACATCAGGCCTTGTTCATCGAACTCCCAGTTCTCATTCCCATAGGAGCGGAACCAGTTGCCCGAATCGTCGTGCCATTCGTAGGCATAACGCACGGCGATGCGGTTGTCGGTGAATGCCCAGAGTTCCTTGATCAGCCGATAATCCAGTTCCTTGGCCCATTTTCGGGTCAGGAAGGCTTTCGCTTCTTCACGGTTATGGACGAATTCGGCGCGGTTGCGCCATTGGGTGTCCAGGGTGTAGGCCAGGGACACTCGCTGTGGGTCACGAGAGTTCCAGCCGTCCTCGGCCAGGCGAACTTTCTCGATGGCCGATTCACGGGTGAAGGGCGGCAACGGCGGACGAACTTCAGCAGGGGAAGACATGGCAATTCTCCAGCGAGTGATGAATCAAGTTTCATGACTTTCGATGAGGCAGGCTGTCTACTTTTTTTCAACCAACAACACTCTCAACATGTCCTGGGCGTGATCGGCGGCACTGTGATCGCCCATGACCAGTGCGACAGTAATGGCCCCATCGATCAGAATCAGCAGTTGTCGGGCCAGGGCTTCGGGATTTTCGGCGCCTTGTTCAACGCACAACCGGGTGACGTAATCGAGCAACTTCTGCTTGTGCAACTTCGCCAATTGGCGAACCGGGTCCTGTGGGTCTCCGGTTTCACCGCTGGTATTGATGAACGCGCAGCCTCTGAAGCCGTCGCTGTCAAACCAGCCCTTGAGCACGGTGAACAGGTTGTACAACCGTGCAGCCGGGGTAGGGGCCTTGTCGACCTCGGTGCTGAACCAGTGCATCCAGCGCTCGTCCCTTCGCGCGAGGGCGGCCAGGATCAGCTCGTCCTTGTTGGCAAAATAGCGGTAGATGCTTTTCCTGGAGACGCCGGCGGTTTTCACCAGAAGATCCATGCCGGTGGCGGCAATGCCACTTTTATAGATCAACTTTTCGGCGACATCGAGGATGATGTCTCGTGTGTCGTTACTGATGATTTCGTTCATGGCGAATACAGTGGAACGATCGTTCTTCTTGGTCAAATGTTTTTTTCTGTGGTTGCCCTTTTTGAAGCATGGCTTGCTGGCGATGGGGCTCCGCCATCGTGATCGCGAGCAAGCTGTGCTCCCTCAGAGTCCCAAACCCATCCGCCATGGTGTAAGCTCAGCGGCTCTTCGGAATCGACCTTTTGCGAGCCCTATGCCGTCGCTTTTCAAACGCTCCCTGCTGCCCAAGCTGCGCAGCTTTGCACTGACCGCCGATGCCGTGACCATCCTCGATGGCGCAGCCGAGTTCCGCCGTTGCCTGCTGGAGAAAATCGCCCAGGCCACCCAGCGCATCTACATCGTCGCCCTGTATCTGCAACAGGACGAAGCCGGCCAGGAAATCCTCGATGCCTTGCATGCCGCCAAAGCGGCGCGTCCGGAACTGGACGTGGTCGTGGTGGTGGACTGGTTGCGGGCCCAACGCGGGTTGATCGGCGCCAAGAAGCAGCCGGGCAACTCGGCGTGGTACCAGGAGCAGACGCGCATCCATGCCAGCGAAGTGCCGATCTACGGTGTGCCGGTGCAGACCCGTGAACTGTTCGGGGTGCTGCATTTGAAAGGTTTCGTGATCGACGATTGCGTGCTCTACAGCGGCGCGAGCCTGAACAACGTCTACCTGCAAAAGTTCGACAAGTACCGCTACGACCGCTATCACCTGCTGCAGAACACGGCGCTGGCCGATTCGATGCATCACCTGGTGCAGCACGGCCTGATCACCTCCAAGGCGGTGCATCGCCTGGACCTGCCGAACCTGCCCAGCACCCGCAGTTTGCGCAAGGACATTGGCGACCTGCGCAGTCGACTCAAGTACGCGGCCTATGACACCACGGCCGGTAGCCTCGACAAGAGTGGTCTGTCGGTAAGCCCGTTGCTGGGCGTTGGCAAGAACAATCCGTTGAGTCGGGTCATCGGCGAACTGATCGCCAGCAGCCGCCAGCAACTGACCATTTGTACGCCTTACTTCAACCTGCCCCTGGCGGTGACCCGGGAGCTCAACCGCGCCCTGGCCCGTGGGGTCAAGATCGATATCATCGTTGGCGACAAGACCGCCAACGACTTCTTCATCCCGCCGAGCGAGCCGTTCAAGATCATCGCCGCGCTGCCTTACCTGTATGAAATCAGCCTGCGTCGCTTCGCCAAGCGGCATCAGCGCTACATCGACAGCGGTCAGTTGAACCTGCACCTGTGGCGTGACGGCGACAACAGCTATCACCTCAAGGGCATGTGGGTCGACGAGCGCTACACGCTGCTGACCGGTAACAACCTGAATCCGCGGGCCTTTCGCCTGGACCTGGAAAACGCCTTGTTGCTGGACGACCCCAAGGGTGAGCTGCTGGAACCTCGTCAGGCCGAGCTCGAGCAGATCTACCGGCACACCCGCCGAATCGAACGCTACCTGGACCTGGAAGCGTTGCCGGACTACCCGGCGGCGGTGGCCAAGTTCCTGAAACGGGTCAGCCGGGTGCGGATCGAGCGGCTGCTTTACCGGATCCTGTGAACACCGGCGCCATGGCCGAAAAGGACACCATCTCCATCCAGCTGGTGCGTGAGGCGCTGCTGCAAAGCTGCGCCCCAGGCCCTGCCACCGATGAAGTGCTGAGCAAGGTCGGCATTGCTCCCGCGTGGCTCGAAAACCCTCAGGCGCGGGTGCCGGCCGCTGCCTATGCGCGGCTCTGGCGTTTGCTCGCAAGGCGCCTGGACGATGAGTTCTTCGGCATGGACCCGCGCAAGCTCAAGTCCGGCAGCCTGGCGTTCTTGTGCCAGTGCGCCATGGCGCAGCCAACCCTGGCGGCCGGCCTGACGGCGGGGCTGGGGTTCCTGTCGTTGATGCTTGAGCAGTTGCCGGCCCAGTGGGTCCGCCAGCAGAGCCTGGCGGAAATCGTCTTGCTGGAAGACGATCAGGAGCCACGTCGGGCCTTTACCTACTTCACCTATTGGATGATCGTCCATGGCGTGGCCTGCTGGCTGGCTGGACGGCGCATTCCCATTCTGTCCGTCGAGCTGCGCTGCCCGGCGCCGGACTTCTGCGACGACTACCGGGTGATGTTTTCCCAGAACCTGCGCTTCGACCGCCCCCGTACCCGGATGATCTTCGCCGCCGAGTACCTGGACCTGCCTATCCGCCGCAGTGTCGAAGAACTCAAGCGTTTCCTGGCCCGGGCACCGGCCAATATCCTGGTCAAATACCGCGACCCGCAGAGCCTTGCCAGCCGGATCCGGCACGACCTGCGCCAGTTGCCGGCCGAGCAATGGCCGGAAACCGAAGCCCTGGCCCAGCAGTTGTGTGTGTCGGCGTCGACCCTGCGCCGGCGCCTGGCGGAAGAAGGGCAGACCTATCAGGGACTCAAGGACAGCGTGCGCAAGGAGCTGGCGATCACCTGGCTCGCCGAACCCTCCATCAGTTTCGTCGACATCGCTTCGCGCCTGGGCTTCGCCGATGCCAGTTCGTTCTACAAGGCGTTCCGCAAGTGGTCCGGGTCCAATCCGGGGCATTATCGCAGCTTGATTCTCAACGACCCCCGCTGATTCATCTGGCCCCGGCTTTCAGCTTTCAGCGCGCGATACGGGGCTCCCACTTTGTTTGATGCGAGATCGGCAACTTGCACGAATCGCCACGGCCTATCGGAAAGTACTGGAACCCCCGCTGCGCCAGGCGCTCTGCGTCGTACAGATTGCGGCCATCGAAGATCACCGGGGCCTTGAGCCGTTTCTGGATCAGGTCGAAATCCGGGGCCTTGAACTGTTGCCACTCGGTGCAGATGATCAGTGCATCGGCACCGCTGAGGGTCGCTTCCGGTGTGCCCATCAGGCTGAGATTGAGATGATCCTGATACAACGACTGGGTCTGGCGCATGGCCTCCGGGTCAAATGCCCGTACATGAGCGCCGGCTTCCCACAGTGCCTCCATGAGTACCCGGCTGGGCGCGTCCCGCATGTCATCGGTGTTGGGCTTGAAAGCCAGGCCCCACACCGCGAACATCCGGCCTTGCAGGTCACCTTCGTAGAACGCATTGATTCGTTCGAACAGTTTTTGCTTCTGTCGCTGGTTGATCGCTTCCACCGCCTGCAACAGGTCATTGGAGCATTGGGCCTGCTGGGCGCTGTGGATCAATGCGCGCATGTCCTTGGGAAAGCAGGAGCCGCCATAGCCGCAGCCGGGGTAGATGAAATCATAGCCGATGCGCGAGTCGGCACCGATGCCCAGGCGTACCGATTCGACGTCGGCGCCCAGGTGCTCGGCCAGCTCGGCGATCTGGTTGATGAAGCTGATCTTGGTGGCAAGCATGCAGTTGGCCGCGTACTTGGTCAGCTCGGCGCTGCGCAGGTCCATGAACATGATGCGTTCATGGTTGCGATTGAACGGCCCATAGAGTTCACGCATCACGTCACGGACATCATCCCGCTCGCACCCGATGACGATCCGGTCAGGACGCCTGCAATCGGCGACGGCCGAGCCTTCCTTGAGAAACTCCGGGTTGGAGACGACATCGAAATCCAGTATCCGGCTGTGGCGTCGCAGGGCCTCGTTCATCCGATCACGCAGTGCATCCCCCGTGCCCACGGGGACCGTGGATTTTTCAACGACGATGACGGGCTCGCTACGGTGCCGGGCGATGGCTTCACCCACTGCGAAGACACTGCTCAGGTCTGCCGAACCGTCCGGGTGCGAAGGCGTGCCTACGGCAATGAACAGGACCTTGCCATGCTCCACGGCCGGCTGTTCCTCGCAGGTAAAACGCAGCCTTCCGTTATCCAGGTTGTCCTTCACCAACCCAGCCAGGCCAGGTTCAAAGATGCTGACGTGCCCCTGATTGAGGGCGGACACCTTTTCGCAGTCGATGTCCATGCAGACGACATCATGACCGACCTCTGCCAGGACGGCTGCCTGGACCAGACCGACATAGCCGCTACCGAATACACTGATTTTCATACGACCTTCCTGGGTGCGGATGCTTGAGCGGGGCGAGAGTTGATGGTGAGGACGCCGAGGATGACCAGGGTCACGCCGAGGCTTTTCGAGAGGCTGAAGCCTTCATTGAAGAGCGGCAGCGTGGCGGCAAGCAGGTACACCAGCGCATAGCTGATGCTCAGCAGCGAATAGGCGCGGCCCAACGGCAGGTCTCGCAGCGCAACCAGCCAACAGAGCATCGACAAGGCGTAGGCAAAAATGGCGCCCACGACCACGGCCAGCGCCGCTGGATCGAGGCTGCCGGTGAGCCATTGCCCGGGGAGCGGAAGACGACTCATGCTCCAGCGCAAAGCCAATTGCGCGATGCTGACCAGCAACACGCTGCCCAGCGCAAAGATGACACCGCGACGAAGATTCATGCGTGCTGCCCCAGCAACATCACGCCGACGATCACCAGGGCGACGCCCAGCCAATGACGACGGTCGACGGGCTCATGGAATACAAATCGGGCCACAAGGGTGATCAATACGAAATTCAGGCTCAACATCGGGTAGGCGATGCCCACTTCGAGGCGCTGCAATACCAGCAACCACACCAGCAGCCCGGCCCCCAGCGCCGCAAGCGCCAGCCACAGCCACGGCGAGCACAGTTTCTCGCCCCAGCCCGATGATCGGCCACGCCAGCTCTCGACGGCGTACTTCTGGGCAATCTGTCCCAGGCACGTCAGTACGCAGGCAGCCAATAGCAGCAACAAGCTCATGATGCGTCCTGGGGGAAAATCAGGATGACCAGGTTGCCCCGTTCATAACGTTTCCCATCCTTGGGCAACCGTTCGATTTCCTGAAGTTCTTCCTCTCCCTTGACCCGCATGACTACGCCGACCGAACCGCTTCGACGGGCGTCACGCATCCATTGCTCGACCTGTGGCGGGTCGACCCGTTGGTGTAGGCCGTCAGGGTAGGCAAGGCCATATTTCAGCTCGCCAATGGTGTTGTACAACGCCACTTCCTTACGCTTCAGGCGCCAGGCGAGGGCGGACGCGGCGCCAAGATCGTTGCTCAGCAACTTGTCGGCATGGCTGAGGGCATCGAGATGTTCGAGGATGAACTGATCGGGCATCTTGTTGGTGACCACGGACGCGGGCATCGCGGCCGGTAGCAACCCGATCAGCAGCAGGCTGCCGAAGGCCGGGGCAGCCCAGCAGCGCAACGGTTGAAGGGCTTGTAACAGGTTGGTCACGATCCAGCCGCTCAGGCCGAGGGAGAGCAATGCCAGGTGTTGCGGTTCGTGGTCGTACAGCGGTTTTTTCAGTTGCAGGTAGACCAGGGCAACTAGCATCAGCAGGCCCAGCGCCAGGTTGAGCCAGCCGTTGATGGCAAGGGCGCGGCACTGCTTGCGCTCCAGGCGGTCCGCCAGGGCATGGCCCAGGAGCAGCGCCAACGGCAACAGGCACGGCAGGATGTAGCTCGGCAACTTGCCTTTGCTAAGGCTGAAAAACAGCAACGGCATCAACAGCCACAACAACAGGAACGCGATATTCGCCTGGCGCCGTGCCTGCCACGCTTGCCGCAACGCAGCGGGCAACAGGGCCACCCATGGCAGGCTGAACGCCACCAGCAGGGGCAGATAGAACCACCAGGGGGCGTCATGCTGGGCATCGTCCCCGGCAAAGCGCCGGATATGCTCGTGCCAGAAGAAGAACCGCCAGTAATCCGGTTCCTCGATGTGCACCGCCAAGGCCCAGGGCAGGCTGACAACAATGGCCACGGCAATCGCCAGCGGCCCGAAGACCAGCAATTCACGCCAGCGTCTTTGCCAGGCCATCCAGGGCAGGGCGATCAGCACCGGCAACAACCAGGCGAGAAAACCCTTGGTCAAGAAGCCCATGCCGCATGCCAGCCCCAGCATCGTCCAGCCGATCAAGCGTTGGCTGCGGGCACCGCTGTCCAGGGCAAACCACAACGCCGCCAGGCTCAGATTGACCCAGAAGGTGAACTGCGGATCGAGGTTGGCATAGCCCGCGGCGCCAGCGACCACGGTCAGGCTCATGTACAACAGCGCGCAGACGAAACTCTTGCGAGGGTCGTTCCAGAGCCGGCGGGCAAGCAGGTAGCACAGCATCACGCTGAGCCCGATGCTGATGGCCGAGGCAATGCGCACACCGAACAGATTCTCACCGAACAGTGCCTGGCCGACGGCGATCATCCAATAGCCGGCCGCTGGTTTTTCGAAGTAGCGCAGGCTCATGAACTGGGGTGAGACCCAGTCGCCGCTCAGCAGCATGCCCTGGCTGATCTGGGCGTAGCGGGTTTCGTCGGGAATCCACAGCCCATGACTGCCCAGCGGCAGCAGGTATGCCAACAGGCAGGTCGCCAGCAGCAGGGGTAGTGCCCAAGGCTTGCTCATGCGCCTTGCACTCCCAGCCAGCCTTCACGACCTTCGAGCGTGCCGCGCTTCACACGACCAGCAGGCAAGCCGTCAACGGCGGTGGGCAGCAGATCGCCCAGGGGCTGAAAGCGGATGCTTCGTTGGCGCGCCTGCGCCAGCAATTGACGGAAATGGTTGGCCATCAGTATCCCTTCGACTTCGGCATGGATCGTGTAGACGTTGAGTTTTCCGGCGGCAAAGCGCTCAAGGATGAAAGCGTTGTAGTCCTTGGCCATGACGCTTGGGCCGACCACCTCGTCGAAGGTCGGCAGATCAACGGGGATCTGCGGCGTGCCCAGGCTTCCACCGGCCAGCGCGGGCCGGAACAGGCTCTGCCCCCGACAGTCGCTGTTGTAGCGAAAGCCAAACGCCTGCTTGGCCTCGATCACACGCTCATCCGCGCGCCAACCGGCCGCCGCCGAGCACGTAACGGGCTCACCGAGGATATCGCTGAGGCTGTCTACCCCTCGGCGAATCTGCTCGATCAGCCGCGCGTGTTCCCATCGTCCGGCGTTGGCCTGCCAGCCATGGTGGTCCCAGGCGTGCAAGCCGACTTCATGGCCAGCCGCCCGGGCCTGACGCATCAGGTGCCCGAGGTCGCGGCCGATAGGCTTGCCGGGCCAGGCGGTGCCGGCCAGGAGGATGTCCCAGCCGTAGAGTCCCGCGGCGTTGGAGCGCAGCATTTTCCAAAGGAACTGCGGCCGCAGCAGGCGCCACAGATGACGGCCCATGTTGTCCGGCCCGACGCTGAAGAAAAACGTCGCCTTGACCTGTGCTTCCTGGAGAATCTCCAGTAACTGCGGCACGCCATCGCGCGTGCCTCGGTAGGTGTCGACATCGATTCGAAGACCCGCCTGCATCAACGCTTGTCCGCGATTTCGAGCATGGCTTCGCGCAGGAAGAAGTCCAGCGTGTTGCCGATGGTTTCACTCATCTGCACGGTTGGCGTCCAGTCCAGCAGGCGCTTGGCATTGGCGATGCTTGGTTTGCGGTGTGAGACGTCCTGGTAACCGGTGCCGTAGAAGGCCTTGCTTTCGACATCGCGGAACCCGGCGAAAGGCGGAAAGTTGTCGCGCAACGGGTGCGCCTCGAACTGTCGCAGCAGCTCCTCGCCCAATTGGCGAATGCTGGCTTCGTTGTCCGGGTTGCCGATGTTGATGATCTGCCCGTTGCAGGCGTCATTCTCGTTGTCGATGATCCGCGCCAGTGCTTCGACACCGTCGGCGATGTCGGTGAAGCAACGCTTCTGTTCACCGCCATCGAACAGGCGGATCGGCGTACCTTCCACCAGATTGAGGATCAGTTGGGTAATCGCCCGGGAACTGCCGATGCGTGCCGAATCCAATCGATCCAGGCGCGGGCCCATCCAATTGAAGGGGCGGAACAAGGTGAACTTCAGGCCTTTCTGGCCGTAGGCCCAGATCACCCGGTCGAGCAGTTGCTTGGAAATCGAGTAGATCCAGCGCTGCTTATTGATCGGGCCGACAACGAGGTTGGAGGTATCTTCGTCGAAGTTGTTGTCCTGGCACATGCCATAGACTTCGGACGTCGAGGGGAAGATCACCCGCTTGTTGTACTTGACGCAGTAGCGAACCAGTTTCAGGTTCTCTTCAAAATCCAGCTCGAACACCCGCAGCGGATTGCGGGTGTACTCGATGGGTGTGGCGATGGCTACAAGCGGCAGGATGACGTCGCATTTCTTGATGTGGTATTCGATCCATTCGGAATGGATGCTGATGTCGCCTTCGACAAAATGGAAACGCGGATGACTGCGCAGGCGTTCGATGGCATCGGAGCCGATGTCGAGGCCATAGACGTCGTATTTGTCGTCGCGCAGCAGTCGTTCCGACAGGTGATTGCCGATGAAGCCGTTGACGCCCAGAATCAACACCCGTGTGCGTCGTGGGCCCCGGCGAGACTCCGTGCCGCGTAGCACCGAGCCGTCAACCAGTCCCAATTCGTTGGCCAGTTGTGGCCCGCCCAGGTACAGGCCGTTTTCGTTGCGTTGGCCCGAGGTGATCACCAGGGAATCAACGCCACACGCAATGCGCAGTGGATCGACGCTGATGACGCGCCCCGGATCCTGGCCTTCGTTGCCCTCGACGACTTCCGCGCTCCAGACGATCAGCTTGTGTTCACCGACGGCACAAAACGCTCCGGGATAGGGTTGGGTCACGGCCCGGACCAGATTGAACAGTTCCTCGGCCGGGCGTTGCCAGACCAGCTTGCCGTCAGCTGCCGTGCGCCGACCGAACACCGTGGCCCTGGATTCGTCCTGCTCCCTTTCGCTGGCTTCACCGGCAAGCAGGCTGGGCAGCGTGTCGCGCAGCAGGTCGCTGGCCGCCTGGCGTAATTTGCCGTGCAAGCTCAACGCGGTGTCGCTGCGCTCGATGGCAACTTTTTGCTGGGCCAGGATCGCACCGGCATCCGCGCGTTTGACCATGCGGTGCAAGGTCACGCCGGTTTCGGTTTCACCGTTGACCAGTACCCAGTTGGCCGGCGCCCGCCCGCGATAACGTGGCAACAGGGAACCGTGCAGGTTGAACGCGCCTTTAGGGGCAATGGCGAGCAGCGGTTCGCTCAACAAATGACGGTAGTAGAACGAGAACAGGTAATCGGGATCCAGCTTGCCGATGCGCTCGATCCACAGCGGATGATTGACGTCTTCGGGAGCATGAACCGGGATGCTCTTGCGTGCACACAATTGGGCGACGGAGCCGTAGAAGGTGTTCTCCTTGGGGTCATCGGCGTGGGTAAACACCGCGACAATGTCGAAGCCGGAATTGAGCAGGGTTTCGATGCCGACACAGCCAATATCGTGATAGGCGAAAACTACGGCTTTTTTGCTCATGAGAGAACCTGATCTGAAGAAGTGGAGGTTAGGCCGTCAACGGTGATAACGGGGGCCGGCGTGGCGGGTTGTCCACGCAGGACCTTTTCGACGAAGAACCGCGGGCGCGCACGCACGTCGCTGTACATCCGCCCCAGGTATTCGCCCAGCAAACCCATGCCAATGAATTGCCCACCGGTGAACACGAACAGCACGGCGAACAGCACGAACGTCCCGCCACCGGCCCAGCCAGCGCCGAAAACCAGCCGCAGCACGATCAAGGCCATGGCGAACAGCACCCCCAGGCCGGCCATGGCGAAACCAACGATGCTCAGCAGCCGCAGAGGTGTGGTGGTCATGCAGGTGATCAGGTCGAACATCAGGTTGACCAGGCGCATGGCGCTGTACTTCGATTCCCCGTGCTCGCGCTCGGCGTGGCTCACCAGGATCTCCGTGGTGTGCCGGGCAAAGCTGTTGGCGAGGATCGGGATGAAGGTGCTGCGTTCGCGGCACGCGAGCATGGCGTCGACGATGGACCGCCGATAGGCGCGCAGCATGCAGCCGTAGTCGCTCATGGCAACGCCGGTGGAGCGTTGCACCGCCAGGTTGATCAGCTTCGACGGCCAGCGCCGCAAGGCCGAGTCCTGGCGGTTATTGCGTACCGTGGCGACCACGTCATAGCCCAGTTCGGCCTGGGCCACCAGGCGCGGAATCTCTTCGGGCGGGTTTTGCAGGTCAGCGTCGAGGGTGATGATGACGTCGCCCTGGCAGTGTTCGAAACCGGCCATGATCGCGGCGTGCTGACCATAATTGCGGTTCAGGATCACCGCGACGATCGGGCTGCCCCGCAGCGTCGCGGCTTCTTCCAGTATCTGCGCCGACTCGTCCCGACTGCCATCGTCGACCAGCACGATTTCGTATTTGTGGTGCAGTTGCCGGCACGCCGCTTCGGTACGTCGAAGCAACTCGGGCAGGCTCTCTTCTTCGTTGTAGACCGGTATGACAATCGACACGCAATTGATCGGGTAAGGTTTCACAGGTGTGCGTCCAAGACGTTTTCAATGGTGTCGACGACGCGATTCACGTCATCGCCGGTCATGTCGGGAAACAGCGGAATCGAGCACAGGCGTGCCGAGTTCCATTCGGTATTGGGTAGATGGACGTCGGGGAAGCGCTGGCGGTAGTAGGTGTGCAGGTGCGTTCCGATGAAATGGATGCCCGTGCCGATGTTCTGCGCCTGCAGGGCTTTCATGAACGCTTCGCGGTCCAGGCCGCAGCGCTCGGCATCGATGCGCAGGACGAACAGGTGCCAGGCGTGCTGCTGCGCATACGCCGGAATCGCCAATGGCTGCACCTTTGAACCTTCCAGTCGTTGCAGGTACGCCTTGGCCAAGTCGGTGCGCTTGGCGTTGATGTCGTCCAGGCGCTCCAATTGCACGAGAGCGATGGCGGCGTTGATGTCGGCCAGGTTGTATTTGAAGCCTGGTTCCATCACTTGCGCTTGAGGCTTGCGACCATGGGTGAGGCGGTCGTAGGCGTCGACGCCGAGGCCGTGGAACTTGAGCATGCGCACCCGGGCGGCGAGTGCTTCATCGTCCGTGACGAACATGGCGCCTTCGGCACAGGTCATGTTCTTGATCGCATGGAATGAGAAAATGGCCGTGCCCTTGGCGCCGACGTGACGCCCTTGGTAAAGGGTGCCAGCCGCGTGCGCGGCGTCTTCGATAACGGCGATGCCGTGTTTTTCCGCCAACCCATGGAGAGGGTCGAGGTCGAACGCGGCGCCGGCATAGTGCACCGGGATGATCGCCCGGGTACGCGAGGTAATGGCCGCTTCGATGCTCGACAGATCACTCATGAGCGTGTCGCGGTCCACGTCGACGAACACCGGTGTGGCGCCTAGCAGGCAGATCATGTTGGCCGTCGACACCCAGGTCTGGGACGGCGTAATGACTTCATCGCCAGGGCCAATGCCTAATGCAAGTAACGCGATATGCATACCGCCGGTGGCCGAAGAAAGTGCAACGGCGTGCCGGCAGCCGACATAGGCGGCGAACTGCTCTTCAAGTTGCTGGTTTTTCGGGCCCGTGGTGATCCAGCCGGAGCGCAGTACCTCATTTACAGCGGCAATCTCTTCATCGCCAATGCTGGGGCGGGAGAAGGGAAGGAACGATTGACTCATGGGTACCCCAAGGATCTGAAGAGTAAGTAAGCGTTGAAAACGAGAGATTGGATCCAACGATAGCGTAGACGCTAAAAATAAGGCCGTATCAAGGAGTTACCTCGTAAGGAAAGCACCGTAGGAAGTGTTTCAGCGTTGCTTGGGCAGGAGGCACTCGAGACGAGTTAGCCCGTATTTATTGAGGTTAGGCGGTTTTTTTTGAAAGAAGTGTGAAAAAAAGCTGATTAAAAAAAACTTCACTTAATTAGGAAGTTTTCACATTCGAGCCTGACTCTTACATGGCTAGTGGCAGAATGCTTACAGGTAATTTTTCATCTGTATTACATTTTATTCTGCTAGGCACATGCCTTTTTAGTCCTATCAACAGGCTGGCGACCCTGATGGTTTTCACGTTCGCGCATTCGCGCTTCCAGCAAGTCATGTTTCGATCACAAAACCGTCATTTAAGTTTGATAAAAGCTCTGCAAGTTCCGAAAAATCGGGCCATCAAACAGAGTGAAGTATGCAAGTGACTGTTTTGAGTAGCAGGTATGTCAGTTTCAAGGCGTTCTCCTGCCTCCTGGTTGGGCAGGAGTCCGGCGCATGAGAATCCTGGTCACCGGCGCCGCTGGCTTCATCGGCTTTCATACCGTCAAACGCTTATGCGCCGACGGCCATCAGGTCATTGGTATCGATAACCTCAATGGCTATTACAGCATCGAGTTGAAACGGGCCCGGCTTGCGCAACTGGAGGCCTGTTCCAACTTTCAGTTCCGCTGGCTCGATGTGGCCGACAAGCAAGCACTGCTGGATCTGTTTGCCGAACAGCGTTTTGAGCAGGTCATTCACCTGGCTGCCCAGGCCGGCGTACGTTATTCCATCGACAGTCCGGATACCTATGCGCAAAGCAATCTGGTGGGCTTTCTCAACATCCTCGAAGCCTGCCGTGCCCATGAGCCGACGCACTTGATCTATGCCTCGAGTAGTTCGGTGTATGGATTGAACGATCACCTGCCGTATGCCACGACCGACCCGGTCGATCGACCCATGTCGTTCTACGCCGCGACCAAGCGTGCCAATGAGTTGATGGCGCATTCCTATTCCCATCTCTACGGCATTCCCACGACCGGCCTACGCTTTTTTACCGTGTATGGGCCTTGGGGCCGACCCGACATGGCGCTGTTCAAGTTCACTGACGCCATCCTGAATGGCCGCGCCATCGATGTGTACAACGATGGTGCGATGTCTCGGGATTTCACCTACATCGACGACATCGTCGAAGGCCTCGTGCGATTGCTGCCACGCCCGCCTACCGACGAAAGCGGCGCACCGAACAAGGTCTACAACATCGGACGCGGTTCGCCGGTGAAGCTCCTGCATTTTGTCGAATGCATCGAAGAGGCGACGGGCATCCGCGCCATCAAGAACTTCTTGCCGTTGCAGTCAGGCGATGTGCTCAACACGTGGGCGGACACCCGTGACCTGGAAGATCGGGTGGGGTTTCGCCCGCTGACTTCGCTGTCCAGCGGTGTGCGGTCGTTTGTCGATTGGTACCGCGACTATTACCGCGTTTAACCGCGCATTTCGAATCTCCATAGGAAAACCATGCACGAAACCCCTTATGTATCCGTCTTGATCCCGGCGAAGAACGAAGCAGGCAATCTCATTCCGTTGCTGGAGGAGGTGCGCGCAGCGCTGGTCAACGAGGCCTTTGAAGTCATCGTAGTGGACGATGGCAGCACCGACGCCACTGCGGCCGAACTGCGCACGCTGCAAGGCCAGGGCTACCCTCAGCTGCGAGTGCTCAGCCATGCCCGCTCCCTGGGACAGAGCACCTCCATCCACCATGCCGCCGTGGTGGCTCGCGGGCACTGGTTGGCGACCCTGGATGGCGATGGCCAGAACGACCCGGCCGATCTGCCGAAAATGCTCGACCTGGTGCGCGGTTCGGAAGGCAAGCCCGCAGGCGTCAAGCTGGTGGCGGGGCATCGGGTGAACCGTCGCGACACGGCGAGCAAGCGCTGGGCCTCGCGGTTTGCCAACAAGCTGCGTGCCAGTCTGCTGAAAGACCAGACCCCGGATACCGGATGCGGCATCAAATTGATCGAGCGCGAGGCCTTTTTGCGCCTGCCGTACTTCGATCACATGCACCGATTCATTCCTGCCCTGATCCGTCGTCATAACGGCCGGATGCTGGTTCAGCCGGTCAATCACCGTGAACGCGGGGCAGGGGTGTCCAACTACGGGAACCTGGACCGGGCCCTGGTGGGCATCGTCGATTTGTTGGGAGTGTGGTGGTTGATCAAACGCACCCGTCTGGACGTTAACGCGCAAGAAAGCGAGGCCTGACATGGGCAGGGAATCGATGTGGTTGGCCGTGGGATTCATGGGCCAGTTGGTCTTCACCGGGCGCTTTGCCCTGCAATGGCTTTACAGTGAATACAAGAAGCGCAGCATGATTCCGGTGGGATTCTGGTACCTGAGTATTGTCGGCAGTGCGTTACTGCTGGCATACGCCATTTATCGCGAAGACCCGGTCTTCATCCTCGGCCAGTCCTTCGGCTTCATCGTGTATCTGCGCAACTTGCAGTTGATCGCCAGGCAGCACGAGCACAAAGGCCTTGAGCTGGACAAAAGGGGCTGAAACGGTGCGGATACGATTATCTTCCCCACGATGGGAACGGCTGGGTTTTGCGCTATTGGCGTTGGTCATGGTGGGTGCCGGGCTCGGGTGGCGGCAACCGCTGAATGTCGATGAAGAACGTTTCCTCGGCGTAGCCCTGGAAATGCTGCAGAACGGCTCGTGGTTTATTCCCCATCGGGCCGGGGAAATCTACGCCGACAAGCCGCCCCTGTTCATGTGGGCGGTGGCGCTGTTCGTGCAACTGACCCACCTGCCAAAAGTTGCCCTGTACTTGCCCGCGCTGTTGGCCGGCAGCGTGACCACGGCCTGCCTGTATGACCTGGGCCGGCGCCTATGGGGGCGGCGCATCGGAGTGATTGCGGCGCTGCTGTTCCTGGCGACCTACCAGACCTACAGTATTCTGCGCACTGGACAGATCGATGGTTTTCTCGCGCTCTGGACCATCCTGGGTCTCTATGGCCTGTGCCGGCACCTGTTGCTCGGGCCGGATTGGCGCTGGTATTACATCGCCTGTGCGGCGATGGGGTTTGGCATCATCAGCAAAGGGGTCGGCTTTCTGCCGGTGTTGGTGCTGATCCCTTATGCCTACGCGGTGCGTAAAGGCTGGAAAGGCGTGACGCCGATGCCCGGAAAAGCCGCTGCCTGGTGGCTGGGGCTGCTGGTGGCGTTGGCGGCCATTGCGGTATGGCTGGGCCCGCTGTTGTTGATCGTGGCGCAGGGCAGTGCCGACAGCCTGGCCTATGCCCAGGAAATCCTGTTCAAGCAAACGGCGGGTCGCTATGCCAACGCGTGGGAACATCGCGAACCCTTCTGGTACTTCTTCGTCGAGGTGATACCGAAGTACTGGTTGCCGATTTTCTTCATGCTGCCCTGGCTGGTGCCGGCCTGGCGCAGGCAATTGCTCAAGCACGATGGGCGGGTGCTGGTGCTGCTCGGGTGGGTGCTGCTGGTGCTGCTGTTCTTCAGCCTGAGCAGCGGCAAGCGCAAGCTGTATATTTTTCCGGCATTGCCAGGGTTGATCCTGCTGGTGGCGCCGCTGGTTCCGTGGATGTTGCGCCGCTGGTTCAGCCGGCGCCCGCGGGGCAGGACGGTGTTCGTTGTCCTGACTGTTGTGTGGCTGTGTGCCTGGTTTGTCCGCGGCTTCGTCGAGCCCCACAAGGAGGGCGTCAACCCCCACGAAACCCTCATGGCTGACGTCGCGCGATTGAGCAACAACGCCGAACTGGTGCTGGTGGGCTGGCGTGAAGGGCACTGGTTGTTCGCCCGACAACCCATCGTGCACTTCGGTTTCTATAGCGATCAATCCCTGGAGCAATCCGCGCTGTGGCTTCGTAGCCACCCGCAGGCCTATGCGCTGGTGCCTGCGCGGGACCTGGCGCGCTGCTACGACCCGCAAAAGGCCCACAGCGTCGGCGAGACCTCCAGGGCCGAGTGGTTCCTGGTGGGGGCCGATGCGGATAACCAGCGGTGCCAGCCTCCGGCACCGGGGAAGGTGTATTCATTTGCGTGGAAGCAGCCTTTGTAGCGACTGGGAGACTGCTATCGCGAGCAGGCTCGCTCCCACAAGGGTTTCGCGGTGAGCACAGATCTCCTGTGGGAGCGAGCCTGCTCGCGATAGGGCCATGACCGGCAACCCACCCCCAAACCATGGCCAAACCAGTCAGCCAACTTGATAGCTTTGACCATTGCCGCCCAAGCCCTTCGGCGCGAGTATTCCTCTGTCCACGGTTCCCCCAACCAATAAAAAGTACAGAGGGATTCTAGTCATGCGCGATTACTCGTCCGCCACGTCGCAGTTCGATTACCTGCACACTGTCGATGCCGCACTCCACGGTTCGCTCGAGGCGTTGAACGCCTGCGTCGAATGCTGCGACCGGCACGCGTTGCCGGGTCGCATCGCGTTGTTCTGGGAGGGCCGTGACGGCAGCGATGCGACCTGGACCTACCGTGACCTGCAGGACAACGCTGCACGCTTCGCCAATTTCCTGCTGGCCCAGGGCGTGGGCAAGGGCGACAAGGTAGCCGGCCTGCTGCCGCGTACCGCGGAACTGCTGATCGTGGTGCTCGCCACCTGGCGCATCGGGGCCGTGTATCAGCCATTGTTCACCGCATTCGGACCCAAGGCCATCGAGCACCGTCTCGGCAGCTCCGGGGCTCGCATCGTCGTTACCGACAGCGTCAACCGGCCCAAGCTCAACGAAGTGACCGGTTGTCCCACCGTCGTCACCGTCGGCGGCGAACAAGGCCGGGGGATCGTGCGGGGCGACTACAGTTTCTGGGCTGAGGTGGCGAACCACTCCAACCAGTGCGAGCCGGTCATGCTCACCGGTGAAGACCCATTCCTACTTATGTTCACGTCCGGCACCACCGGGCCGGCCAAGGCGTTGTCCGTGCCGCTCAAGGCCATCGTTGCCTTCCAGAGCTACACCCGTGACGCCGTGGACTTGCGTCCCGAAGATGCTTTCTGGAACGTTGCCGATCCGGGCTGGGCCTACGGTATCTATTTTGGCGTGACCGGCCCGTTAGCGATGGGCCATCCCATCACTTTCTACGATGGTCCCTTCACCCTGGAAAGCACGTGCCGGGTCATCAACAAATACGGCATCACCAACCTCACGGGCTCACCCACCGCCTATCGCCTGCTGATTGCCGGAGGCGAGCAGTTCGCCCGGTCGATCAAGGGTCGGCTGCGCATCGTCAGCAGCGCCGGCGAGCCGCTGAACCCGGAGGTGATCCGCTGGTTCGCCGATAACCTGGATGTGGTGATCCACGACCATTACGGCCAGACCGAACTGGGCATGGTGCTGTGCAATCACCACGGGCTTGAACATCCGGTGCACCTGGGAGCGGCCGGCTTTGCCTCGCCGGGCCACCGGATCGTGGTGCTGGATGACCGTCACCAGGAGCTGGGCGTCGGCCAGCCGGGCATTCTCGCCGTCGACCGTAGCCAGTCGCCGATGTGCTGGTTCGCCGGTTATGAGGGCGGGCCTACCAAGGCGTTCGTCGGCAATTATTACCTGAGCGGCGATACCGTCGAGCTGAACCCGGACGGCAGCATCAGTTTCGTCGGTCGCAGTGACGACGTGATCACCACCTCGGGCTACCGCGTCGGTCCCTTCGACGTGGAAAGCGCCTTGATCGAACACCCGGCGGTGGTCGAAGCCGCGGTGATTGGCAAACCCGACCCGGAGCGTACCGAGCTGGTGAAGGCCTTCGTCGTGCTCAGTGCCCAGTACCGTGCCGCGCCAGAACTGGCCGAAGAGTTGCGCCAACACGTGCGCAAGCGCCTGGCCGCCCATGCGTATCCCCGTGAAATCGAATTTGTCAGCGACTTGCCGAAAACCCCGAGCGGCAAGCTGCAGCGCTTTATCTTGCGCAACCAGGAAATTGCCAAAGCCCAAGAAGCGGCGGCGCAGAACGTTTCAGCTTGAACCCAAGGAAACCATGATGCAGATCGACAATAAAATTTTCCTCGTCAGCGGCGGTGCGTCCGGCCTCGGTGCGGCCACCGGCGAGCTGTTGGTCAAGGCCGGCGCCAAGGTGATGCTGGTAGACCTCAATGCCGAGGCCGTGGCCGCCCAGGCGCAGAAGCTCGGCTGCCGGAGCGTAGTAGCGGATATCAGCAACGAGGCGGCGGCCGAAGCGGCGGTCAAGGCCACTGTCGAGGCATTTGGCGGCCTGAACGGCCTGGTGAACTGCGCCGGCATCGTGCGTGGCGAAAAGATCCTCGGCAAGAACGGCCCCCACGGGCTCGCCAGCTTCAGCCAGGTGATCAACGTCAACCTGATCGGCAGCTTCAACCTGCTGCGCCTGGCCGCTGCGGCCATTGCCGAAACCGAGGCCGATGCCGACGGCGAGCGCGGCGTGATCATCAACACCGCGTCGGTGGCTGCCTTCGACGGTCAGATCGGCCAGGCGGCCTATGCGGCATCCAAGGGCGCCATTGCCAGCCTGACCCTGCCGGCCGCCCGGGAACTGGCGCGTTTCGGCATCCGCGTGATGACCATCGCCCCGGGAATTTTCGAAACGCCGATGATGGCCGGCATGACCCCGGAAGTCCGTGAATCCCTGGCCGCCGGCGTGCCGTTTCCGCCGCGCCTGGGCAAACCCGCCGAGTATGCGGCGCTTGTCAGGCATATCATTGAAAACAGCATGCTCAACGGCGAGGTGATCCGTCTCGACGGTGCCTTGCGCATGGCAGCGAAGTAAGGAGAATTTGTCATGACCCACGATCCGATTGTCATCGTCAGCGCCGTCCGCACGCCAATGGGCGGTTTCCAAGGCGAACTCAAGAGCCTCAGCGCCCCGCAACTGGGCGCGGCCGCGATCAAGGCCGCCGTGGAGCGCGCCGGTATCACCCCGGGCTCCGTCGAAGAAGTGCTGTTCGGCTGCGTGCTCGCCGCCGGCCAGGGCCAGGCTCCGGCGCGGCAGGCGGCGTTGGGTGCCGGGCTCGACAAATCGACCCGTTGCACCACCCTGAACAAGATGTGCGGCTCGGGCATGGAAGCGACCATGCTCGCCCATGACATGCTCGTGGCCGGCAGTGCCGAGGTGGTGGTGGCCGGCGGCATGGAAAGCATGTCCAACGCCCCGTATCTGCTCGACCGTGCCCGCAGCGGCTTGCGTATGGGCCACGGCAAGGTCCTGGACCACATGTTCCTCGACGGCCTGGAAGACGCCTACGACAAGGGCCGCCTGATGGGCACCTTCGCCGAGGATTGTGCCGAAGCCAACGGTTTCAGCCGTGAAGCCCAGGACGCCTTCGCCATTGCGTCCACCACCCGCGCCCAGCAGGCGATCAAGGATGGCAGTTTCGACGCCGAAATCGTGCCGCTACAGGTCATGGTCGGTAAGGAACAGGTCACGGTGAGCCACGACGAGCAGCCGCCCAAGGCGCGAATCGACAAGATCGCGTCCCTCAAGCCGGCATTCCGCGAGGGCGGCACGGTGACGGCGGCCAACGCCAGCTCGATTTCCGACGGTGCTGCTGCCCTGGTGCTGATGCGCCAGAGCCAGGCGGCACAGCGCGGCTTGAAGCCCCTGGCGGTGATTCACGGCCACGCGGCGTTTGCCGACACCCCGAGCCTGTTCCCCACCGCACCGATTGGCGCGGTGAAGAAGCTGATGCAAAAGACCGGCTGGTCGCTGGATGAAGTCGATCTGTTCGAAGTCAACGAAGCGTTTGCCGTGGTAGGGCTGGTGACCATGGCCAAGCTGGAAATTCCCCACGACAAGGTCAATATCCACGGCGGTGCCTGTGCGTTGGGCCACCCGATTGGTGCCTCGGGGGCACGGATCCTGGTGACGCTGCTCTCGGCCCTGCGCCAGAAGGGCCTAAAGCGCGGCGTTGCGGCGATTTGCATCGGCGGCGGCGAAGCCACGGCCATGGCCGTTGAATGCCTGTATTAAGGAATCACCATGCTCCCGACTGAAGAACAGACACAAATCAGCGACGTGGCCCGGCAGTTCGCCCAGGAACGCTTGAAACCGTTCGCCGCCGAGTGGGACCGCGAGCACCGCTTTCCCAGAGAAGCTATCGCCGAGATGGCCGAACTGGGCTTCTTCGGCATGCTCGTGCCGGAACAGTGGGGCGGTTGCGACACCGGCTACCTGACTTACGCCATGGCCCTGGAAGAAATCGCCGCTGGAGACGGGGCGTGCTCGACCATCATGAGCGTGCACAATTCGGTGGGTTGCGTGCCGATCCTCAAGTTCGGCAGCGATGAGCAGAAGGCCCGGTTTCTCGCGCCCCTGGCCAGCGGCGCGATGCTCGGCGCCTTTGCCCTGACCGAGCCCCAGGCCGGCTCGGACGCCAGCAGCCTCAAGACCCGGGCACGACTGGACGGCGATCATTACGTGCTCAACGGTAGCAAACAGTTCATCACCTCCGGGCAGAACGCCGGGGTGGTGATCGTGTTCGCGGTGACCGATCCGAGTGCAGGCAAACGGGGCATCAGCGCGTTCATCGTGCCCACCGATTCACCGGGCTACAGCGTGGCACGGGTCGAGGACAAGCTCGGCCAACACGCCTCCGACACCTGCCAGATCCTGTTCGAGGATGTGAAGGTGCCGGTCGCCAATCGCCTGGGGGAGGAGGGTGAAGGCTACAGAATCGCCCTGGCGAACCTGGAGGGCGGGCGGGTCGGCATCGCGGCGCAGTCGGTCGGCATGGCACGAGCGGCATTCGAAGCGGCCCGGGACTATGCCCGCGAACGCCAGAGTTTCGGCAAGCCGATCATCGAGCACCAGGCCGTGGCGTTCCGCCTGGCGGACATGGCGACCCAGATCGCCGTGGCGCGGCAGATGGTGCATTACGCCGCCGCGCTGCGGGATAACGGTCAGCCTGCACTGGTAGAGGCTTCCATGGCCAAGTTGTTCGCCTCGGAAATGGCCGAAAAAGTCTGCTCTATGGCGTTGCAAACCCTGGGCGGATACGGTTATCTCAACGACTTCCCGCTGGAACGCATCTACCGCGATGTACGGGTCTGCCAGATCTACGAAGGCACCAGCGACATTCAGCGCATGGTCATTTCGCGCAATCTTTGAACAGGAGTCCTGCATGAGCTACGAAACGATTTTGTTGGAAATCAAGGACCGCGTCGGCCTGATCACCCTCAACCGTCCCCAGGCGCTGAACGCCTTGAACGCGCAGATCGTCAGTGAGTTGAACCACGCGCTGGACAGCCTGGAAGCGGACCCGAAGATCGGCTGCATCGTGCTGACCGGCTCGAAGAAGGCCTTCGCCGCCGGGGCCGACATCAAGGAAATGGCCGAGCTGACCTATCCGCAGATCTACCTCGACGACCTGTTCAGCGACAGCGACCGCGTGGCCAACCGCCGCAAGCCGATTATCGCGGCGGTGAACGGCTTCGCCTTGGGGGGCGGCTGTGAGCTGGCGCTGATGTGCGACTTCATCCTGGCCGGCGACAACGCCAAGTTCGGCCAGCCGGAAATCAACCTCGGTGTGCTGCCGGGCATGGGCGGCACCCAGCGCCTGACCCGCGCGGTGGGCAAGGCCAAGGCCATGGAAATGTGCCTGACCGGGCGTTTCATCGATGCGGTGGAAGCGGAACGTTGCGGCATCGTGGCGCGGATCGTACCGGCCGACGAACTGCTGGACGACGCCCTGAAAACTGCCGCGCTGATCGCGTCCAAGTCGGTGCCGATCAGCATGATGGTCAAGGAAAGCGTCAACCGTGCGTTTGAAGTGAGCCTGTCCGAAGGCGTGCGTTTCGAGCGACGGGTATTCCATGCGGCGTTCGCGACCCAGGATCAGAAAGAAGGCATGGCGGCCTTCGTGGCCAAGCGGCCGGCGGAGTTCCAGGACAAGTAAGCGGCGCCCTGACAGACGCCATCGCGAGCAGGCTCGCTCCCACACTGATCGGCGGTGTACGCAGCATGTGTGTACGCCACAAGACCCTGTGGGAGCCGGGCTTGCCCGCGAAGACGGCGGCACAGTCAACGCCTCCGTGGCAGACACGCCGCTTTCGCGAGCAGGCTCGCTCCCACACTGTGATCCTGCGGTGTGCGCAGCATGTGTGTACGCCATAGAACCCTGTGGGAGCGAGCCTGCTCGCGATGGCGGCCTCTCGGCTTGCAGTCATTTGACTGGCAGGTTCGCTACGCGGCCTCGTGGAACTTCGCCTGGGATTTGCCGGCACGCTTGGCCCGGTACAGCGCTTCGTCGGCCTGGGCCAGTGCGTCGGCAAACGCGCCGCCGCTCCAGAGCGTGCCACCGATACTGCAACCGATCTTGATCGACTGTCCGGCCAATACCACCGGCTCGGCCAGTTTCGCGAGGATGCGTTGCGCAGCCCCCTGCATACTGGCCAGTGATTCTTCGCTGTTCAGGCGCAGCAGCAACACGAATTCGTCCCCTCCGTGGCGGACGGCAATGTCGCCTTCGCGTACGGCCGTCAGCAGTCGAATGCCGACTTCATGAAGCAACGCATCACCAACAGCATGGCCGAAGTCGTCATTGACGGGTTTGAATCCGTCGAGATCCACGCACAGCACGCCGAAGTCGCGTTGCGTATCGACTTCGCGGCCCACGGCCTCGACATACTTTTCCAGCGCCGCCCGATTGGGCAGGCCGGTGACGACATCGCGATAGGCAATGCCTTCGACCACCGCCAGCTGTCCTCTCTTACGGGTCAGGCTGTCGACGAGGTGGCGGATTGCAACACTCAATGTTTCGACCTCGCGGCTGCCCTTGAGAAGGGGAATGCTGACATCGGCCCCCTCGGACAACCGGGCGGCCGCCTCGGCAATGGTATTGATGGGCCCGGTAATAATGCCCGCCACAAACCACCCGACCACGGCGAACAGAACGGACAGCAGGCCACCCCATAGGAGGATCTCGTTACGCAACCGATGAGCCTCGGCGAAAGCGGCTTCGGCCGGCTGTCGCGTGATGACTGTCCACCCCAAACCGGGATAGTCGCCGACGCCAACGCTCTGGGCCGAACCAGCCATATACAGGTTACCGTCCGGCCAGCGCTTGACCGACCAGCTTTGCCCGCTCCCTTCGCTGACGGTGATGCCGATGGGTTTGCCGATCATTTCGTTGGGACCCAGGAGGACGGTGCCATCCTTGCTGAGTACCAGGAATTCCAGCCCGGGGAGGTGGGTCTGCAAGGGCTCGAACAAGGACCGGCCAACCTCGGCAGCCCACTTCCAGGAAAGGTGCGCCGCGAGCACGCCCACCAGACGCCCGGAGTCGTCCCGGACCGGCATGCTGATGTCGACGAATTTCATTGCTTCGCCGGAAGGGTTGGGCAGCAGCTTCGCCAGCATGACCGCCTCATGGACATCGCCGATGAAGGTCTCGTTCAGGCCATTGGCGAAGACCGGCCGCTGTGAAATGTCGACGCCTTCGAGCAACTTGTCGGTCGAGGCGACTACCGTGCCATGGGCATCGGTCAGGCCGATCCAGGAATAGCTTGGAAATTGATCGCTGAGATGGTTGAGCAGTGCTCGCGCTTCGCCAATGCTGGCGGCGTTGCGCAACGTCTCCAGTTGGCTCAGGACGGTGAGCGCCTTGGACCGGTTGCTCATATCGCGATCGAGGCGATCAACCATCGAGTAGGCGTACTCGCTCAGTTGAAGGCCGGTTTTCTCTTTGAGCCTGGAGATGGACGATTCACCAATGACGGCGCCGAACAGGCAACTAAGGACCAGTACGACCAAGGCGACAGCCAGTGCTATTCGCGCTCGTAAACTCTGAAAGGGAAGGGAATACATGTAAGTCGCCAAAGAGATGGAGTCGAATACCTGGGTCCCTGGCATCCTGTTTTTTCGTTATCGTCTCAGAATTCCCTCGCCCAGGGTACTGCCTTCGGCAAATGGCGCCGGCCACGCACAATCTCCACGGCGACACGATGGATGACGGGCGGGCGAAGCAGGAGGATATCTGCCGGGCTCAAGACGTGCGGGAGACACGCGCCCCAAACCCGGCAGTTGTTTCAGTCAGAAGATGAACTTGAGTAGCGCGATGACCACGATCAGGCCGATCAGGAAAATAATGCCAACGGTACTGCCAAGAAATTTCAACATGGTAGAGCTCTCATCGGATGGGCTTAATGGTCTAGACCCCTGGCGCAGTCGCTCGTTTAGATTATTTTGCGAAGGCTCACAGCCATTCGAATCGGCGATTTGACGATCCGCGGTATACGCGGCATGCTTGCTCGATCATGAGCATTTATGCTCGTTTATGCAGGTTGTAGACCCATGAGCTCACCCAACGATGTATTCCCCGGCGAACGCCAGCAGTTCATCAGCGAACGCCTTGCGCGATATGGCCGCGTGATCGCGGCCGATCTGGCCAGTGAACTGAATGTGTCCGAGCACTCGATCCGACGCGACCTGGGGGCGTTGGCGGCGGCCGGGCTATGTAAACGCGTTTACGGGGGCGCCATTCTCCTGCCCGCGGCCGAGCGACCGATAGACGTTCGCGTCAGGCAGGACGCCGGGCGCAAGAACAGTCTCGGCCAGACCGCCGCCGGGTTGTTGAGCGCCGGGCAGCACGTCTTCATCGATGCCGGTTCCACCAACCTGGCCATTGCCTGCGCCATTGACCCCCAGCTCCAGTTCACCGTCACCACCAACTCGCCACTGATTGCGGTGCAACTGATGAAGTTGCCTCGCGCCGAGGTCATCGTGCTGGGCGGGCGCTTGAACCCGGTGGCAGGCGGCGCAATCGGGCTGGCCGCGGCGCAGCAGCTGCGGCAGTTCAGTTTCGACCTGTGCTTTCTCGGCGCCTGCGCCATCGATCCGGACAACGGCATTACCGCTTTCGGCCTGGACGACGCTGAATTCAAGCGCGCGGTGGTCGCAGCGAGCGGCCAGGTGGTCGTGGCGGTGACCAACGAAAAACTCTCCAGCGTGGCGCACTACCAGGTGGCCGCGTGTGGCGAAGTTTCCGCACTGGTGGTGGAGCACGACGCGCCGCGGGAGCGCCTGGAGCCTTTCTTCAGCCGGATTTCCAATGTCGTGACGGCGTCTCGTTAGGTCGCTCGCTGCCGGGCTTGCCCCAATGCCAGTCAGTTGAGGAGCAAACGGCGCTAATCCTGTGGGAGCAAGCTTTACTCCCACGGGTTGTGGCTTAACTGACTGACATCAGGCTTGCCGGGCCTCGACGCGAACGACCAGCCAGATGCCCGCCCCGGACACCAGCATTCCCAACGCCATCGGCCATGACAGCGGTTCGTTGAACATGGCCCAGGCCCAAAGCATCGTGACCGGTGGGCTGAGGTAGAGGAGGCTGGCGACGCGGGTGGCGGTTGCGCGGCGCAGGCAGAGCCAGTACAGCCCATAGCCGCCCATCGTCGACAAGCCCACCGTCCATAGCACGCTCAGGGCGAACCCGGCGCTGGGTATCGGAGCCAGGCTACCCGGTATGCCTTCAAGAACGGCGAATACCACGCCCGATACACAGCATTGCAGCCAGAGGTTGGGCATCAGGCCCAGGGCTTCGGACGCTGGCAGACACTTTTGCCAAAGGGTCGCGACGGCCAGGGAAAGCATGCCCAGCAAGGGCAGGGCATAGGCCCACCCTGGCGCGTGTCCCCAGGCGAGCGCACCGTGGGTGGCCAGCGCGGCGCCGGCCAGGCCGATGACCAGGCCTGCCCAGACTTGCCAGGGCTGTCGCTGTCCGAGGACGCAGGCACCCAGCAGCGCCAGGCCCATCGGCAGCAGGTCGGCGAACAACGCGGCGAGGCCCGCGGGCACGCCCAGGGCAATGCCCTGGGTGATACCGGCGAGATAGCCCCCCATGGCCAGCAGGCCGATGCCGGCGTTTTTCAGTAGCGCCGCCGCCGGCGCCCGGCGTAACGGCTTGGCAACGAAGGGAAACAACACCAGTGTGATCACGACGCAGCGCCAGAACACCACCAGCAACGGAGACGCGTAATCGATGGAAAAGCGCGCTCCGACAAAACCGGAGCTCCAGGTCAGGATCAATGCGGCTTCCAGCAAGGGCAACGGAATCATCCAGTACCAGGCGGAACGGGTCGAGGCAGGGCATGGGATCGTTTTCATGACCCCACGCTACAAAAACGCAGTAATCTGATAAATCAAAATGTATTGCAGCAGTCCTTCACAAAAGGTGAATCATGGCGGCCGTACTCGACATCGAGCTGATTCGTACATTTCACGCCGTTGCGCGTATCGGCAAGTTCAGCGCCGCGGCAGAGCACCTGCATAAAAGCCCGGCGGCGGTGAGCGTGCACGTGCAGCGGCTCGAGGCGGTCGCCGGCGGGCGCCTGCTCAACCGCGACAATCAATCCGTCTCGCTGACGGCGCTGGGCAAGCGCCTGCTCATGTCGACCACGGAACTGCTGAGCGCCCATGACCGGGTGCTGGCCGATCTGCAAGGCACCCGTCTGGCGGGACGCATCAGCCTGGGAGTGCCGGACGAATATGCCAATCATGTCATCCGCGACATTCTGCCGACGTTCGTGGCGGCCTGGCCCAACGTGGTGCTGGAGCTCAAGACCGCCCCCAGTTATGCACTGCGGGACCTGGTGCAGCGTGGAAAACTCCAGGCGGCCGTCGTCACCCTGCCGAAGGGACAGCAGGACACGCAGGGGCAGGTGTTGGTACCGACCGCGCCTGTCTGGGTCGGGCCGATCAACATGATGCTGACCCTTTCGCAACCGCTCCCATTGGCCGTACACGCGGCGCAGTGCCCTTATCGACAAGCCATGCTCGAATCGCTCCGGCACAGCGGCCGCAAGGTGCGCATCGTGCTGGAAAGTCCCTCCAACCAGGCCGTCAAGGCGTGCGTCGAGGCCGGGCTGGCGATCAGCCTGATCGATCGTGCCCGTGTGACGGAGAAGATGCAGATACTCACGGGCCTGCCGGTCATTCCGGAGCATGACGTGGTGTTCATGCGCTCGCCCGGTGGCGAGGCCGATGAGGCGGTGGATTTGCTGGGCCAGGCCATGGGACAGCTGTTCAGGCTTTAGTGGCCTGTAACCGTACAGGCCACTGCCGATACCACTCAGGTGCGGAAGTGCCCCACCCGTTGCTGCTGATGATTCGCCATTTCATAGAGCTGAAGGCTGGCTTGCGACGCGTCCTGCATCCTGCTGGTCAATGTTTCGCTGATCGTGCGGATGTCGCTGACACGATGGCTGATGTCTTCGACCACTGAGCTTTGTTCCAGGGCCGCGCTGGCGATCTGCTGGTTCATTTGTTCGATCACTTCCACGGCGTCGCTGATGTGCTGCAACGCCACTTGGGTCTGCTCGACTTGAACCACGCTGCCCCTGGCCAGTTCGCGGCTGAGCTGGGTGTTGTGTACGACCTCCTGGCTGAGCTGTTGCAGCGCCTCGATCACCCTGCGGATGTGTTCCACCGAGTTCTGGGTATTGCTGGCCAAGTGTCGGACTTCGTCTGCCACCACCGCGAAGCCGCGCCCCTGTTCGCCGGCCCTGGCCGCTTCAATCGCAGCGTTCAGGGCCAGCAGGTTGGTTTGCTGGGCGATGGCGCAGATCACGTCCAGGACCTGGTTGATCTGCTGGCTGTTGTCGGCCAGGGTCTGCACCTGGCCGAGGGTGGTTTCGAGGCTTTGATCAAGGGTACCGATACTGCTGACGGCGTTGGCGAACAGGGCTCGTCCGGATCGGCTGGCACTTTCGGCGCGAGTGGCCGCATCCGCCGCCTGATGGGAATGTCGGGCGACTTCCTGGGCACTGGCGCTCATCTCATGCAGCGCGGTAGCGGCCAGCTCGACATCCCGGTACTGCCTGGACATGCCCGTGCTCACTTCCTGGGCCACCTGGGAGGAGGTATCGGCGGTGTTGCGGGTGTCCTGGGACGCTTGCTGGATATCGCGGATGATGGGTTGCAGCTTGGCGAGGAAGCGATTGAAGCCGTTGGCCAGTTGGCCCAGCTCGTCGCTGCCGTCGTCGGGCAGGCGCCGGGTGAGGTCGCCGTCGCCTTCGACAATGGCATTGAGCATGTCGGCGACGCTGAGCAGCGGCCGGGTTACGCCGTAGGCGGTCAGCCAGATGAGCGACAAGCCCAGACCGCCGGCCAGCAGGCCCAGGCCGAGGTTGACCCAGTTGGCGTGTTGCTGCCGTTCATCCAGCTGGGCCTGCATCTGCAAGGCCGGTGCCTGCACCAGCGCTTCGGGAACCCGTATCTGCAACTGCCACGGAGCGCCGTTCGCGACGGTCTGCACGCTCTGGCGCACGTCGACCGAGGTCTCCGATACGCTGCCGCTGTGGCCGGCAAGCTGGCCCGATGAGGACAGAATGCTGATCTCGCTGTGGCCAGGATACAAGTCATCGGCCAAGCTGGCGGCGAGTTTCTGCAAGGTGTCGAGGCTGATGTCCATACCCACGACGCCGATGGCCTGTCCCTTGTCCATCAGCGGCACCGAGATACTGCTCATGAGGGTTTTCTTGCCCTCGACTTCGACTTCGTAGGGCTCCGTCACGCAGGTGCGCCGCTCGTTCTGTGGGCAAAAGTACCAGGCGTTCCCCGGCTCGCTGCCCGGCGGAGCACTGTTTGCAACGATCTGGGCTTCGCTGAGCACTTCCTGGACCAGTTGCCCCGGCTGGCTTTGCGACCAATACAAGGCAAAGCGACCTTTTTCGTTCCCGGCCAGGTTTCGCTGGTCGGAAAAACCGGCATCTTCCCCGGCCAGCGCGTCGGGCAACAACACGACGTACAGCCCGAGGATCTTCTCGCGCTTGAGCAAGGCCTGGCGGGCGGCGCCGATCAGCGCCTGGCGCAGTTGCGTGGCGGTCAATCGGCCGTCCAGGGTCTGGGCGCGTAGCTGCAGCACTTCCTGGCTGAATCCTTCCCCGTACAACGCTGTTTCGTTGAAGAAGCGCTCAACCCGCTGGCCGTGGGCGAGGGCTTGGGCCTGCAGGCGTTCCAGGGCTGACTGGCCCAACAAAAGACTGCTCTGTTGCTTCAACAACTTTGCGCCCTGCTGGTTCTGGTACAGGGAAGCACCGGTCAATGCGCCGACCACGGCGAGGAGGGACAGCCCACTCAAAAGCGTGATCCGCCACTGAATACTGAGACGCGCGAAGAACATGCCGGGACTTCCTGCTGGAGGCTTCAGATCGCACGCAGACAAAGCCTGGGGTGGCATTGGAAGGCGCGTCCCGCCTGATTGTTATTGTGGGGGACCCGGACTTGGTTCAAGAGCGGGCGAGGTCATCTTGCCGGACGCAATGTCCATGTCGTTAGCCCGAATCGGCAGCCACTGCCGAGTGCCGGACATCGCGATTGCCCCGCTTTGGGGCGGGGCTCCCGATGCTGCCGATTTGGGATAGCGAACGGTTTTGGCGAGGGCATAGGATCGACCCCGGCACCCAGGCAGCAAGCGTGTGCACAGCGGTGAGTCTGGCGTGCCCGGATCCTGCAACAGCGGCCTCATACAATAAGGTTAAAAAAATGAGCGTATCTTTTCCGATCAGCAACTCGACGGAGTTGAAGCGAGGCGCCTTGGGTGTCGGCTTCATCATTTTCTTCGTGGTATCGGCTGCAAGCCCACTGAGCGTCATCGCCGGAGGCTTTCCCATCGGCATCATGCTGGGGAACGGTGCCGGTACGCCGGCCTTGTTGATCCTGGCCCTATTGGTATTGCTGGCGTTCTCGGCGGGATACACCGCCATGTCCCGGCACATGACCAACGCGGGCGGTTTCTATGCCTTCACCGCCCGTGGGCTGGGTGGCCTGGCCGGCGGCGCGGCGGGGGTGTTGGCAATGTTCGCCTACAACATCCTGCAAGTGGGCCTGTACGGCATGTTCGGCGGGGTCGTCAGCGGCACAATGGCCAGTGTCTTCAACCTGGACTTGCCGTGGTGGTGTTATTCGCTCCTGGCCATGGCGAGTGTGGCGATTCTGGGTTATCGCAAGATCGACCTCTCTGCGCGGGTGCTCTCGGTGGTGGTCATCGCCGAGTACCTGGCCATCCTGATCCTGGATTTCGCCATCCTCAAGAGCGGTGGCGACAGTGGCATCAATCTCGATTCGTTTGACCGCAGCCACGTGCTCAGCGGCACGCCGTCCATTGGCCTGTTGTTCTGTTTTGCCGCCTTCATCGGCTTTGAAGCCACCACCATCTATGGCGAAGAGGCCCGCGATCCGCACCGTACCATTCCCATCGCCACCTACAGCTCGGTGCTGTTGATCGGCGGTTTCTATGCCTTGTCGGTGTGGGCCATGGTGGTGGGGGTGGGGGCGGACAAGATTGTCCCGACGTTGCAGGCATTGCAGGACCCGACCACGTTCATCTATGGCATGTCCGATCACTTTGTCGGCCCGCACCTGACCCAGGTCATCCGTATCCTGTTCATGGTCAGCATCTATGCCGGACTGCTGGCGTTCCACAATGCCGCGGCCCGTTATTTCTACGCCATCGGCCGTGACGGTCTGCTGCATCGCCAATTGGGCACGACCCACCGCGTCCACCAGAGCCCGCACATGGGCTCGGCGCTGCAAAGCCTGATTGCCGCCGTGGTGGTGCTGATTTTCGCCGCGCTGGATGCCGACCCGATCCTGCAGCTGTTCGCCTGGTTCTCCAACTTGGCGACTCTGTGCGTGATCCTGCTGATGGCACTGACCTCGGCGGCAGTGGTGGTCTACTTCCGGCGCCACCCGGAACTGAAGCTCGGCCTCTGGCGCGGGCGGATCCTGCCAGTGTTTTCCTGCCTGGCATTGCTGGTGGTCCTGGCGCTCGCGGTGAATCATTTCGATGTGCTGACCGGGGCCAGTGCGCGGCTGTCTTATGCCCTTTGCGCCATCATCCCCGTTGCGCTGGTCGTCGGTGTAGGCCTGGCGATCCGGCTACGCAGGATTTCCCCCGAGCGGTTCAAGACCCTGGGTAGCCACAAGCTTTAGGGTCTGTCGCAGCACTGTTCAACTCTCACGAAAAATACCGGTCCGCGTGGTACGGGACGGCCCGTCCGCGCGCGAAAGGGAGGTACTGATGCACGATTATCAAATGCTCATCAACGGGGTTGCGGTCAGCGGCGAACAGGGTGGCTTCGATGTCATCAACCCGGCCACCGGCAGCGCCTTTGCCCGCTGCCCCGCCGGCTCCCTGGCCCAGTTGGACCTGGCAGTCGACGCGGCCCAGGCGGCCTTCAGCGAGTGGCGCCACAGCACTCACGAAGACCGGCGGGAGCGCTTGCTGGGCATCGCCGCGGACATCGAAGCGCAAGCCGAGGCGTTGGCACGATTGATTGTCCAGGAGCAGGGCAAGCCGCTGGCGCTCGCGCTGTTCGAAGTCATGGGGGCAGTGGCCTGGACGCGCTACACCGCCGAACAGCAGATTCCGGTGGAGCGGGTGGAAGAAACCCCGACCCAGCGTATCGAGCTGCACCGCAAGCCGTTGGGGGTGGTGGCCTCGATCACGCCTTGGAACTGGCCGTTCATGATCGCCATCTGGCACATCATGCCGGCGCTGCGGGCCGGCAATTGCGTGATCAGCAAACCGTCCAGCCTCACGCCGTTGAGTACCCTGAGCCTGGTGCACATCATCGCCCGCCATGTGCCCAAGGGTGTGATCAACGTCGTGACCGGAGAACAGGGTTTCGGCAGCGCGATCACCTCCCATGCCGGCATCCACAAGATCGTATTCACCGGCTCGACCGCCACCGGCCAGAGCGTGATGCGCGGCGCCGCGAGCAATCTCAAGCGCCTGACGCTGGAGCTGGGCGGCAATGACGCCGCCATCGTGTTGCCCGGCACCCCGGTGGAGGCCGTGGCCGAAGACATTTTCCAGGCGGCCTTCCTGAACATGGGCCAGACCTGTGCCGCCCTCAAGCGCCTGTACATCCACCAATCCCAATACGAGGCCTTCGCCGACGCGCTGGTGCGGATCGCGGCGCGCCAGGTGGTGGGTGACGGCCTGGAGCCCGGCGTCACTTTCGGGCCGGTGCAGAACCTTGAACAGCTGGAACTGGTCGAGGCGCTGGTCGCCGACGCCCGTGCCCATGGCGGTCGGGTGTTGTGCGGCGGTGCTCGGTTGGACCGGCCGGGGTTTTTCTATCCGCCGACCCTTGTGGCCGACGTGACGGACGGGCACCGGCTGGTCGATGAAGAACAGTTCGGTCCGGTGCTGCCGTTGATTGCCTATCAGGATATCGAGGACGTCTTGCGTCGCGCCAATGCCAGCGACATGGGCCTGGGGGGCTCGGTGTGGGGCAGTGATGTCGCGCAGGCACAGGCCTTGGCCGGTCGCCTGGAAAGCGGCGTGGCCTGGGTCAACTGCCACGCGCAGATCCAACCGAATACGCCTTTTGGCGGCAGCAAGATGTCCGGGTTCGGCGTCGAGTTCGGCCTTGAAGGGTTGCTGGAGTTCACCGGCCAGCAACTGCTGTTTGTACGCACCCGTGAAACTGAGTGAGGACTTGAATCATGTACGAGCAATACAAGACAGCGCAGAAGAAGTTCTGGCACCCGATGAGTTCCGCGGCACCGGCCCAGCGCTCGAAAACCCTGATCATCGCCAAGGGTGACGGCAACTACATCACTGATATTGACGGCCAGCGCATGCTCGACGGCGTCGGCGGTTTGTGGAACGTCAACGTGGGCCACAATCGAGCCTCGGTAAAGGCCGCCATTGCCGCGCAGCTGGACGAACTGGCGTATTACCAGACGTTCGACGGCATCGCCCATCCGCGGGTGTTCGACCTGGCTGAGCGGCTGGTCTCGATGTTTGCCCAGGAGAACATGGCCCGGGTGCTGTTCAGCGCCGGCGGTTCGGATGCGGTGGAGACGGCATTGAAAATGGCCCGCCAGTACTGGATCGCCAGCGGCGAGCCGGGGCGTACCCGTTTCCTGTCATTGCGCAACGGTTACCACGGCGTGCACATGGGCGGCACTTCGGTGGGCGGTAACGGTGTCTATCACTACAACCACGGGCCATTGCTCGCGGGCTGCCATTTGCTCGACACGCCGTGGCTGTATCGCAACCCCTGGGATTGCCGCGATCCGGAAGAACTGACTGCCCACTGCATTCGTCAGTTGGAAGACCAGATCGCGCTGTTGGGCGGGCAAACCATCGCTGCGCTGATCGCCGAACCGGTGCAGGGGGCGGGCGGCGTCATCGTGCCGCCGGCGAACTACTGGAAGAGGCTGCGGGAAGTCTGCGATCGCCACGGCATTCTGTTGATCGCCGACGAAGTGGTGACGGGGTTCGGTCGCACGGGCTGCATGCTTGGCAGTCGAGGCTGGGGTGTCGCGCCGGACGTGTTGTGCCTGGCCAAGGGCATCACCGCCGGTTACATCCCGATGGGCGCCACGGTGTTCAACCAACGGATCGCTGATGCCATCGAGAACGGCCCGGGGTTCAGCAGTGTGATCATGCACGGCTACACCTACAGCGGCCACCCGACCGCGTGTGCCGCGGCGCTGGCGGTGCTGGACATTGTCGAGGCCGAGGATCTGCCGGGCAACGCCGGGAAAATCGGCGCTCAGTTGCTGAAGCAGCTGCAACCGCTGGCGGAACGCTACGCGGTGGTCGGTGAGGCGCGCGGCAAGGGCTTGATGATCGCCCTGGACCTGGTGACGGACAAGGCCACCCGCGAGCCCCTCGATCCGGCGACCGGCCTTGCTACGCGGATTGCCGATGAAGCGCGCCGTGGCGGTGTGCTGGTGCGTCCGATCGGCAACAAGATCGTCTTGTCGCCGCCGCTGACCCTGACATCAGAAGAAGCCGGTTTGATCGTTCGGGCCCTCGATCACGCCCTGGCCACCTGCCGCTGACCTGCAAAGCCGGTGCAGTCATCTGCACCGGCTTCACGAATCGCCAAGACAGCCTTTGAAAGGCGCACCACAAGGAGCTTCAGCCATGCGGTATCCATCGCGTATTGAATTTTTCAGCAGCGGTCTCGCCTGCACGTTGGCGTTCTGCGCCATGGGCCAGGCCCAGGCCTATGAGCTGTACGCCGACGAAGACAGCCACCTCAACGCCGACCTGCTGGCGGTGTTCGGTCATTTCAACAGCCGCAAGAACTACGACGGCACACCGGGCGGGTCCACCTGGCGGGAAGGCTTCATCAAATATGGCGTGAGTGGCGACCAGGCCTTGGCCGGTCGGGGAACCGCCTACGGCGCATTCAGCCTGGTCAGTTCCGCGACCTGGGGCGACGGTGACGCGGCAGGGAACAGTCTGGGGAGCGAGCGGACCACGAAAATTGAAGACGCTTATCTGGGCTGGCGTTCCGCCGATCTGTTCCCGCTGTTGGGCCAGGACGGCGTCGACATCTCCGGTGGACGCCAGGTGGTCAAGTTGGGCAGGGGATTTCTGATCAACGACGACGGGCCGAACATGGGCAAGGGCCCCGCCGATGGCCGCCTGAACCGTGGTGGTGCCTATTACCTGGCGGCTCGACACGCTTTCGACCAAACCGCGGTGGTGCGCCTGGGCGGGCAGGACGGTGTGCATGGCAGCGTGGCGTGGCTCAAGTCCGACAACCGTGCTCAGGCCGAAACTGAACTGGCCGCCGGTACCCTGGACTACACGGCCAAGGCCGGAACGCTGGGGCTGACCTGGGTCCATGGCATTGATGTGAGTGACCACTGGGCCAGTGATTTTCAGAAGCAACGCAAAGGGATGGATGTCTACAGCATTCGCGGTGAAGGTGACGCAGGGATCGAGAACGCCAGCCTGGCGTTTGAGTACGCCTGGCAAGACAAGGACGCCGGTCCCGAGAAAGCCTGGTACGCCGAGGCCGGATACACTTTTGCCGACGTGACCTGGTCACCGAAACTGACATACCGCTATTCCCGCTACTCGCAGAAATGGGACTCGCTGTTTACCGGCCAGAGTACCGGCTACGGGACCTGGTTCCAGGGCGAAGTGGCCGGCAACTACGCCGGGCCATTCAACAGCAATACCGCCATCCATCACGTCGGCCTGAAGGCCACGCCATTGGAGAACCTGACCCTCGGCGCGCTGTTCTTCGATTTCAACACGGTGCGCAAAAGCAATGCGCTGAACCTGGATGCGCGGGAGCTGGACCTCTATGCCGAGTGGGCCGTCAATCCGCACCTGATCGTCACGCCGCTCATAGGGCTCTACAAACCGGACCGGGACTCGACCACCGGCGGCAATCAAGCCACCGGCAACGGCACCAACGTGTACAGCCAGGTGAGTGTGGCCGTTCCGTTCTGAGGCACGGGCTGCGGCGGCCTAGTGCTGAAGGGGGGCGGGTGGGTTGTGCATTTTTTCGGCAATGCGCCGGGTGGTCTCCATCACCATTTCAACCACGGTTTCCTGGCGCAGCAGCTTGAAGCTCTGGGTGCTGCCGACCGCGGAAAGGCTGCCCACCACCTCGTCGATCTCGGAATTGATGATCGGCGCGGCGATACCGGTCAGTCCCTGGTTGAGTTCGTCGTGGGTCAGGCAGTAGCCATCCTTGCGGATCTTTTTGGCCGCCTTGGAAAAGCTGGCCCAGTCGTAGGGATTGTCCGGGTCGTTGGCCAAGTGCTCGTCGTACAGGCGTTGCAGGCGCCGGCTCTTCTGGAAGGCGATCAGGACCTTGGACTGCGCACCGCGAAAAAACGGCAGCGGCTGGCCGCGACCGAAGGCAAAGCGGTACGTGTCAGTGGGTTCGGCGATGTAGGTGTTGATGATGTGACCGTCGTAGAAAACGCTGGCGAACACCGCCAGGCCGGTTTCCTCGGACAGCTCGTGCATCAGCTCGCGGCCGGCCACGAGGATCGGATCGTACTGCCGCATCATCCAGTCCAGCTCGATGATCCGTGGACCCAGGCCGTAGCTGCCGGCATCCACCCGGCTCAGCAGACCCGCGTCGCACAGGTCCTTGACGTAGCGATACACGGTCGCCCGTGAGAGGCCCATGTGCTCGGCAATGGTGTCGGGGTCGATCTTCAACCGTTGCGGGCCGAACAGGTCCAGGACACTCAACATTTTACTCAGACTGCTCATTTGGCTCCTAAAGGGGAAGGGCGCGTGGCTGGCCGTTTGGTGAGCACTATAGGTAGACGCGCCTGGGATGGAAAGCCTGCTCACCGGCTGATGCAAGCGCTGCAACGTTACTCCAGGGCTTGAGAAATGCAAGCGGATTTGCAGGATATGATGCGCCATAAATTCACATTAATCTCAAAATACGAGCTTTATGAAAATAAAATGCTTGTTATGTTGGTTTTGATGTGTGATAAATCTCAGCCATTGCAAACGCTCGAACAAGAGGGCTGGAAATGAATGGCGCGCAATTGATAGTGAAGGCGGCGGTGGCAAGCGGTATCGAGTACTGCTTCGCCAACCCCGGAACGACCGAAATCCCCCTGGTGGCCGCCATGGCCAGCGCCCCGGGCCTCAAGCCGGTCCTGTCGTTGTTCGAAGGTGTGTGCACCGGCGCCGCGGACGGTTACGGGCGGATTGCCGGCAAGCCGGCGATGACCCTGACGCACCTGGGGCCTGGTTTCGCCAACGGCATTGCCAACCTGCACAATGCCCGTCGCGCCAACACCCCGATCGTCAACGTCATCGGCGATCACGCCTCCTGGCACGTCAACTACGATCCGCCGCTGGCCAGCGATATCCAGGCATTGGCCGGGAGCGTCTCCGGCTGGGTGCGTACATCGCGCACGGCATCGGGTATCGGCGAGGATCTCCAGGAGGCCGTGCGGTCCGCCTGGCAAGCCAAGGGCCAGATCGCCAGCTTGATCCTGCCGATGGACCTGCAAGCCAACGAAGTGGCGCGGGAAACGGCCTTCAGCACCTTGCACGCGCCGGTTCGGCGGTTTGCCGGTGACCGGATCGAAGCCATCGCCCAGGCGCTGCGCAATGGTCAGCGCCTGGTGTTTATCGTGGGTGACCAGGGCCTGTCGGTTGCCGGCCTTGAAGCGGCAGGGCGCCTGGCACAGCTGCCCGGTGTGCACTTGTTCGCCGAAACCTTTCCGCGCTTGAGCTATCGCGGCGGTGGCCTGCCGGACCTGGATCGCTTGCCCTATTTCCCCGAAGTGGCCATCGGTGTCCTGGACCAATACGACGCGGTGGTGTGTGCCGGCATTCCAGAGCCGATCAGTTACTTCGGCTATGAAGGCATTCCGTCTCGTTTGGCGGAACGGGATCGCCTGCTTTACCTGGCTGACGTCGGTGATGACGTGGCCGGTGCACTTACCGCACTGGCCGACGCACTGGAAGCACCGGCCTTCGTGCCGACGCCGATGGGTGTCGAGTTGCCGCCCGCCACCGCCGAGTTGACCCCGCAGTCGATAGGGCAGGTGTTGGCCGCTTCGTTGCCGGATGACTGCATTGTCTCGGTGGAGGGTGGCACTTGCGGCTACCCGTTCTTCACCGCATCGGCCCGTGCCGCACGGCATCGAGTGCTGACCAATACCGGGGGCGCCATCGGCCAGGGCATTCCGGTGGGGTTCGGTGCTGCGCTGGCCGAGCGAGGCAATCGGGTGTTCTGCCTGCAATCGGACGGCAGTGCCCAGTACACCATCCAGACCCTGTGGAGCATCGCCCGGGAACAGCTGCCGGTGGTGATTCTGATTGCGGCCAACCATCGCTACGCAATTCTGCAGAACGAGTTGCGCCGGTTTGGCATGACTGATTTCGGTCCCGAGGCCCTGAGCCTGACCGTGCTGGACCGTCCACGTATCGATTGGAAGGCCCTGGCCAAGGGCTACGGCCTGGCGGCGAGCACGGTGCACACCAATGCCGAATTGCAACGCGCCTTGGCCAATGCGGCCGCTGATGGCGGTCCTTGCCTGATTGAAATGGCGCTGTGAAGGAGGGGATATGAGCCAGATCCAATTGTTACCTGCCGTCGAGAAATTCCTTGCGCAACCCGGCCGCCTGTTCATTGGCGGCACCTGGCAGGACGCCGCCAGCGGTCGCCGGTTTGCCGTGGAAAACCCGGCCAGCGAAAGCAGCGTGGCTGAAGTGGCGGAAGGTGGTGAGCGCGATGTCGACGCGGCCGTCGCAGCGGCCCGCGCAGCTTTCACCGGGCCGTGGGCGCAGCATTCGCCGGCCCAGCGTGGCCTGTTGTTGTTCCGCCTGGCGGAATTGCTGGATCAGCACCGCGAGGAACTGGCCCAGTTGATCACGCTGGAGAACGGCAAGCCGATTGCCAATGCCCGCGGTGAAGCGGCCAGCGCCGCCAACATCATTCGTTATTTTGCCGGCTGGCCGACCAAGATCGAGGGCAGCACGCACCCGGTGTCTCCCGCCAGCGGCGCGCCGATGCTCAATTACACCGTGCGTGAGCCCGTGGGCGTCTGCGCGCTGATCGTGCCGTGGAATTTCCCGCTGACCATGTGCGTATGGAAGCTCGGCCCGGTGCTGGCGACCGGTTGCGTCGCGGTGCTCAAACCGGCCGAACAGACGCCCCTGGTTGCGATTCGCCTGGTGCAGTTGATCGAGGCCGCCGGCTTCCCGGCCGGGGTGGTCAACCTGATCACCGGCCTGGGCGCCCATACCGGCGCGCCGCTGGCCGGGCACCCGGACGTGGACAAGATCGCCTTTACCGGTTCGACCCAGGTCGGTCGGCTGATCGCTCAAGCGGCCACCGGCAACATGAAAAAGGTGTCCCTGGAGCTGGGCGGCAAGTCGCCCAACATCATTTTGCCGGACGCCGATATCGTGCGCGCCGCCAAGGGCGCCGCGGATGGGATTTTCTACAACCAGGGCCAGGTCTGCACCGCCGGCTCGCGTCTGTATGTGCACGCCAGCGTCCTCGACCAGGTCCTGGAAGAACTCCAGCGCCATGCCGCCGCCCATGTGCTGGGCCCTGGACTGGATCCGGCCAGCAGCATGGGGCCGCTGGTGTCGGCCCGGCAATTGGGCTCGGTCCATGGCTATCTGCAACGGGGCCAGGAGGAGGGCGCCGAACTGATCTGCGGCGGCGACCGGCCGGCCCACCTGGAGCGCGGCCATTTCATTCAGCCCAGCGTGTTCCTTGACCGCGCCGAGCGGGCCTGCGTCGCCCGCGAGGAAATCTTCGGCCCGGTGCTGACCGTCATGAGCTGGACCGAGGTCGATGAGCTGGTCCTGCGGGCCAACGACTCGCCCTACGGCCTGGCGGCCGGTCTCTGGACCCGGGACTTGCGCTCCGCGCACCGCGTGGCCGCGCAATTGAAGGCCGGCTCGGTGTGGATCAACTGCTGGAACGTCGTCGACCCGGCCTCGCCATTCGGTGGCTACAAACAGTCCGGGTGGGGACGGGAAATGAGCAAGAACGTGATCGATGCCTACACCGAAACCAAAAGTGTTTTCGTCGATCTCGCCTGAGCCGAACAATCACAAGAGGAACTGCTATGGATCTGGAATTACAAGGCCGCGTGGCCATCGTCACCGGCGGTGGCATGGGCATCGGCAAGGAAGTCGCACGCTTTCTGTCCCAGGAAGGTTGCAAGGTGGTGATCTGCGCGCGGCGCATGGAGTATCTCGAACAGGCCGCTGAAGAAATCACCGCAGAGACCGGCAACGAAGTGCTGCCGCTGTTCTGTGACACCAACCAGATGTCGGCCGTGTCCGACATGGTGCACGCCGCCCACAAGCACTTCGGTCGCATCGACATCCTGGTCAACGGTGCCGCGGCGCCGTCCGGCGTGGTGCGCAATGACATCGAGCACGCGGGCGACGACGAACTGCTCTCGGACCTCAACACCAAGGTCATCGGCTATTTCCGGTGTGCCAAGGCCGTGACCCCGCACATGAAGGCGGGCGGCTTCGGTCGCATCATCAACATCGGCGGCCTGACCGGTCGTGGCAGCAAGGTCCTCTCGGGGATGCGCAACCTGGCCATCGCCCACATGACCAAGACGCTCTCCGACCAGCTCGGCCCTGCCGGCATCACCGTCAACCTGATCCACCCCGGTGTGGTGGATACCCCGCACATCCAGGAGCTGTACGAACGCGAAGGGATCAAGCAGGGCAAGACGCCGGGGCAGGTCGAGCAGGGCTACATCGACGCGACGCCGATCCGACGCACCCTCGCGCCCATCGAAATGGGTTGGCTGATCGGCTTCCTGGCATCGCCCAAGGCCGGCGCGGTGACGGGCGAATCCATCGGCATCGATGGCGGCCTGACACGTGGCATCTTCATTTGAGGAGCAGCAGCAATGAGTAACGGAACCCTTTTGGTCGCCACCGTCGGGCAGGCAGTGATCCGCAGTGCCGACGACGGCCGCACCTGGCACCGCCTGGGCCTGGGGCAGGACCTTGAGTTCGATGCAATCACCCGGTCCCTGAGCGTCCACCCTGGCACGCCTGAAGTGATCTATGCCGGCACCGACGTCGGCCTGTGTGTCAGTCACGACACCGGCGGTCACTGGCAGCGGGTGGACTCGCCATTCAACGGCCAGACCGTGTGGAAGGTCGCCGTGGACCCTGCGGATGCCCAGCGTATTTTCGTCGGTACGGGCGCACCTTCCCGCGCCGTGCTCTGGCGCACCCTCGACGGCGGCCAGAGCTGGGACCGCGCACCGGTGGACATTCCGGAGTTCTGCGAGGGTGTCAGTCGACCACGCTTGCTGGCCTTCGCCTATGACCCTACGGATCGCAACCAGCTCTGGTTCGGCCTGGAAGAGGGCGGTCTGTTCCATAGCCGCGATGGCGGCGACAGCTGGACTCGGGTCGACGACCGGCTGCTGTGGGACTTCAACTCGGATGTCCACAACATCCTGGTACTGCCCAACCACGGCCAGAAGGTCATCGTGGTGGTGTGTGTCAACGCGGTCTACCGCAGCCTCGATGAAGGACAGACCTGGACCGGGATCATTGCCCGCGAAACCTTCGGCTTGTACTACGTGCGGGCCATGAACGCACCGCTGGGTAGCGAGAACACGCTCTACCTGAGCATTTCCGACGGCACGCCCGGCACCACCAGCAAGGTCCTCGTCTCCCGCGATGCGGCGGTCAGTTGGGAGGTGTTGCCCCTGCCGCAGCAACCCAATTCGTGCGTCTGGGCGATTGCCTGCAACCCGGCTGACCCGCGCCAGATCGTCGCCGGCACCAAGTACGGGCACCTGTTCACCTCCGAGAACGGCGGTGACGGTTGGCAGAAGCAGTGGCGTGAGTTCAGTGAGATCGCCGATGTGCTCTGGACACCGGCGGTGGCGCAGATCAAGTCCGGACACCAATCCATCATCAAGAACTGAGGTATCGCGCGATGAAAGTCGAGGTCGTTCGTACCCACCTGTCGCTGTTCGTTCGCGACCCGGAAACGTCGGCACGCTGGTACGCCGATGTCCTGGGCATGCACGAAAGCGCCCGGGGGGACAGCTGGATCATGATGGCGTTCGGTGCCAAGCACCACGACATCGCGTTGCTCCGGGCCGAGCCGGGAGCCCATCAGGGCGGCCTGGGATTGCAGCACTACGGGCTGGAAATCGCCGGTGACATGACCACGCTGCGCCAGCTGTACGGCATGTTGCTCGGCAAGGGGATCGAAGTGGTGAAAATCACCGACCACGAAATCGGCCATGGCGTGTACTTCAACGACCCCGACGGCAACCGCATGGAATTCTTCCTCGAGACCGAACATGACGACGAGCGCGGCAAGGCCCGTTTCAAGGCCGCCGGAGCACCCAGTCGCAAGTTTGATCTCGACCCACTTTGAAAGAGCACCGAGCCATGAAAACCGCAAATTTTGCTACTTACCACATCCGTAAATGGTACAGCTTCGTCGAAGAAACCCTGGCCAACGAAAGCGGCCAACTGGCCGATGGCGAACCCCTGTTCAAATATGCCATTGGCGCGGTGATCGCCAACCCCTACGCCGGCCGCTACAGCGAAAGCCTGGCCGAGTTGATCGAGCCGTCGCCCTTGCTGGGCCAGGAGTTCGGTCGGCGCATCCAGGCACTGGCGGGCGAGCACGAAATCGTCAGCTACGGCAAGGCGTGCCTGGTCGGCAGCCAGGGCGAGTATGAACATGGCAATGCCCTGTTGACCAATCCGGCGGCGGACCCGATCCGCGTCGCCCTGGGCGGCGGCAAGTCCTGGGTGCCGTCCACCGGCAAGCGTGGCGGCCCTGGCGTGACCATCGATGTGCCGCTGGCCCACAAGGATGCGCTGTACGTGCGTTCGCACTACGACAGCATTTCGCTTTCGTTCGGCGACGGCCCTTCGGCTGACGAACTGGTCATCATCTGGGCCTTCGCCACCCGTGGGCGTTTGCATGCGCGTCTGGGCGGCCTGCAAGCCGCAGACGTCAAGGGCACCGACGGCTTGTATTAAGGGGCGTTGACCGTGGGAACCGAACGAATGTCCGCAAACAGTCATTTCTTCAGCAATCGAACGGGGATGCGCCTGCACTATCTGTCCTGGGGCAGCCCGTCAGGCATCCCGGTGGTGCTGCTCCATGGGCTGCGATCCTACGCCCAGACCTGGCAATCCCTGGCCGATGCCTTGGGTGCGCCCTATTGTTGCTATGCCCTGGACCAGCGTGGCCGAGGGCACAGCGACTGGGCGCCCGCCGACACCTACCGGACCGAGGCCTATGTCAGCGATCTGGAAGACCTGGTAGCGCACCTGGGGTTGCGGCGGTTCGTTCTGGTGGGCCATTCCCTCGGTGGCACCAATGCGCTGGAGTATGCACGGCTCAACCCCGGGCGGCTCCTGGCGCTGGTGATCGAGGACATCGGCCCCGGTTCCTCCATCAGCGGCGACGGTGCCGCGCGCATTCGCCGGGAAATGAGCGAAACGCCCCTGCGTTTCCCCGACTGGGAAAGTGCCGCTCAATTCTGGCTGCGGGCGCGTCCGGGGTTGTCCCAGGAGGCGCTGGCGTCCAGGTTGACGTATTCCATGAAGGAAACCCTCGAAGGCATCGAATGGCGCCACGACCAGCAAGGCATTGCCCAGGCACGCCTGACTATCACGCCGACCGACCTGTGGCCGGCAGTGCGGGCGCTGGATTGCCCGACGCTGTTCATCCGTGGCGGGCGTTCCGACTTTCTACCGGCGGCAACCCTGGAAGCCATGAAGATCGCCAATCCGCTGGTGCACACCACGGAAGTCGCCGACGCCAGTCACTACGTCCATGATGACCAGGGGAAAACCTTCAACCGTGTCGTCAGGGATTACTTGCACGGCCAGCACCTACAACCACAACAACGAAGCGGTGAAGCGTGATGAAGCAGGACAAAACCCAGGTGGTCATCGTGGGCGGTGGCCCGAACGGGATCGCCGCCGCGCATTACATGGGCCTGTACGGTATCGATTGCGTTGTCCTCGAACTGGCGGACGGGATCCTGCCGTACCCCCGCGCGGTGGGCATGGATGACGAAGCGCTGCGGGTGTTGCAGGGCATCGACATTGCCGAGCTGGCCAGCCGGGACATGATCTGCAACGTACCCCTGCGTTACTACAACGCCCGCGGCGTGTGCTTTGCCGAAGTCAAACCGAGCACCGCCCACTATGGCTGGCCGATGCGCAACATTTTCATGCAGCAGCTGCTGGAAGGAACGCTGCGTGAGCAATTGGGCCGACACCCCGGTGTCGAGCTGCGCCAGGGGCATGAAATGCTCGACCTGGAGCAGGACGGGCAAGGGGTGACGTTGCAGGTGCGCGACGCCCAGGGCGAGTTGTACCAGTTACAGGCGCAATACGTGATCGGCGCCGATGGCGGCCGCTCCAGCGTGCGCAAGAAGCTCGGCATCGAGCTGCTGGGCCTGACCCATCCGCGCAAATGGGTGGTGGTCGACACGGCCAACGATACCCTGGATGCACCCTATACGGCCTTGCACGCCGATCCTCAACGGCCCTTCGTCTGCATCTACCTGCCGTACCAGCAGCGCCGCTGGGAGTTCATGCTGCTGGAGGGCGAAGATGAAAACACGATGTGCGAGGAGGCGACCATCCGAGGGTTGATCCGGGGGCATATCGGCAACGCCGCCGATCAATTGGAAATCATCCGCATACGCGCCTACACCCATAACTCCCGGGTCGCGGCGCGGTTTGTCGAAGGGCGCGTGGCCCTGGTGGGCGATGCGGCGCACATTTCCCCGCCGTGGGCCGGGCAGGGGCTCAATTCGGGGTTGCGGGACGTAGTGAATATTGCCTGGAAAATCGCCGCCATCATCCAGGGGCGTGCGTCGGCCTCGATACTTGCCAGTTACGACCAGGAGCGACGCGGGCACGCCACCGACCTCATCGCCTTGGCCGACAACATGGGCGCCGTATTGGGGCTGACCAATCCGCTGATGGCGGGTGTGCGGGACTGGCTGTTCCAGGCCGTCAACAGCGTCGACAATCTGCGTTCGCACCTGCTGGAGTTCAAGTTCAAACCCAAGGCGACCATTACCAAAGGCCTGGTGCATCACGAACGGGCGGAGCTAAACGAAGATGACCTGGTGGGGCAGTTGTTCATCCAGCCGACCGTCGAAGATGAGCAAGGCCAGCGTCGGCGCTTGGACGAGGTGCTGGGAACTTCATATGCCGTGCTGGGTTATCGGGTCAATCCGAACGAGCCGCTCAGCGAAGAGACCCGTGCCTACTGGGCGCGCTGGAACACCCGCTTCATTCAGGTCAACCGTTCCCGAAGCGGCAAGGGGCGTAACCAGCCGTTGTCCGCGAGCCAGGCGATCTGCGTCGAAGACGTCGATAACCGCTTGGGAGAGTGGTTTGCCAAGGTGCGGGACTGCGTCGTGGTGGTGCGGCCAGACCGTTTCGTTGCCGCGATTACCACGCCCGAGAGGCTGGAAGGCGTACTGCGCAAACTCGCGGAGCAACTGTCATGAAGCCATGGGATGAACTGCCGGGCCAGCTCCACCAGGCAACGTTGACGGCGCGGGCGCTACCGCCATTGGCCCCCCAGGCCTTTGACTTGTCGACCGGCTACGCCCTGCAGCGCGAGGCGTTGCGCCAGCGTCAGGCCCGAGGCGAGCAGTTGAGCGGCTGGAAGGTGGCCTTCGCCGGGGGCGCGGCGCAGAAGCGGATGGGTATCGAAGAACCGGTGCTGGGTGCGCTGACCGACGCCATGGCCGTCGAGCCCGGCGGTTCGGTAGACCTGGCGAGCCTGATCCAGCCCAAGCTGGAGATTGAACTGGCATGCTTCCTGGGGCGGACCCTGGCACCGGGCGAGCACAGTGACGAGGCGATTCTGGCCTGCGTGTCCGCGGTCGCGCCGGCCTTCGAGATCGCCGATTGTCGATGGCAAGGCTGGAGCTTCGGCGTCGGGGCGTTCCTGGCCGACAATGCGGCGGCGGCGCTGTACTGCGTGGGCCCGCGTGTTGAACTCGAGCCGGGCCAACTGCCCCATGTGAGCTATTGCCTGGAGCGGGATGGGGTGGCCTGCGGTAACGGTGATACCCAAGCGCGGGAGGATACGCCACAGGTCAATCTCTGTTGGCTGATCCGGCGATTGCTGGCGGACGGGCAGCGCCTCGAGGCAGGGCAGGTCGTGCTGTCAGGGGCGTTGCTGCCGCCCATGGACATCCAGCCTGCGGAGTATCGTCTGCACATGCTTGGCACGGAACTGGCTCTGGTTTTCCGGGCGGACGCTGGCGCTCCGTAAACCCTGCCGCTGTCATGGACGATCGAGCACCTTACGCACGGTCGGTCAATCAAAGACCGACCCTCGAGGAACACTGATCATGCTCGCCGAAGTCCGTACCTTCAATGATCCTCAACAGCATGCCGGTTCGATCCTGGGCTGGCAGCAGGTCTATGACCAGCTCGGGCGCGGATGCCTGTCCAGCGAGCTGCAGCAGATTTGCGCCGAGCGCTTTCAGATCTTCCAGGAAGTGCTGGATAAGCGTGTGGTGCAGCGAGGCTCTGCGCCAAAAGGACGCCTGTGCATTGCCATGTCGCTGGGCAGCGCACCGGTGGTCCAGGGGCATCAGGTCGACGCTCACAACGTCGTACTGTTGCGCGACGGAGAAGACTTTGTCCTGCACGCACCGGAAGGGACGCGCTTCTTCGCGATCAACGTCGACATGGTGCGTTTCGCCAAGCTGGCGGCCTATGAGCTGCCGCACGACCAGCTCAAGCGCCTGAAAAGCGTGTCCCAAGTCAGCGTGGATGAAACGGTCCTGCTGCGCGTACAGCAGAGGATCCATCCGTTGTTTCGCCGCCTCCTGGAGCAGCCGGACGCGATCACCCCGGCCTCGGAAAAAATGTTGGAGGACGTGCTGCTCAACGCCTTCCTCGATCTGTTCAGCCATGCCTCGGACGAAGTGCGCAGTCGCCGTGGCAACGTTGCCGTCAGTGCTTATCTGGTCAAGCGTTGCCAGGAGTTGGTAGGAGACAGCGGCGATACATCGCTGAGCATCCTCGATCTGTGCGAGCAACTGCGGGTCAGTCGCAGGACCCTGCAGAACAGCTTCCAGGCTGTGACCGGGATGCGTCCGGTCGAATACCTGCGCAACCTGAGGCTCAATGCCGTACGGCGGCGCTTGATCACGACCCAGGCGACCGCGCAGAACGTCGGCGAGATCGCCGTGGCCATGGGCTTTTTTCACTTGAGCCACTTCGCGACGCATTACCGGGAACTGTTCGGTGAATCCCCTTCGGAAACCCCCAGGGCCAGATAATGCTGTTCACTTAAGAAAAGCGATGAACCTGTGGCGAGGGGATAAATCCCCTCGCCACAATGAACCGGGCAAGTCTTAAGTGAACAGCATTACAGGAGCCACAGGTTGATAGCCTGGCAATGTTACCGGGCTACTGCTTTGCACATTAATGGGCGCCCCCTGGGCCAATAAGTAGCACATCCCCACGGCTTAGCCGTGATGCCGGTGTACCTACCGGCCTGCCTGGCTATTCCTCTTCGCCTTGAAATCAACCCCTTGCGCGTTCGCCATTGGTTTTGGCACGCATCCTGCTTTTTTTGAATCCATGGATAATTGGATACAAAATACAAGGGGTGCGGCCATGCAATTTGCTCCGTCTTACACTGAACGTCCCCCGGTGACCGCCGAGGAAGAGGCTTACAACTTTTTGCTGGAGGCCATCTGCGGTGGCCGGTTCCATAAGGGGGATCGGCTGATCGCCGAGGACATCGCCAGTGAGATAGGCATGAGTCGCATGCCGGTGCGCGAGGCGTTCCGGCGCCTGGATGCTCAGGGCCTGGTCACGCTGCGACCCAATCGCGGAGCCGTCGTCAGCGGCCTGGACATCGACGAACTGCAAGAAGTGTTCGAGATGCGCAGCGCCCTCGAAGGCCTGGCGATCCGGGTCGCGGTAGGGCGCATTGGCGACCGCCAGTTGGCTGCCCTGGAGCGTTTGCTGGACGAGATGGACGACTACCGCGACGAAAGCGCCGAGTGGGTCAGCCGTCATCGGGCTTTTCACGAATACCTGTGCAGCCTCAGCGGTCGCCCCAGGCTGCTGAAGCAGATCAGCGCCCTTTATTCCCTGGTGGAGGCGCCCATGCGCCTGTGGTTGCAGCACGTGGAGAAACCCATGAGTGCGCGCCAGGAGCACGTGGTGATCCTCGAAGCGATCCGCGCCGGTGACGCCGACAAGGCCGAGGCGGTGGTACGCGCGCACATCGAAGGCACCATCCCTGAATTGATCGAGTTCCTGCAAGCGAAAAAATAAGCAGAGCAGGCCTGAGCCTGCCCGTGTTCTGACTTCGAGTACTGCCCGTTACCCACTGAACTGGAGTGTCTGGTCATGCATAAGCCTCGCGTGTTGATAGCCGCAATATCCTTGGGATTCTGTGCACAGTGGGCGTTCGCCGCCCCCGTGGTGCCGGAGCGCTTGATCAAGGCCGACAAACTGGTCTATTGCTCGGGCATGGACTCGCCGCCGCTGGTGTCCTTCGATGAGGCACAGAAACCCAAAGGATTGACCGTCGACCTGGGCCTGGAAATCGCCAAACGCCTGGACGACAAGAAAGTGGAATGGCGAGTCGTGCCGTTTTCCGGGTTGCTCCCCGCGTTGCTGGCCAAACAGTGCGACATGATCGTCGACCAGCTGTTCGACAAGCCCGAACGCCGCGAAGTGATCGACATCGTCAACTACATGTACTCCAGCCAGGCGGTGGTGGTGCCCAAGGGCAATCCAAAGGCCATCAAGACGCTCCCGGATCTTTCCGCGCGCAAGGTGGCGGTGCTCAACGGCTCCACCATCAAGACCCTGCTCGACGCCGAGAATGAAAAGCTGACCAAGGCCGGCAAACCGGCGATGAAGCTGGTGGTCTACAACACCGATACCGATGCGTTCCAGGCGCTGCGCATCAGTCAGGTCGATGCCTATGGCACCACCGTGGAAACTGCCGGTTATTACGCCGCCATGGCCCCCGACCTGTTCGAGGAAGGGGTGCCGGCCTTCAGTCGAATTCTCACCGGCATCGGCATCCGCAAGGACGATCCGCAATTGAGCGCGGCAGTGCAGCAGGTGATCAGCGACATGCGCGGCGACGGCAGCTACAGCCAGTTGCTCAACAAATGGCATGTCGCCGGCGACACTCTCGATTGAGGTAAGCGTCGATGAATTTCAATTGGGATGTGTTCTGGCAGTACCTGCTGCAGCCCAGTGGGGTCTACCTCACCGGGCTCTGGCTGACTTGCCTGATCAGCGTGCTGGCAATGTTGCTGGGCTGCGCCCTGGGCCTGGCGGCGGCGCTCTTGCGGCTGTCGAAGAACCCGCTGCTGCACCTGCCGGTGCGCTTTTACGTGTGGCTGATGCGCGGCACGCCATTGCTGGTGCAGATTGTCTTTCTCTACACCGCGCTGGCCGCCGGCGGGATCTTCCGCTTCGAGGACATCGACCTGTTCGGCCTGGTGATCCCCGGCAATATCCAAGCGGCGATCATCGCCCTGGGCCTGAACGAAGGCGCCTACATGGCGGAGATCATCCGCGCCGGCATCGGTGCGGTCGACAAGGGACAGTATGAGGCCGGGCGCTCCCTGGGCATGACCTTCGCCAGGTTGATGCGCCGCATCATTCTGCCCCAGGCGTTCCGGGTCATCGTGCCGCCGCTGGGCAACGAGTTCAACGTGATGCTCAAGAACACCACCCTGGTCAGCGTGATCGGCGTTCAGGAACTGCTGCTCAGCACCCAGATGGTGACGTCGGCGACGTTCCGGGTATTCGAGCTGTACCTGGTGGTGGCGATCTACTTCCTGCTGCTGACGACCCTCTGGGGCTTCTTCCAGCGCTGGCTGGAAGCCCGCTTCGGCCAATCGGACCGTCCGTCTTCGCCACCGCCCGCGGCCACGCGGATGTTCGGCCGCAGCACTCTGAAATTGCTGAGGGAACGTTGACCATGGCGCACAAAAGTGAAGAGCTGATCATCGAGGCGCTGGATGTCCACAAGTCCTTCGGCGACCTGCAGATCCTCAAGGGCATTTCCCTGCAGGTACGCCGCGGTGAGGTGGTGGTGCTGATCGGGGCCTCTGGTTCCGGCAAGACCACCTTCATCCGCTGCATCAATCTGCTGGAGGACATCCAGGGCGGGCGCATCCGCGTCAACGGCCAGGCCATGGGATATCGGGAACGGGCCGACGGCAGCCTGGTGCGCGATTCGGAGCGCAACATCGCCCGTCAGCGCCGGGACATCGGCATGGTATTTCAACGCTTCAACCTGTTCCCACATATGACCGCCCTGGAGAACATCATCGAGGCGCCGATCCAGGTCCTCGGGATGCCGCGCGCCGCTGCGTTGGAACAAGCCCGTAGCTTGCTTGCACGGGTCGGCCTGGCGGACAAGGCCAGCCATTACCCCTCCATGCTCTCCGGCGGGCAGCAGCAGCGCGTGGCGATAGCCCGGGCGTTGGCGATGAAACCCCAGGCGATGCTGTTCGACGAGCCCACCAGCGCCCTCGATCCGGAAACCGTGGGCGAGGTGCTGCAAGTAATGAAGGAGCTGGCGGAAGAGGGCATGACCATGGTGGTGGTGACCCACGAAATGGGTTTTGCCCGGGAGGTGGCCGACCGTGTGGTGGTCCTGGACCAGGGCGAACTGATCGAGCAAGGGCCGCCGGAGCAGATTTTCAGTCACCCCAGCCACCCGCGTACCCGGGCCTTTCTCAGTCGCGTGCTTTGACTCGTTTTGTCTGTGAAGAGAGTTTGTCATGTTGAAATTTTCTGCTCACGAGTACCCGTATCCGTCGCAACGCCAGAGCGTCTTTGCCCGTCGTGGCATGGTCGCCGCTTCTCAGCCACTGGCCGCGCAGGCGGGTATCGAAATCATGCAAAAGGGCGGCAACGCCATCGATGCTGCCATCGCCACGGCGGCGGCGCTGACCGTGGTGGAGCCCACCGGCTGTGGTATTGGCGGTGACGCCTTTGCCTTGGTCTGGTGCAAGGGCCAGCTGCATGGTCTCAATGGCAACGGGCATGCACCGGCATCCCTGAACGTCGAAGCAGTGCAGGCGGCCGGCCATGAACGCATGCCGCTCTACGGCTGGACGCCGGTGACGGTGCCCGGTTGTCCGTCGGCCTGGGCCGAGTTGTCACAACGCTTCGGCAAGTTGCCCTTTGCCGATCTGTTGCAACCGGCGATCAGCCTGGCGCGGGGTGGCTTTGCGGTGTCGCCGGTGGTCGCCCATCAATGGCAGATCGCCGTGAAGGAGTTCACGCCCCATCGCGATCCGGTGCTGGACGCGTGGTTCGATACCTTCCTGGTCGAAGGGCGCGCGCCGCGGGCAGGAGAGATCTTCTGTAACCCCGCCCAGGCCCGTACCCTCGAAGAACTCGCCGCCACTCGTTGCGAAAGTCTTTATCGCGGTGCCCTGGCCGAGCGCCTGGATGCCCATTCCCGCGCCACCGGTGGCTATCTGCGCAGCACCGACCTCAAGGACTATCGCGCTCAGTGGGTGGAGCCGATCCACGTCAACTACCGAGGCATCGATGTCTGGGAAATCCCGCCGAGCGGGCAGGGCCTGGTGGCCTTGATGGCGCTGAACATCCTCGAAGGCTTCAGTTTCGATCACCGCGACAGCCAGCAGACCTGGCATCGCCAACTGGAAGCGATGAAGCTGGCCTACAGCGATGGCCTGCACTACATCACCGACCCGCGGCACATGCGCGTGGCGGTGGCCGATCTGCTGAGTGAGACATACAGCGCCCGGCGCCGTGAACAGATCGGCGAACAGGCCCAGCCGCCCGCGCCCGGCGATCCCCACGCCAGCGGCACCGTGTATCTGGCGACCGCCGACGAAGAAGGCAACATGGTTTCGTTCATCCAGAGCAACTACCACGGCTTCGGCTCCGGGGTGGTGTTACCCCACAGCGGTATCGCCCTGCAGAACCGCGGGCAGGAATTCAGCCTCGACCCGACGCACGCCAACTGCCTTGCGCCGGGCAAGAAGACCTTCCACACCATCATCCCCGGCTTCCTCACCCAGAACGGTCAGGCCCTTGGTCCTTTCGGCGTCATGGGCGGCTACATGCAGCCCCAAGGGCATGTGCAGATGGTCATGAATCTGGTGGACTTCGGCCTGAATCCCCAGGCGGCCCTGGACGCGCCGCGCTGGCAGTGGCTGGGCGGGATGAAGGTCGGCATCGAGCACGGCGCGTCACCGGACCTGGTCAACTCCCTGGCGCGCCGCGGCCATGAGGTGCAGGTCAGCAGCGACCTGACCGACTACGGTCGCGGACAGATCATCCTTCGCGATCCGGTCAGTGGTGTGCTGTGCGGCGGGACCGAGCCCCGGGCGGATTCGCACATCGCAGTCTGGTAACCCAGGGGCGGGCAGTGATCGGGGGATCAGGTGGCGGCCCTCGGGGCGGTTCCTGCCGGCGCAAGCTCTTTCGCACCGGTCGAGTGATGCCGGGTTTCCGGCATCGCCAGCAACAGCAGCAAGAATGCGACCCCGGCGACCGCCGCCAGGGTTACAAAAGCCGCATCGTAGCCGGCACTGTGCACCACCCATCCCGCCAGGCCAGGGCTGAGTGCCGCACCCAGGCCGAACACGGCGGACAACGCCCCCAGGCTGACATTGAAACGCCCGGTGCCTTGGGTCAGGTCCTTGACCACCACGGGAAACAGCGCGCCGAAGATACCGGCGCCGACGCCGTCGAGTAACTGCACCGCCACCAGCCAGTAGGGGTCGTTGGAGACCACGTACAGGAGCCCGCGCAGGGGCAGGATCAGGAAGCCGACCAGCAGCAGCGGCTTGCGACCCCATCGGTCGGCCTTGGCGCCGACCAGGATCGCCATCGGTACCATCACCAGCTGTGCGGCGACGATACAGGCAGAGGTCAATGGCGTGGCCATCTGCAGGTTGACCAGCGCCAGCTTCTGGCTGACCAGCGGCAGCATGGCGGCATTCGCCAGGTGAAACAGTGCGCAGCACACCGCGAACAAGCACAGGGGCCGGTTGCTCAACAACACGCTTAGCCCGGATGGATGCCCATGGCCGCCGGTCGATGCCGGGTTAAAGCCGCGGGCCACGTCATGATCGATGGCGTTGGCCGAGACCAGGCTGGCGGCAATGATGCTGCCCACCGTCATGACCGCCATCAGATAGAACACCGCCACCGGCCCGAACAGATAAGCGAAACCGCCGGCCAGCAATGCCGAGCAAGCATTGCCGGCGTGATTGAAGGTTTCGTTGCGCCCGGTGCGGCGGGTGAAGGCCTGTGGACCGGTGATGCCCAGGGAAATGGCGGCGATGGCCGGGGCGAATACAGAGCCGGCGATGGCGCTGACGGTCTGGGTCAGGGCGACCAGTGTGAAGGCACTCATCCATGGCAGCAGCAGGCAGCTGCCGGTCACTAGCAGTGCGGCGACAATGACCACTGTCCGTTTCGCGTGTGTGCGGTCGATCAGCGCGCCCGCCGGGGCCTGGGCCAGCAGCGCAGCAACACCGGCCAGGGTCATCACCAGGCCGATACTGGCCGGGTCCCACTTGTGCACCGCCAGCAGGTAGATCGCCAGATAGGGACCCAGGCCGTCACGCACGTCGGCGAGGAAGAAGTTGAGGCTATCCAGCGACAGCTCGTTGCGACGGTTCTTGACGGAAGTATCCAAGTGCGCAGTCTCGATAGGGCAGGAAGACGTGGGGCATTGTGTCAGCTCCCAGCTCCTTCGCGATGAATTCCTGCCCGCTCTTTGCCCGGGATTACAGGGGCATCTTCAACAGCGCCTCATAATCGGGGCTGATTTCCGCCAGGATCATCAGGGCCGCGGCCCCGACCGCAACCGCGTCGGGACCGGCGGAGCCCAGTTGCACGCGTGGATACTGGCGGTCCGCGCGGCTGCTGATGGAGCGACTGAGGGGTTCGAGCCTGCGGATCAGTTCCTTCAGCAGCGCTTCGGGCAGGAAACCGCTGATCAGGATGGTCTGCGGGTCAAGCAAGGACTCCAGAATGTTGATGGCCTGGCGCAAGGCGGGGGCCGCTTCGTCAAGCCAGGCGTCGATGGCGGCGCTGACATGGGGATCGTCCATGTCCTCTGCCGACAGGTTCTGATCGGTGTCGCGGCCCAGGTGTTCCATCAACGCCGCGATGGAGATGTAGCGTTCCAGGCAGCCCTGGTTGCCGCAGGAGCAGGCCTTGCCATTGGCAATCACGGTCATGTGGCCGATTTCGCCGGCGTTGTGCCAATGGCCGGCATACAGGCGATTTCCCAGGTACATGCCGGCACCCAGGCCGCTGCCGATGAACAGGTGGACGAAGTTCTGCACTTCGCTGGCCAGGCCGTGCAGGCGTTCACCCATGGCGGCGCAGGTCGCATCGTTCTCGATCAATACCGGCATGCCGGCCAGTGGCTGCAAACGCTGGGCGATGTCCGGCCCATCCCAACCCGACAGCGCTGTCGGGCCCACCGAGGAAATGCCTTCGACGTTGAATGGGCCGGGCAGGGCGATACCGGTGCCGATGAACCGACCGCTGGGACGCTGCCGGCGGAAGTCTTCGATGACCTGCAGGATCAGCGGAAGGGCTTCGTCGTAGGTCGGGTAACGGACCGGCAGGGTCACTTGGGCAAGGGTCTCGCCCAGCAGGTTGAGCAGCACGCCAATGATGCAGTGTTGCTCGACATGAAAACCGATGGAAAAGCCGCCTTCGGGGTTGATCGAGAGCGGCACCGCCGGCTGGCCCCGCGCGCCTTTTTCCGGGGTATGGGCGAGCAGCATGCCTTCGCTTTGCAGCTCGCTGACGATGTTGGACACCGTCTGTGCCGTCAGCGAGGTCAGGCGTGTCAGGTCGGCACGGGTCAGGCGTCCGGCCAGGCGAACCGCTTCGAGGATCACTCGACGGTTGTGCTGGCGAGAGTGTTCGGCGTTGGTGCCGGTGGTGGTCATGGGGCTGCTGGTGGTTTTCATTGGGGAATCATCGCGGCTGGGTATTAATTAAATCAAGTTGAATTAATATCTCCGCTGTGATTTTCTAGTGCTGCCCCGGCTCATGGCCGGGGCGATGCCCAATAACAATAAGGTCCATGCGACAGACGCCAGTTGCTGGCATGTATGACTTCAAAACCTGCCCCAACCGCACTGTCCATCCACACGAGGTCGTCATCGATGAATGCGCCAATTCCCGCCGGGCAAAGTACGTCGGCTATCCGTCGCAAAATAGGTTTGTTTCCCGCTGTTACGCTCAACATGAGCCAGATGTGCGGCGTGGGTCCGTTCATCACGATTCCGGCGATGATCGTCGCCATGGGCGGGCCCCAGGCCTATCTCGGCTGGATTTTCGGTGCGCTGCTGGCGCTCTGCGATGGTCTGGTATGGGCCGAACTCGGTGCGTCGTTGCCGGGGGCGGGCGGTACCTATGTGTATCTGCGAGAAGCCTTTGGCAAGCGCACCGGCAAGCTGTTTCCGTTTCTATTCGTATGGACGGCGATGCTGTTCATTCCGCTGATCATGTCCACCGGCATCATCGGTTTCGTCCAGTACCTGAGCTGGTTCTGGCCGCAGATGAGCCAGACGGCGGGCAACGTCATCGGCCTGGTGCTGATCTGGGCCATCGTCCTGTTGTTGTGGCGCAAGATCGAGTCGATTGCCCGGCTCAGTATCGTCCTGTGGGGCATCATGCTGGTCAGCATCGGCGCCTTGATCGTGGCCTCGCTCTCGCACTTTCATGCCGACCTGGCGTTCAGCTTTCCCGAAGGCGCGTTCAACCTGGTCGACAGCGGCTTCTGGTTCGGCATGGCCGGCGGCCTGACCATCGGCATTTATGACTACTTGGGCTACAACACCTCGGCGTACCTGGCTGGGGAAGTCGAGCAGCCCGGCCGCGTGATCCCGAAATCCATCGTTCTGTCGATCCTGGGCATTCTGTGCATCTACCTGTTGATGCAAGTGGGCGTACTGGGGGTCGTGGATTGGCACCGCATGCTCGATCCGGACTCGGCGGCGTACAAGTCGGTGGCCTCGGTGGTACTCAGTGAGACCTGGGGCGAAACGACTGCCGCAGTCGTCACCGTGCTGATCCTGATCACCGCGGTGGCGTCGGTGTTCGCCGGTTTGCTGGGCGGTTCCCGAGTGCCGTTCGAGGCGGCGAACGACAAGGTGTTCTTCGGCGTATTCAGCAAGACTCACCCCAAGCACCAGTTTCCCACCTACGGCATCCTGAGCATGGGTGTGCTGACCTCCGCGGGCTTCATGATCGGCCGTTTGACCGACCTCACCACGTTGATCCAGTTGCTCACCACCGTGATGATCCTGGTGCAGTCGCTGTCGCAGATCGTAGCCTTGTTCGTGCTGCGCAAGACCAAGCCGCACCTGGCCCGGCCTTACAAAATGTGGCTGTACCCGGTGCCTGCGGTGATCGCTTTGCTGGGCTGGGTCTATATCTACTTCGCCTCCAATCACAACGCCCCCGGTGCCTACCCGATCCAATGGTCGTTGGTGTGGGTGGTCGTGGGGGCCGTGGTGTTCCTGTTGTGGGCGCGGATGCAAAAGCTCTGGCCGTTCGAGAAGTGAGACTTGTCCATGTACCAGCCGTTTGAATCATCCAGCCGCGACGTACCCCGGCAGGGGTTGCTGCTGGCTATCGACGTGGGGGGCACCAAGACCCACGTCGCCTGTTATGACATCGCCAGTGGGCAGTTGCGCAGTGACATCGTCGCGACCCATGCCGACGGCCTCCATGGCGTCGCTGCGCTGGAGCGTATCCTCGATACGGCGCGGGCCTGCGCTGAGGCTTTCCAAGACGCTCCGCTGCTGAGCGTCGCCGCGGTGTTCCCCGGGGTCATCCGGGGTCACACTTTGCTCATGGCTCCGAACACGCCCGGGCTGGATGGGCTGGACCTGCACGGGCTGATCGTTCGAGGGCTCGGATGCCCCTCGGTGTTGCTGGACAATGACGTCAAGGCCGGCGCCCTGGCGGAAGCCCGTTGGGGGGCGTTGCAGGGCATCGACAACGCCATCTACCTGAACCTGGGCACCGGGTTGGCGGCGGCGGCCATCGTCAATGGACGGTTGCTGCGTGGGCACAATGGCGCGGCGATGGAGATCGGCTACCTGTTGTCGCCGTTTCTCGACAGCGAAGACCCGGGCAAATGGCGCACTCATGCCGAGGGCGCCGCGCCGTTGGAAGAGCTGTTTTCCGGCACCGCGCTGGGCGAGCTTGCCCGGCAGTTGCTCGGTGAAGGCCACCAGGCGCTGGATCTTTTTTCCAGTGGCGATGCGGCGGTGCACAGGGCACTGCGCGAGCGCATCACGGCCTGCGCGGTGCAGGTCGCCAACGTCGCCGTTGCCCTGGATGTGGAGCGCATCGCCATTGGCGGTGGACTGTACCGCCAGGCCAGCCTTCTGAAACCGCTCATCAAGGACTTGATCGACCGGATCGTACCGTTCGCGCCGCAGGTGGTGGCGGCCCGGTTTGCCCAGGACGCACCGCTGTGGGGAGCCCTGAGCATGGCCATGGAAGCCGCTCATCTTGAGCAGATCGATCAGCGAGCGATCGCTGCCACGCTTGAACCTGTGGCCATCCCTTGAACCGGCCTCTGGAGAAATTGATGTCGTTGATGCATATCGAAACCCTGTCCATTCCAGACATTCTCCAGCGCATGCTGGAGGATGATCACGCCCTCCAGGCGCTTGCGCAGGCACTGGCTGCGGACGTTCCCGACTTGATGATCACCGTGGCGCGGGGCAGCTCGGATCATGCCGCTGCCTACTTCGGGCATGCGCTGATGAGCCAGGTGGGTGTGCCGTGCCTGTCCATCCCGTTGTCCCTGGTCAGCCTGCAACGAGCGCCATTGCGCCTGAAAAATGCCTGGGTGGCGGCCTTCTCTCAATCCGGCAAAAGCCCTGACCTGATCGACAGTGTCGAACGGCTCCAGCAACTGGGGGCGAAAGCCGCGGCCTTCGTCAACACCCCGGCGTCTCCCTTGGCGCAAGTCTGCGACACACCGCTGCTGTTGCCCGCCGGCCTCGAACAGAGCGTGGCAGCGACGAAGAGCTTTGTCGCCATGCTGATGGCTGGCGTTCAGCTGACAGCGAACCTGGCGGCCTCATTGACGAACGACCGCGCATTGATGGATGCATTACCATCGTTGCCGGGCCAGATGCGGGCTGCCGCCGAACATGACTGGTCCAGGGCGGTGGCCTTGCTCACCACGGCCGACAAGATGCTGGTCATCGGCCGCGGCAGTGCGTTGCCGATTGCCCAGGAAGCCGCCCTCAAGCTCAAGGAAACCAGCGGCATCCAGGCCGAAGCGTTTTCCAGCGCGGAGGTGCGTCATGGGCCGATGGAGATCATCGAGCCGGGTTATCCCGTGTTGGTGTTTGCTCCCAGTGGACCCGAGCAGGCCGGCACGCTGGCGTTCGTCGATGACATGCGCAAACGCGGCGCGAACGTGTTGGTTGTCGCGCCCTTGGGCACGGCAGGGCTCGACCTTGCAAGCGAGCCCACCGGACACCCGCTGCTGGAGCCGTTCACCATGATCCAGGGGTTCTACCTGATGGCCGCCCGACTGGCCCAGGCTCGGGGGCGCGATCCTGACCAGCCGCGGTTCTTGAAGAAAGTGACCGAGACGCGGTAGGGCAGGAGGCATAGCCATCAGCGGGCAAGCAAACCCGCCAGGACCTCCTTCAGACCGGTGTGTCCTTTGCGAGGGAGGCCTTCGAATCGAATCCAGCCTTCATTGAAACCGTTGAGCATCTGAATCCTGGGCAGCGGGTTGTGCATGCCTTGGGAGCGGAACAGCGACTCCCAGGTATCGCCGGGCACGACTTCCATGCTCACTGGTTTACCGAGCAGTTCCGAAAACGCTGCCGCGATGTCGTTCGGCGTTACAGGATGTTCATATTCCAGCTCGACGATGCGTTTGCCGTGCCAGTCCTCCTGCAACAACTGCGCGCTCACCCGGCCCACGTCGGCCGTCGCGATCATGGGAACCGGCTTGTCCAGGGGGTGGAGGAAGCTCGGGATCACGCCGCTGTGCCTGGCGGGTTCGATGTCCCAGAGGCTGTTATCCATGAACCAGGCCGGTCGCAGGAAGGTGACGGGCAGCTCCAGCGTGCTGAAGCTCTGCTCCAGCAGTTGCAACTGGTTCAACAGGTTGGGCTGACGAGCCTGTGCGCCGATGGATGAAATACACACGACCTTTTCAGGTCGAGCGGTGGCGAGCGCCGCGCGCAGGTTTTCAATGATCCGGCGCGTTTCTTCAAAGCCCTCGGAAGGGTCGAAATTGGGCGGCAGCAGGATGAACACGCCAGTGCTGGCACTGAACGCAACGGTCAGCGCGTTGAGGTCATTGGCATCGGCCACCGCGACTTCGCAACCTTTTTCCACCCACGCCTGACCTTTTTCGAGATCACGCACCACCACCTTGACGCGCTGGCGAGCAACCAACAAGGCGCGTGCAACCTCAGCGCCGACCTGACCTGTCACACCCATGACCGTGTACATATGCTGTCCTCATGCAGAGCGACCCGACGTCGCTGTCGTTGAATTATCGCGGCGAGGCAATACTTCTTCGATATCATCAATGTCATCAGTTTGATGATGAGGAGTCATTAATGAGCTTCGATGGACGCTTGGTCGGTGGAATGGGGGTGCTGTCGGCCGTGGTGGAGACCGGGAGTTTCGTCAGGGCCGCCGAGGCGCTGGACATCACCCAGTCCGGGGTCAGCCGTGCGGTTGCACGCCTGGAGACGAGGCTCGGAATCCGGCTGTTCGACCGCACCACCCGTTCCGTGAAACTGACCGATGAGGGACGGCGGTTGTATGAGGAGATCGCGCCGTTGCTGGCAAGCCTGGAGGAGGCCGCGACGCTTGCTTCAGGCAGTGCCACGGCGGTACGTGGACGGTTGAGAGTCAACGTCGACCCGTACTTCTCCCGACTGATCCTGGCGCCGGCCCTGGGCGGCTTCATGGCAACCTATCCCGCCATCGAGTTGGACTTGGTGACCCGCGAGCAGTTGGGCGATCTGATCGCAGACGGGATGGACCTGGCCGTGCGCTTCGGCGAGCCGCCCTCGTCGTCATTGATCGGGAGGCAGTTACTGCGAACCCGTGTCCTGACCGTTGCTTCTCCGGCCTACCTGAAAAAGCATGGTCGACCGCTTCATCCGACCGAGCTGGAAAGCGCCGGGCATGTATGTGTTGATTTTCGCAATCCGCAAACCGGCAGGGCCTTCCCGTGGGAATTTCATCGTGGCGCCGAGCGGCTGAGCGTCAAGACCCATGGGCGGCTGATGGTCAACGATGTAGGCACGATGCATCGGATCTGCGAAGAAGGCCAAGCCGTTGCCCAGGTATTGGCGTTGGGTGTGGAGCCCGCTTTGCGGGCGGGCACGCTGGTCGAGCTGTTCCCGAACTGGCCGGATGAGTATTTTCCACTGTACGCCTTGTACCCCTCCCGGCATCTTCCTCCGGCCAAGGTGCGGGCGTTCCTGGAGTTCGTGGTCGCGCTCAGTCGTTAGACGGATTCCTGCCGATTGATGCTGCCGCCGGCGTTGTCATTTCATGTCCCTGGCCTGCACCCACAGCACGGCGTCCTGGGACAGGGGTTTGCCCTTGTGGGTTTTCGTCGCACCGATGTTGAGTGCCGCGATGCCCCACCAGCCGGCGCGGGGCAGGCCGATGATCACGACCCCTTCGGCATCGGCGTAGGTGCTCAGCACGTTGAAGGATGGTTGCGGAGCCGTGACATAGGCTTGCGGACCAAAGGCATTGTTCTCGAAGTCGGTGGCGTGGTTGAGGTATTCGATTTCGACCCTGGCGTTCGGGACGGGCTTACCGTCGGCCAGCACCCGGGCGCGGAATACGCCGCCGGTCCAGTTTGCATAGGGCTTGCTCAGGGGCTGGATCTCCACCGGCAAGCCCTGGGGCTCGGCCCATTGGCCGGGCACGCCGCCGACATTGACGATCAGCTTGGTGAACTGCTGGATGTACAGGTCTTCCTCGGCTTCCAGGTACGGCTCGGGTTCGAGCACGAAGACATGGTCGCCCATCGAACGCATCAGCTCCCGTGGAATCGTCGCGCGATAGGCGGCCGCCCGATTATCGCGGGTGTGCCATTCGATGGGGCGCAAGTACTTGAGCAAGTCTGTTTTCTCCCCGCCCAGCGAACTGGTGTGGCTGAAAATGCGCGGCTCACCCATGGCCATGGTGGGGCCGCCGGCGAAGGGGTGGGTGAAGACGACCGCGAACTCCAGTTGGTCCCCACGCTGCAACGCCGTTTCTTCGACATAGAGCATCTGGAAATGCGCCTGTGCGACGCCGGTCAGGCAGAGGGAGGCCGCAGCGAGGGCCTGGAGCAGTGTTCTCTTGTTGATCATGGGCGGTTTCACTTTGAGATGTCTGAGGACTGGATCGTGACGTCATGGCCGTCGCCGCCGAGGAACAGCACCGAGTAGTTTTCGCTCGGGGGTTGGAAGCGGTAGGTATTGTCCTGGCCGACGGCGCCTTCGAGCAGCACCTTGTCGCTCATGTCCCGGACATGGATTTTCCGGCCGGCGGCGGAACTGCCGTCGGTGAAGCCGGCCTCGCACTTCACCCAGTCATCGCTGTCGATGTAGCAGTCGAAAACAGGCGCATGGGCGAAGGCCGTCTGGCAGAACAGCAGGGCACCTGCCATCGATAGCCGATGTACTGAGCAAAGGGGTTTCATAAGGACTCCACGGTCGGCTTGATTATTGGGGAGGCGAAGGCGGCCAGCAGTGCGTCCAGGTTCGAGCGCAGGAGCGCCTCGTACCCGTTGGCCGCGTCGGCGAACAGGCCCGGGTTGCCCGCGTCCAGGATCAGCAACCGAGCGCCGCCATCCTCGATGGCCTTGGCGATCCTGGCGTCCGGTGCCCATTTGTGGACGACCACGTGGATGTCGCGCTCGCGCAGGTATCGGGTCAGTGCGGCACGGTCGTCGTCGCTCCAGTCGATGTCCTGCCGGACAAACCAGCCATCGACAAAGATGTCGAACTCGCCGAACAGGTAGATGAATTCGTTGGCCAGCGACAGCACCCGTGGATCCGGCAGTTCCATCAGCCGGGCGCCGTATTCGGCCTTGAGCCGGCGCAATCGGTCCTCCAGCGTGGCGAGGTTGCGAGTGATCCGAGGCGCATCGGCGGGGGACAGGCGCACCAGGTCGGCGCTGATCAGCGCCGCCATGCGCATGGCGTTGACGGGGCCGAGCCAGGCATAGGGCGACGGGCCGACACCGACATCACGCGGACCGGCCCAGGGCACGTCGTTCGCCGGTGTACGGACCACCGCCACGCCGGGCTTGATCGGGTCCCAGGAGCGCGAGGCATCGATTTCGATGATCCGCAGGTTGTGGCGACGGGCCGCCGCAAACAACGGATCGGCGCGCCAGAGGCTGCTCAGGGTGATCACCGCGTCGGCCTGCTGGAACACCTTGGCATCCAGGCGCGACAGCGCATTGGCCTGGCTTTCCATGGGCACGGCAGCGTCCGATGGAATACGGACCACCTCGATGCTCGTACCCTCGCTGAGCGCCGAGGTGAGCGCGTGCACGCCGGGCAGTGCGACCAGCACCCGGGGACCGGCGAAGGCATTGAGCTGGCTGCCCAGCAGCAGTGCCAGCACCACCAGCCAGGATCGACGTGACAGGCTGAGCGGCTTCATACGCTGGCCCCCCTGAATCGGGACGTGGAGGCGCGGATGACGGCGGTCACGACGAACACCAGGGCGGCGACGATCACGATGGCACCGCCGGTGGGCACGGGGATCTGGTATTGCATCGGTGCGAGGATGCCGACCACGCAGGCAAACGTTGCAATCAGGATGGTAAGGGTGACCAGCCCCGGGAGTGAACGGCTGACGTTGCGTGCGGCCGCCGCCGGTATCAGCAACAGGGCTTCCACCAGCACGGCGCCGATGATCTTCAGGCAGGCGACCGTCACCAGGGTGACGAGCACGACGAACAGGTATTCGACGACACGCACCGGCACGCCGCGGGCATGGGCCAGGCTCGGGTTGAGGCTCGCCAGCAGAATGCTGTTGTACAGCGGCAATCCGACCAGGGCACAGGTCGCCGTGACGATCAGCAGCACGTTCATGTCGGTGTGGTCCACCGCCAGGATGGAGCCGAACAGTACGCTTTCCATCACATGGGTGTTGATCTTCGCCGACACGAACAACAGCAACGAGGCGCCGACCGCCAGCGAGATCGACAGGAACACGCCGATCAGCGTGTCGTTGGACAGGGTGGTGCGATGCTGGGTGTACTTCAATGTCAGGGCGAACAGCACGCAGAAACCGAACATCGACAGGTAGGGGGAGGTGTAGGATTCGCCGATCAGCACGCCAATGGCCACGCCAGTCATCGCCGCATTGCCCACCGCCTGGCTGAAGAAGGCCATGCGCTTGATCATCACCATGGAACCCAACACACCCAGCAACGGCCCGATGAGCAGTGCGCAGAGCAGCGCGTTGATCACGAACTCGTATTCGAACGGCTGCGGCAGCAGGTGGTTCGCGGCAAGTGCCTGGAGGTGGTCGCGGATGAACGTGTAGAAGGCGTTCATCGGCTGCTCTCCAGATGCTGGGCGACCTGATGGGGCGGGCCATCGAATATCACCCGCTGGTTGATGCCGGTGACCGACTGCGCAATGCGCCTGACCTGGCCCAGGTCATGGTTGATCCAGAGGATGGTGACGCCGCTCTGGTGCAGCTCGGCCACCAGCGCTTCCACCAGGAGAACGCCCGCTTCATCGATGCCGGCGGTCGGTTCGTCGAGGATCAGCAGCCACGGCACCGGGGTGATCGCCTGGGCCAGCAGCACACGCTGGCGTTCGCCACCGGACAGGCTGCCAAAGGGTTTGCTGCCCATTCCGGCGACGCCGGTACGCTCCAGGGCCCAGGCAGTGGCCGCCCGGGTAGCGCGGGCCGAACCCAGGAACGCCGGCCGGCGTTGGCCGAGCAGGGCCATGACATCGTTGACGGTCATCGGCACGTTGCGGTCGAAATCCAGCAATTGCGGGACATACCCCAACGGCCTGGAGAGCCCGCCTTCAAAGCGGATGGCCCCGGAGTGCGGCATTTGTCCCAGCAGCGCGCGCACCAGGGAGGTCTTGCCGCCGCCGTTCGGACCGACCAGGCAATGGAGGGCACCGGCCTCGATCCGGAAGCTCACGGCGTCGAGCACTCGCGTACCGCCCAGTTGCAGTGAAACGTTGTCGAACACCACGGCGGGTCCGCGCATCGCTGGTTCCTCCTTCATTGTTGTTGTGTGAACTCGACGGCCTCGGCCAGGGTCTCGAGGTTCTCGCTCATCGCCACCTCGAATTCGTCGGCGCTGTAGCGGCTGCCGGTGATATGGGACAGGGCGAAGACCCTGACGCCGGTCGCCGCCTCGATAGGTTTGGCCAGGTCGATGGAAAAGTACTTCTCGGCGAACAGCACGCGGACGTTGGCTTTCTTGATCGCGTCGATGGTATTGGCCAGCTGCCGCGCGGTCGGCGCAACGCCGTGACGCGGCTCGATGACGGCGCTCACGAACAGGCCGAACTCCTGCATCAGGTAGTCGTAGCCGGCATGGGTGGTGGCGCATCGGAACGAAGACAGGTCCAGGTTGGCAAACCGCGTCATGAAGCGCGCCCGCAGCGCACGGATACGCCCGGCATAGGCCAGAGCGTTGTGTCGATAGGCCGCGGCGTTGTCCGGGTCCAGTTCGCCCAAGCGGCGAGCGATCTCGAACACCTGTTGTATCGCCGCGGTGGTGGAGACGAAGGTATGCGGGTTGACCACCTTGGCACCGCCCTGGTCGCCGCCGATGGGGATGAGGGCAACGGTGGCGTTGGCCTGGATGATCGGCAGGTTCTCGCTGCGCCCGGCGGCCTTGACGATCTGGAAGGCCCATTGGTCGTGGCCGATGCCATTGACGACCAGCGCATCGAGGCTCATCGCGCGGGTGATGTCGGCGGGTTGCGGCTGGTAGTTGTGTGGGTTCGCCTCCGCCGGAATGAGCGCAACGACCTCCGCCCGATCGCCGACGATGTTTGCCACGAAGCTGTAGTAGGGATGCAGGGTGACGCCGACCTTGAGCTTCTTGCCCTCGGCGTGTGCCTGGCCGAGGAGCAGGAGGGCGGGTATCAGCATCAGCAGCGCGAACCAGCGGCGCAGCGGTGCGCGGTGTTTTGCAGGGACGGTCATGGCTGGGTTCCTTTTACGCGTTCGACTTCGCGGGCGCCGTCATAGGGAATGACCTGGCGCCAACCCTTGCTGACCAGCGATTCGGGCTTGACGATGCCGGGGTAGGGGGCGTTCGGGTCCCGATGGACCCAGATCGTCGCCTGGTTGGCCCACATGACACCGGCATGGGCGTGCCCGATCACCAGCAGATAGGCGCTCTGGCCCGGCACGCTGCCGCCGGAGCCGTAGTAGACCGTGGCGCCCTGGCCCAGGGTGGCTTGCGAGACCTCGCTGACGCTCTTGTCCGCAGGGGGCGCGTCGTCAATGTGCTGGTCGCCGGAAAGGCTGTGGGGCTGGTGGGTGCCAGGCAGAATCAATTGCCAGTGCACCTGGCCGTTTTTCTTCCAGAATGCGTCGCGGTAGAACGGTGGCAGCACCAGCTCCTGGGCATGCTCCAGGGTGATCCAGCCGCCGGTATCGTTGTTGAACCAGATGATCTCTTCACCGGCAGGCAACAGCGCGCTATGAATGGCCTGATCGACCGTACCCAGGCCATCGAAGGATCGCACCTGCCAGCTCAATGCAGTGGGCGGGCCGACTGCCTGGGGGCGCAGCAGTACATAACCGGCCACGCCGGCGATGACCGCCAGGGTCGCCAACAGCATCGCCAAGGACTCCCACCGACCGGACACCGGGCGCACCACATTGGCTGCTTCGCCGTGGTCGCCGCCGGGCAGGCCTGTGGTGGGCCGAGGCCAGCGTGGCAGTAGGCGCGCCATCAGAAAAACGCGATCCAGCGGCCAAGGCAGATCACGCCTGCCCACAGCACCATCGAACCGAAGCCGGCGACACGGGCACGGCCGGGGGGCGGCAGCGTCGTGTCCCATTCGCCGATCCGGCGAAAGACTCCCAGGTGGAAGATCCCCATGTTGAGGCCCGCCAGCAGCAACAGCCCCATCTTTGCCCAGAAAACCGGGTTCTGGACATAGGTGGAGGCGTTGGAGACGAACATGAGCAGCCCCGTGATCACGCATGCCGCGAAGGCGACCCAGGTGTACGGCAACAGTTCCTGGATCAGCCTTAGCGCGCTGCGGCGATGGGACGCGATGCCGAGCAGGCGCAAGTCCACCACGGCGATGGTCCCGAACACGAGGGCGATGCCGATGACGTGCACCGATTCGAGGGTTGGAAAGGCGAAGCCCGACTCTCTGATCAGGGAGGCGACAGCGGTGGCCTCGAGGGCTTGCAGGTTCGATTGAATGTCCATGGCAAATACCTGAGAGCGTATGTTGAAGATGCGCGCCGTTAGATCGTGTAGGCGATCCAGCGGCCGCAGAAGATCACCACGCACCACAAGGCGATCGACAGCCAGGCCAGCGTCTTGACCAAGCCGTCCGTGCCTTCGCCGTGAGCCGGATCGGCAGGGCGCAGCAACGGGCGTCGGACCCACCAGGCCAGGGTGAACGCACTGACCACCAAGGCCATCTTCAGCCAGAACGTCGAGTTGACGAGCACCCGGTCCGGCTCGCCGATGGTCATGACCAACCCCGTCAGGAGCAGGACGATGAGTGCATTGCGCATCCACGGGTAATAGCGACGGATGACGCCGCGCGTGGGCTCGTCCGTGGCGAACACACCGGCCAGCCGAAGGTCGGAGATGACGGCGGAGCCGAAGATCACCGCGATGGCCACGATATGAATGGACTGGACCGTGGGCACGACCCAGAGCATGTCCCTGATGGCGGTGCTCACCGGTGTGGCGTAGAGCCAGTCAATGATCGGTGCTGATGACATGTGCTTTCTCCCACTGTGGGTTAGAAGTCTTGGGGTTTGGCGATCGGACGCAGGCCCGGCGCATCTTCCGGGAGGAGATAGCCTTCCTTGATCGAAATGGCCTTGGCGTCCTCGAACTGCCGTTCGTAGTTGCCGAAGCTGCCATAGCGCTGCCCGAGCCGGTCCTTGGCGTAGGGCACCTTGGTGTCGTAGATCAGGCCGCAGTTGGTTTCCTGGTCCGTGAGGTAGGTCGCGCTGGGCACTTGCACCCACGGCGGACGCACGCCGCCTTGCAGGTTGCCGGTAACGGAGTCGCGCACGACGGTCTTGCCCTCGCGTAGCACGCGGGGGGCCTTGGGCATCGGCTTGCCGTCGCGCACCCATTGGTCCATGTCATCCAGCAGTGCCGAGACCACCAATTCTGCCGGCTCGTCGTACAGTGTCCGGCACTGTGGGTCGTCGCCTTTGCCGATGTCCGCCGCGACGTGTTCGGTATGCTCCGTGCCGAGGTCGGCCAAGCGCAGGTGCGGCATGCCGGTCACTTCGTAATAACGTAGTTGCGGGCTGTCGGTGTCGGGCGGCAGGTCGATGCCTTCGAGCACGTCGTGCATCAGTTCGGACTGGCTGTAGACGGTCACGAACGGCACGCCGGCAGGCATCTGGCGTGGCACGCGGATAACGTCGCCGCCGACCTCGCCATAGGCCATGCGACCGGTCATATAACCGTCGATCAGCGGCGTCGCGTCGGGCATGCGCCATTGCTGGTGCCGGCCCTGGTCGAGGTAGTCCATCCAGACTTGCGCGGTCACGGCCCAGCTGTTGACGTAGACCCGATGCACGTCGAGGTTCGCCAACGGGCCTTGCGCCGAATGGGTCTTCAGCAGCAACGCCAGCTGCGCGCCGATGCCCTGGGACTGCGGCACGAATGGATCGGGCCCGTTGCCGCGGGTGAAGCGTTGCGGGTCGTAATAGCTGCCCAGTGGTGCATAGCGTGCATAGTCGAAGCGGCGCATGAACTCGAAATTGACGATGCGTCCGTACTGGGCGATCTGCTCGGCCTCGGCGGCCGGGGTCTCGGAGATGAACTTGGGGTCCACTGGCGGCTTGTTGAGGTTCAAGGTGTAGCCGACGTAGGCGTAGCCGCGACGCAACAGGTAATCACGGGTCAGGATCCAGCCGGCGCCGCGCTCGCCGAACCAACTGAACGGCTCGATCACCACCGTGCCATTGAAGCGCGCCGGGTCCGCTGGTTTACGGACCAGGATGCGCGTGGTGTAGGGCGCCTCGAAGAGGCTTTTACCCGCTGCGGTAATGGCCGGCGCCACGCCTTGCAGGTAAAACTCTTCCTCGACGTAGCCATACCGGTTGAGGTCGCTGTATTCGGTACCCTGGGCGTTGGCCGACGAGAGCGGTGGCTTGCCTGAAGGCGGCACTGGCACCACGGTGGGCATCCTGGGCACCTCTGCGAACGCGCTCGACAGCAGGAGCAGCGACACAAGGGCGCCCTGCAACGTTGGCCGCAGGATGTCGAAGGGCATCAGTCGTTCCATCCGGTGACTCCAAAAGGTTATCGAGGGGAATGTGGCGTCATTCACGGCGCAGGCTCGTCTTGCCCTCGCTGTCGATCACGATCTGGTTGTTCTCACAGACGTATTCTTGGATGCGGTAGTCGGAGCGCTTGTATTCGAACGTGAAGCGATAAGGTGTGTTGAGCACCTGCGGATCTTCGATCAACACCTGGTCTTCCAGATGATCCGGCGCGGTCAGCCGCAAACGTTCGGTGATCTTCATGTCCTTGCTGTGGGGAACGCCGTAGAACGCCACGTCATCGGTGCGCACGCCCAGGGTTTCCACGACAAGGGTGCCGCCTTCCCAGTGGCCGCGCGAATGGCCTTGATAGGTCGGGTCCAGCTTCTCCTTCGGCGGCATCGCTTCGTTCAGGAAAATCCGCCGCACCTGCTGGAGGTACTCGCCCAGGACCACCACTTGTTTATCGTCGTAGATGATCTGGATCGGGAAGAGCGCCGCCATCAACACCGGCATCCCCTCCGGCAGGCATCGGGCGCTGGTGGTGGCCAGGGGCGTGCCGGCTTCGTTCGCCGCGGCTTCCTTCTTTTTCAGCTCGGCATACTGACGGGCGTAGGGCTCCTTCAGGTCCATCGGTCCGCCCGGATGCACCGGATCGTCCGGGTTCTCGCCGAACCAGTCGTCCGGGGTTCTTTCCCAGGTGCCGCTGATGTCGGGTGCCTTGGCTGCGCCTTGTTTGGGCGTTGTCGCCATGCTCAGCCCGGCGAATGTCATGAGGGCGATGCCCAGGAAAATCATTGCCGGATTCAAGGTTCGTGTCGGTTTCATTCAAGCGTCTCCACCCTGTTGGTTTGTGCCATCGAGTACCCAATGAAGCAGGGGAGCGAGCGGACTCATCCACCGCCCGTGAGCACGACGTCACCGATCTTGATTTCCACCAGCAACCCACCAGGATCACCGTTCTTCAGCGGCTTGTAGGTGACCTCGGCGTTCTCGCCGGCCTTGATCGAGTCCGCCGTCCAGCCCGTGCGGCTCAATGCGTTGACGCTGCCGGTTTCGATCTTGATTTTCTGCGGTGGCGGGCCGGGGACATCGAGGTAGATCGCGATATGAGGGTTGGTCCAGGCAAAGCGCTCGACGACGCCCTTGACGGTGATCGTCCTGGTCTGGTCGAAAATCGCGAACGAATGGTGGGCCGTCGCAACGGCGGGAAGGACGCCGCAGGCGACGATGGTCAGCAGGCGAAGCCCCTGACGGAATGACGGAAAGGATGGCGTGGGGGTCATGACGTGGGCCTCGTTCTTATGCGTTCTTATGGGGCCAGCATAAGAGCGGCATGGACCGGAGCCGTAACCCAAAACGGCAACTTCTCAAGCCCGAAAGCTGTTTCTACCCATCACTGTGGCGAGGGAGCTTGCTCCCGCTGGGGCGCGAAGTGGCCCTGTTTCTGGGCCTGCTGCGCAGTCGAGCGGGAGCAAGCTCCCTCGCCACGGTTGGGGTTGCGACTGACGTCGAGGACGAGCGGCCCGTGGTACTTGCTGATTTGGGTTACCGCTTGCGCAACCCAAGCCGAAACACTCCCGTCTCGCCTCATAAATATAAAAACAGGAGAGACGTCATGCGCACCCCCATCTATGCCCCCATGCTTTCATTGGTCGCACTCTGTACATTCGAGCCGCAGGCTCACGGCTACGAGCTCTATAACGAAGGCGATGGCACCACCGTGCTGAACGCCGACCTGTGGGCCGGCTTTGGCTGGTTCGGCAGCCAGGAAAACTACATCGCAGACCCGGAAAAAGAGCCCGGCAGCATGCGCTGGCAGGAAGGCTTCGCCAAATACGGCCTGAGCGGCACGACGGACAAGATCGCTGCCGGTTCGGTGTACGGCGGATTCAGCCTGATCAGCACCGGATCATGGGGCGATGGAGACCCCGGAGCGCTCACCGACGGCACTGAGCGAAGAACCGCCGTAGAGGACGCCTACCTGGGCTGGAAGTCGGGCGATCTGGTTCCCGCGTTGGGCCAGGATGGCGTCGATTTCTCTTTCGGCCGCCAGCTCGTCACGGTGGACGGGTTCCTGATTACCGATGATGGTTTTGCCCCGGGTAAGGCCTTCAACCCCATCGAAGGCGTTGCGGATGGCCGGTTCAATCGCGGCGGTGCCTTTTACCTCGGCCCGCGGTTGGCGTTCGGCAACACCGCCGTCTTGAAGCTGGGCGGCACCGAGGGACTGCACGGTAGCCTGCTGTGGTTGAAATCGGATAACCCCGGTCAGTCCAAGACCGAAGTGGCCGCAGCCACTGTCGACTACACCACGCCCATCGGTTCGATCGGTTCGACTTACGTGCACGGCCTGGACGTCGAAAAGCGCTATGCCTTCGCGGATCGGCTTGAGCGCAAGGGCATGGACATCTACAGCATCCGTGGCCAGGGCAACGCCGGCATCGAGAATGCCGATTTCGCCTTCGAGGTGGCGCGACAGGAAAAGCGTTCGGGGTCGCAGCGAGCGATGTTCTTCGACGTCGGCTACACCTTCGCCGACGTCAAGTGGCAACCGACGGTCAGCTACCGCTATGCACGCTATTCCGAGGGCTGGGACTTCCTGTTCCAGGGCGGCTATCGCAAACGCTATCAAGGTGAGGTTGCGGTGAATTACGCCGGCTCGGTCACCTCGAACATGCAGACCCAGGATGTGCTTCTTTCGGTCAAACCGACCGACAAATTGACCCTCAACGCAATGGTCTTCGACTTCCACCAGCTTTCCGATCGACAGGAGCGGGACTACAGCGCTCGCGAGTTCGATCTGTTTCTGGATTGGATGGTGACGGACAACCTCACGCTGTCGCCGCTCATTGGTTTCTACAAGCCGGACAAGTGGCTTGGAAACGGTGGCCTGCAGAGTGGCAGCGCATCGACGAACACCTACTTCCAGTTCATTGCCTGGGTCACTTTCTGAAACTTCGGGATATGCACATGAAAACGATCCGGCAGGACTTTTGACAACTGCCTCCACACCGAGAGATGAAGCGTGGGCGTTTTGCGTCCACGCCTCATTCAATTACAGCATGCGACGCAGCACGTCTTTGTGCGGATCCCGGTCGAGGAACCGATGCTTGAGGGCGCCGGCGATGTGCAGCAGAATCAGGACGAGCAGGGTATAGGCCAGTACTTTGTGCAGCCATTGGAACACGACGAACCAATCGTCATTTTTCGGGAGCAGCTCCGGGAGGTTGACCCCGAAAAAGAACACCCCGTCGCTCATCGTGTAGGTGCTCGACATGGAGTAACCCATCAACGGCACGATCACCAGAAGCCCATACATGACCCGTTGCACCAGGTTTGACATCACCTGCTCAGGGCCGGTCAGCGTGTGCAGCGGCCTCGGCAACCTGGGCGTCATGTAGCGCAGGGCGATCTGGACCAGCACCACCAGGAACGTCAACACCCCGAAGGATTTGTGCCAGGGGTAATAGAGCTCGTACTTGCTTGCCACTTCGTCATTCATCCCGGTCATGTGCCAGCCTGCCCAGAGGAGGCCGGCTACGAGCACGGCGCGTACCCAGTGCAACAGCAACAGGGACGTCGGATACCGATCAATTATCTCTTGATTTGTGGTGTTCATCGCAGTCGCCTCATCAATCGTCAAAGACATCGGGAACGCACTTGAACCACCACCCTCGACACCTCTCAGGGTTTGGAGGGTAGTTAGCTCAGTGCAATATTGTTCTCAGGCCGGTAGCAGTACGGTAATGACCTTCTCCTCGGTGTAGGCCAGTGCGCCGCTGAACCCTCCTTCACGGCCAATACCGCTGTCCTTGACGCCGCCCCAGGGCAGGTTGGCGTCCAGCGGGCTCCAGCAGTTGATGCCTACGGCACCGGCCTTCACCGCTGCGGCCACGCGATGGGCTCGCACCAGGTCGCTCGTCCACACCGTGGCCGCGAGGCCGTAGCTGGAATCGTTGGCCAATGCGACAGCTTCTTCCTCAGTATCGAAGGCAATCACCGTGCCGACCGGGCCGAAAATCTCGTCCCGGGCAATAGACATGTCATTGCGGGCATTGGCGAAGATCGTCGGCCGCACGAACCAACCCTGCTCAGGGTGCGATACACCGCCGGCCAGCAGCGTAGCGCCTTGATCGATGCCCAGTTGGATGTAACGGTTGACCCGATCGAACTGCGCTTTCTTGGCCACCGGCCCCATCTGCACGTCGGGCTGCCGAGGGTCACCCACCTTGACGGCACACGCAGCGTTGGCAAGCGCCGCGGCGAAGCGCTCTGCGAGGCTGCGCTGGACCAGGATGCGCGAACCGGCGGCACAGACCTGGCCCTGGTTGGCGAACAGGCCGAGGGTGCAACCAAACAGCGCATCGTCGAAGGAGGCGTCGTCGAAGACAATCTGCGGGCTCTTGCCGCCCAGCTCCAGTGCCACGCGCTTGAACAACACACCGGAGGTGCGCTGGATCTCGCGTCCGGCCTCGGGGCTGCCGGTGAAGCTGATCTTGGCGACATCCGGGTGCTCGCACAGGGCTCGGCCGACTTCATTGCCGTAACCGGTGACCACGTTGATCACGCCGTCGGGAAAGCCCGCTTCCTGGGCCAGGGCCGCCAAGTGCAGGGCGGACTGCGGCGTTTCTTCCGACGGTTTGATCACCACGGTGCAACCGGCCGCCAGCAAGGCGGCGAGTTTCCAGACCGTGATCATCAGCGGCGAATTCCAGGGCACGATGGCCCCGACCACGCCCACCGGCTCGCGTACGGTGTAGGAAAGGGTCTTGGTGCCAAAGTAGCCACCGGAGGGAATGGTGCGACCTTCGAGCTGATTGGCCCAACCGGCGGCGGCACGCAGGTTGGCGAGCACGTTGGGGATGTCCAGGCGACGCGGTTCGATCGGCGAGCGACCGATGGCGTCGGCGTCCATGTCGGCGAGCAGGTCGGTATCGCGCTCCACCAGGTCCGCCAGTTTCAGCAGCAACCGGCCGCGCTGGGCACCGTCGAGCTGGCTCCAGGCGCCGCCTTCAAGCTGCTTGCGGGCGGCCGCCACGGCGCGGTTCACGTCCTCGGCCGTACCGCGCGCGGCGCTGCCGTAGATCTGTTCCGTCACGGGGTTGATGAGGTTCGTTCGACGGCCGTCGGAGGCCTCGAAGGAGCCGCCTTCGATGAAGTGATTCAGATGCTGTGTCATGTTTGGATCCATGAATGTTGTGCAGTGGTCAGGTAGACCCGTTTCATGCCTTGAGCGAGGCCAGGGCGTCGCCGAAGATGTCCAGCGCCTTGAAGAACAGCGAGCGCGAGATCGTCAGCGAAGGCATGACACGCATCACGTTGCTGTAGCGACCGCAGGGGATCATCAGCACGCCGTGGTTCAGCAGGTAGCCCATGAGTTGGCCGATCTTGGCGCCTTCCAGCGGTGCCTTGGTGGCCGGGTCTTCAACCAGTTCGATGCCGATCATCAGGCCGCGGCCGCGCACCTCACCCACGAACGGGCTGTTAAAGCCACGGATACGCTTCTGCGCTTCCAGCCCCAGGGTGTGCGCACGGTTGAGCAGATCGAGCTCCGGATCCTGCAGGATGCTGATGTTGGTCAGCGCCACGGCGGCGGACAACGAGTTGGCAGCGAAGGTGTTGGGCACCGAGCCGTCAGGAATCGCGGCAGCCAGGTCCGAGCGCATGATCAGGCCCGCCATGGGCAGGTCGCTGCCGATGCCTTTGCCGAACGTCAGCATGTCGGGCTTGACGCCCGAGTGCTCGACCGCCCACATTTTGCCGGTACGGCCGGCGCCGGACTGTACTTCGTCGACGATCAGCAGCGCGCCGCTGCGGTCGCAGGCCTTGCGCAGGAGCTGCAGGAACTCGGGTGAAGGGGGCACATAGCCGCCTTCGCCCTGCACCGGCTCGACGATCACGGCGGCGACGTCATCGGCGGCGGTGTAGGGGGTGTTCAGCAAGTAGTCGACGTAATCGCCGGCGATCTGCTCGGCGCTTTTGTGGGTGGTGTCGAACGGGAAGCGGTAGGCGTAAGGGTAGGGGGCGTGAATGACGCCCCCCATCATGGCGCCATAGCCCTTGCGGTAGGCCGTACCTGTGGTCAGCGCGCCTGATGCGTTCCAGACGCCGTGGTAGCCTCCATGGAAGGCGATGATCTGGTGCCGCCCGGTGATGCGCTTGGCGAACTTGACCGCGGCCTCCAATGCATCGCTGCCGCTTTGGGTAAAGAATGTGGTGCAATCGCCGCGCAAGCCATCGGGCGCGATCTCGGATATCTTGGCTGCCAGCTCGGTGCGTCGGGTGCTGTTGATTTCCAGGGCATGCATCAGCACTTCGGACTGTTCGCGGATGGCCTGCACCACTTTCGGGTGGCAACGGCCCACGCTGCTGACGCCCACGCCGGCGGACAGGTCGATGTAGGTGTTGCCGTCCGGGTCCTTGAAGGTCGCGCCGAACGCCCGGTCCATGGCCACCGGCATGCGTCCGCCGCCGCGGGCCATGGACTCGGTACGCGCCGACAACGCCAGGGCCTCGCGGGTCATGGGACCGGGGAGGGTGCTGGAAATAATCCGCGGGGCATCCGCGAAGTGGAGGGATTCAAGTTTGGCTTCACTCATGACGGTCTCTCTGGATGTCGGTTGGAGTGTGCCGATCATCTCTAGCCCGCGTCTCCAGGCGGTAGCCCGAATCGGCACATGGGTAAATTGCGCTGAAGGTGGCGAGTGATATTCCGCTATGGAATTTTGCTAAATTCCTTTAATGTGCGAATATCGGTCAAGAAGGCAGGATAAGAACAATAATATTTGAGAGGCTTTCGCATATTATGAGAAATGTTCACATAAACCACTTTCGCGACGTCCACCTCCATGCCGCTACCGTTCAGGAGTGGAGTCAGGACTACAACCAGCTCACCGCCGGTTCGGCCGAAAGTACGCTCATGCAGCTGACCACCGCCCATTGCCATATCTTTCGTGAGCAGATCAACCAGCGCGTCGTGCAGCACGGCGTGGCCCCCCGCGGCAAAATGTGTTTTGCAGTGCCGATCAATGTCCCTGGCGCGATTCGGATGCAAGGGCGCGAGGTGGATGACAGCAGCCTGTTCTTTCTCCACGGTGGAGAAGAGTTCATGTTCCATATGCCGATGGGCATGGAGCTGCTGTCCATCACCTTCGAACGGGAATTGTTCGAGCAGGCGCTGGCGCAAACGGCTTCGGCAAAGGAAATCAGCCAACTGCTGCGTCAACCGGTGATCAGGGTTTCCACGCCGCACTTCGCGCAGGCGCGTCGGCGGTTGCTGGCGATATTCTCCCAGGCCCTGGTGAACGAAGAGCTCGACAATGTGTGGGAACAGGAGCTGGAACAGGCGATGCTCGGCGAGATGCTGCAGCTCATGACCGATCCGGCCTGCGACAAGTACCAACGCACCACGAGCTCCACCCGTAGCTTCATTGTCGAGAAATGCCACCGTCTGACCACTGCCGAAATGAACAACGTGCCCAGCGTGGACGAGTTGTGCCAGCGCTTGCAGGTGAGTCGGCGTACCGTGCAGAACAGCTTCCGTGCGGTGGCCGAGACGACGCCGCTGAACTATCTGCGCTCCGTCAGGCTGAACGGTGTGCGCCGCACCTTGATGTCCACCCAGGCGTCGCATCTGTCGATTGGCGATGCCGCTGCCCAGTGGGGCTTTTATCACCTGAGCCACTTCGCGGCGGAGTACCAGGAACTGTTCGCAGAGTTGCCGTCCCATACCCAGCGCGCAGCCATTCCCGATTGCGCCCTCGCCTGAGCAACACAACCCCTGTGGCGAGGGGATTTATCCCCGCTGGGCTGCGTAGCAGCCCCAGATCCCGCCATTGTGGAGTGTCAGCTAACTGCAACTGGCTTTATGGGGGCTGCTACGCAGCCCAGCGGGGATAAATCCCCTCGCCACAGTTTCTGTGGGGCTGAAGGGGCGCCCGGGATTTTCATGGGAAGAACAGTCTGATGACCGATTTGGGTTAGTGCGACATGGATGGGCAGGCATAGGATCGAACCCGGCGTGCAACAAAAACAATAAGCCATTCGGTGCCGGTGGACGGATGACTGCATCGATCCCACAGCGACTGCCTCATACAGAAAGGTCAAGCACATGAGTGTATCTCTCCCGGTCAACAGCTCCACGGAGCTCAAGCGTGGTGCCCTGGGTGTCGGTTTCATCATTTTCTTCGTAGTGTCGGCGGCGAGTCCGTTGAGTGTCATCGCCGGTGGTTTTCCCATTGGCATCATGCTGGGCAACGGTGCCGGTACACCGGCGTTGCTGATCCTGGCTCTGCTGGTGTTGCTGATGTTCTCGGTGGGTTACACCACCATGTCCCGGCACGTCACCAATGCCGGTGGTTTCTATGCATTCACCTCCCGCGGCCTGGGTGGACTGGCGGGTGGCGCGGCAGGGGTGTTGGCGATGTTTGCCTATAACATCCTCCAGGTGGGGCTGTACGGCATGTTCGGTGGCGTGGTCAGCGGCACCATGGCCAGCGTGTTCGGCCTGGAACTGCCCTGGTGGGCTTATTCGCTCATGGCCATGGCCAGCGTCGCGATCCTGGGGTATCGCAAGATCGATCTCTCGGCCCGGGTGCTGTCGGTCATCGTGATTGCCGAGTACCTGGCGATCCTGACCCTGGATTTCGCCATCCTCAGCACGGGCGGTGACAGTGGCGTCAATCTCGACGCATTCGATCGCAGCCATGTGTTCAGCGGCACACCCTCGATCGGCTTGCTGTTCTGCTTCGCCGCGTTCATCGGCTTCGAGGCCACGACCATCTACGGCGAAGAGGCCAGGAACCCGCAACGGACCATCCCGATTGCCACCTACTGCTCGGTACTGCTGATCGGCGGGTTTTATGCACTGTCGGTCTGGTCGATGGTGGTGGGTGTGGGCGCGGACAAGATCGTGCCGATGCTGCAGGCCTTGCAGGACCCCACGACCTTCATCTACGGCATGTCCGATCACTTTGTCGGCCCACACCTGACCCAGATTATCCGGGTGCTGTTCATGGTCAGTATCTATGCCGGGCTGCTGGCCTTTCACAACGCAGCCGCCCGTTACTTCTACGCCATCGGACGCGACGGCCTGTTGCCGCGCCAACTGGGGACGACTCATCGCGTCCACCAGAGTCCCCATATGGGCTCTGTCTTGCAGAGCTTGATTTCTGCGGTGGTGGTGCTGATTTTCGCCGCCATGGATGCCGATCCGATCCTGCAGTTGTTTGCCTGGCTGTCCAACCTGGCCACGCTGTGCGTGATCTTGCTGATGGCGCTCACGTCCGCCGCGGTATTTGCCTTTTCCCGCAGCCACCCCGAGCTGAGGCTCGGACTCTGGCGTGGGGGGATCTTTCCCGCGCTATCCTGCCTGGTCCTGTTGGCGGTCCTGATCATCGCGGTGCTGCATTTCGATGTGCTGACAGGCGCCAGCCAGACCTTGTCCTATGGCCTCTGCGCGATTATTCCCGCAGCTTTGCTGGCCGGAGTGTTCCTGGCGGCTCGACTGCGCAAAAGCGCTCCGGAGCGATATCTGGCATTGGGGAGCCACAAGCTCTAGGACGTCACAGGTGCTGCTTCAGGAAGCGTATAAACTCAAGGGCCAGTTGCGAAGGTTCTTCCTGGGTAGGCAGCAGCAAGGCAATCTCGTACTTGATGGCGGGCTTGAAGGGTTTCAGGACCAGGTCGCGGGCGAAGGGACGGCTGACCACCGGATCGACCATACCGACGCCCATTCCGGAGCGGACCAGTTCGCATGCTGTCGCAAAGAACTCTGTCTCGGCCACCACGTTCCAGGATGACCCGTACGCCGAAAACGCCATTGCCAGTTGCTGGTAGAGGGGGTCGCCCTTGAACAGCGAAACGAACGGCACGCCATCCAGGTCCGCCGGGGTAATCATGTCCAATGCTGCCAGCGGGTGATCGGCAGGCATCATGCACTGGCATTCATAGGCAATCACCTCCATGCGGGACGTCGGATAGTCGAGCGGCAGCTCGGCAATGGCCAGGTCGAATTGCTGCGTCGTGATCAACTCACGAACGGACTGGGAGTTGCGGGTGATGACCTTGAGCTCCAGGCCCGGGCGCTCCCTGGCGAATTCGGCCATCAGGCGTGGCAGCAAACTGATCGAGATGCTGGCGTAGGCGGCGATCGCCAGATGACCGCGCTTGCCCGTGCGGATTTCCCTGGCGATACGCTGGGTTTTCTCCACGGCCTCCAGCGCCCGTTCCGCCTCGATGAAGAACAGCCGGGCTTCAGGGGTGGGTTGCAGGCGACCGCCCTTGCGCACGAACAGTTTGAGGCCGGTTTCATGTTCCAGGTTGGCGATGGTGCTGCTGATCGCCGGCTGGGAAATATTCAAGAGCTCCGCAGCGCGGGTCATCGTGCCGTGAATCATCAAGGTTCTGAAGCACTCGAGCTGGCGGATTCGCATGGGTTGACCTATAGATTCAACTTATACTGAAGCCACTTTATATTATTGGTTTGAGGTTTTCTTCTGTGTTTTCCTTGATTGCAGGCCCATCAGTGCAGAGGAAAACCGCGACATGAACACGATGACTTCGATGACCCCCGGTGAGCGGCTTCTCTTGCCAGCGCGGCAGGGTGTAGCGCTCCGGTTGAGGCAGGGGCAGACCCTCCAGGTGATCAACACCCATGGCAAACAGGTGGTGGACACCTGGGCCTTCAACCCGAGCGACCTGCAGGAAGCCATGTCGATGGAGCACAGTCGTCCCTTCTGGTTGAAACTCAACCCACGGGAAGGCGACAGCTTGCTGACCAACAAGCGCCGCAGGATCCTGACGCTGGTCGAGGACACGACGCCGGGCATCCACGACACCCTGGTCGCCGCCTGTGACCCGACCCGCTATGTTCAACTGGGCGTCGTCGGCCACCACGCCAGCTGCAACGAAAACCTCTTCCTGGCCCTGGAGGCCATCGGTCTGTTGGCGCCTGATACGCCGAGCCCCTTGAACCTCTTCATGAACGTCCCGGTGCACGAAGATGGACGCATCGAGTTTGCCGAGCCTGTCAGCAAGCCAGGACAATATGTCTGCCTCAAAGCGGAAATGGACGCTATTGTGGTGCTGTCCGCCTGCCCCCAGGACGTGACGGCGGTAAACGGCATGCGGCCCCAGGACGTCCATTACCGCATCCTCTGACGGATCGCCAACCTGCTGGCCCCTGTTGCTCGCCGGCAGGACACTGAATACGTCGCAAGCACCCGTCGGGTGTCCGGAGAAAACCATGCGCAAAATCCCCCCTCTGAATTCCGTGCGCGCGTTTGAGGCGGTCGCACGGCACCAGAGTTTTTCTGCCGCGGCGAACGAGCTCTCGGTGACGGTCGCCGCGGTCAGCCATCAAGTGCGCCAGCTGGAAGAAGGCTTGGGGCAGAAGCTCCTGGAAAGAGGCCGGATGGTGACCCTCACGCCTGCCGGGAAGGCGATCTATCCGTTGCTGCGCGAGGGTTTCGACCAGATTGCCCAGGCGTTTGCCTTGTTGGGCGGGGCAAAGGAGGGCGATGCCATCCACGTGTCCACCACACGGGCCTTCGCCGAACGTTGGCTCATGCCGCGTCTGGCGAAGTTCAACGAGATTTATCCGAACATCGTGGTGTCCATCCACGCCTCGGAAAAAGTCGTGGATCTGCGTGCTGAAACCGTCGACCTGGCGATCCGATATGGACCGGTCGATGCCGATGTGCGCGGGCCGGTGTTATTCGAAGACAGGTTCATCGCGGTCGCGGACAAGCGCATTTGCCCACTGGAACACAACGCAACGATCAACGATTTCCCTAATCGACCGCTGCTGGCGTTCAAATGGAAGAACCAGGCACTCGAAGCCCCCTCGTGGTCAGCCTGGCTGGCCGGGGTCAAGCGCGATGCTGCCGCAGATCTGCGTATTTCCTGGTACAGCGAGGAAACCCTGGCGCTGCATGCGTTGGAGCAGGGCCTGGGGCCCTTGTTGTGCAGCGATGTGCTGATTGATGATGAGCTGCGTTCCGGGCGGATCCGGCGGCTTGAAGGACCGGTGTTGGCGGGGTTCACCTATCACTTGGTCGAGAACAGCCATGGCAACCCGCGGCGCAGCCTGGTGCTGTTCAGGGAATGGCTCCTGGACGAGGCCAGGTCATTCAGGGGCAATGCCCTCAATGACCTGGCGGGACATCAACGGTTGCTCACCACCTGAGGCCATCCGCGAGCATGGCCGACTCTATGGCCAGGCATGCGCTGAGCAGTGGGTCATCGCGATCCCGGGTCGTCGAGAACAACACTGAGGTGGCAAGCCCGAGGCTGTCCTGGCCGGATGGGAGGGCGACCCCCGGCATGTCCAGCAGGCTGCCGATCATGGTGAGTGACAAGGTCTCCAGATTGACCGCCGCGAACAGCGCGTCGTCTTGCTCCAGGGGCGCCATGGGCGGGGCGACATGCTTGACCGTCGGCATGACCAGGAAGGCACCGTCGAGCTCATGCTCGATGGCCGCCATCAGTGCTTCACGTGACTGTCGGATCCTGGCCTCGGTGGCCGAGTCGATGTCCTTGGCCGCACGCAGGCGCGCGCGCACGCGTCTGTCCATCCGGACACCCTGCGGGCTTTCCACGATCGGGCCCAGCAGGCGCCAGGCTTCTATCGCGCCCAACCAGCCCGAGCGGGCAATCAGTTCACGGGTTCGGGCAACGGCGGCTACCGCTCGATACTCAACCTGGGTCCCGGCGGCGCGCAGCCGTTCCATCGTGGCGACAAGGTTCTGCCGTACCGCTGGTTGCAGTGCCGGGTCGGACAACACACCTTCGTCGACCACAATGCGCAGGTCCGAAAGCCTCGCAGCCTGGTAACCCCCGTCGTTGATCCCGCGCATCGCCCTGTCCAGCGCGGCGCAGTCAGCCACGCTGTGGGCGAAGGCGCCCAGGCTGTCGAGCGTGACAGCGAGGGGGTGAACGCCTTGCTGGCTGTATCGGCCTGTCGAGGCCTTGTAGCCGACCACGCCATTGAACGCCGCCGGGACGCGGATCGAGCCGGCGGTGTCCGTGCCAATGGCGCTGGTGACGATGCCCCGTTGAACCGCGATGGCCGAACCGGAGGAGGAGCCGCCGGGCACGCGGGTTTCATCGACCACGACAGCTGAGGTCGGTGTCCCGAAATGCGGGTTCAGGCCCAGGCCGGAATAAGCGAACTCCGCGAGGTTGGTTTTCCCCAGCGGGATCATGCCCTGCGCGGTGAGGGCGGCGATGACTGCCGCATCCTCGACGGCGATTTCAGCGTCGACCCGCGTGATGGAGCCGGCCGTCGTCCGGCTGCCGGCAACGTCCAGCAGGTCTTTGACCGCGTAGGGAATGCCGTCGAAGGCGCTCAACGGGGTGCCTTGTTGCCAGCGCCGGGTCGACGCGCGGGCGGCGTCGAGGGCGCGTTGCTCCAGCAGGGAGATGAACACCGGCTGCGCTTCTTTCGCCGCGGCCAATGCGCAGGCGACCAACTCTTCGGGTGTCGTCAGGCCTTGCCTCAATCGCTCGGCGGTTTGCAACATGGTGATCATGTGTTCTCCCTTGTCGAATAGGCGACGGTGCTGGACGCTCAAGCCAGCGACACCTGGTGTTGTCTCTGCTCGATCATCTGCCGGACCAGCACCGGAACGGCGTCGAAGGCATTGGCGATGGAGGCTTCATGGCGAGCGTCGGCAAACTCCTGGTAGTCGATGGAAATCACATGGGTTTCATTCACGCCCAGGTAGTGCGCGCACGTCTGGATGTGCGTGTCCAGGTGGTTCATGTTCTCGCGAACGCCACCCGGGCCAAACCCGAATTCGCCTCGGGACGACAGGATGACCAGTTTCTTGCCGCTCATGATCGGTTCCAGTGGGTAGTCGCCACGCTCCAGGTCGAAGGTGAAGGTTTTGCCGATTCGGATCACCTTGTCAAACCAGGACTTGAGCGCGGCGGGCATGCCGTAGTTGTACATCGGGGAGCCGATGACGATGACGTCGGCGCGGTCGAGCTCATCGATCAGTTCGTCCGAGAGGCGGATTTCCTCACGTTTTTGCGGCGTCATCTGCTCTGCGGGGGTAAAGACTGCGGCAATCCAGGCTTCGGTCACGAAGGGCGGTGGGTTGCGGCCGACGTCACGGGTGATGACCTGAGTGTTGGCATCGCGCTCACGCCACGCCTCGACAAAGGCCTGGGACAGTTTACGGCTCAGTGAGCGGTCGGATCGTGCGCTGGCGTCAATGTGAAGAAGGGTGGTCATGTCATGTTTCCTGTTAATACCAAGGTGGAACTACCTCAGTGACGGAGACAAGTTGGCCATGGGGTTCAGTTGTTCGACTATTGATATTTATTTGAACGACATCAAATAAAACTCAACAAGTGATTGTTCTTGCTCGGACTGTTTTGAAAAGACGTTATTTTCAGCCCTGAAATGCTAGTTTCATGTCTGGAAGTCTTGCGCGCTTGAGGAAAACTCAAGGCGGCAAATTTTCTAAAGGACGCTTTAGTTATCGTCAATTACTTAAACTTGCAGACCTCGCTTTAATGAATCCGGGCGATACAGGTGGTCGCCGGTCAGCGAGGAAAATAATAATGTCAACGCGTCGCGAATCTGAAAACAGCTTAATCAACGAGGCTAACTATGATGCACTCGGTGTCGAGCCCGTGCCCGATAGCCATCGTACTTCTACACCCCTGGACCAGTTCTGGATCTGGGCAGGGGCGAACGTGGCGCCGATCAACTGGGTATTGGGTGCCATCGGTATCCAGCTGGGCCTGAGCCTGATCGAAACCCTGCTGGTCATTGTGGTCGGCAACCTGTTGGGCGCCGCCTTGTTCGGCGGCATCTGCATCATGGGACACCGCACGGGAGTGCCGCAGATGGTGCTGTCCCGGCTGGCGTTTGGCCGCCGTGGTGCCTACCTCCCGACCCTCATGCAAGTGCTGATGCCGATGGGCTGGGTGGCGACCAACACATGGATCGTGCTGGACCTTGCGGTGGCCGCCCTGGAAAGAATCGGCATCAGTGGTGGCATGGAGCTCAAGTACGGCATTGCCCTGGTCGTCATGATCGTGCAGGTCGGGATCGCTGCCTGGGGGTTCAACGCCATCAAGTGCTTCGAGCGCTACACCATGCCGGTGATCCTGCTGATCATGGTGGTGATGACCGGCCTGGCCTTCACACACGTGGATATCCAGTGGCAGCGTTCGACCGTCGAGGGCATCGGCAAGCTATCGGCCATGAGCAGTCTCATGACGGCGATCGGGATCGGTTGGGGCATTTCGTGGCTGGTATACGCTTCGGACTACACCCGCTTCACCCAGAGCAAACTGTCCGATGGGCAGGTGTTCCGCTCGACGTTCCTCGGCATGTTCCTGCCCACCGTATGGCTGGCGTTCCTGGGCGCGGCGATTGCCTCCGCGGGGGCCGGCTCGGACCCTGCGCAACTGATCATTGCGGTCTTCGGCACCATGGCGTTGCCGGTCCTGCTGGTGCTGCTCCATGGCCCGGTGGCGACCAACATCGTGGTCATCTACTCGGCAGCGCTGGCCACCTTGTCCTTGGACCTGCGCGTCCCACGTTGGGTGGTTTCAACGGTCTCGGGCCTGGTGGCGCTGTTCATCCTCTATCTGTTCCTGCAATCCGGCGAGTTTGTCCACGCCTTTGAAAACCTGATGGTGTTTTTCGTGGTGTGGATCAGTCCGTGGGCGGGTATCACCCTGGTCGATTTTTTCCTGATTCGCCGGGGCCAGGTCGATTTGAAGTCGCTCTACTGCCATCACTCGGAAAGCAACTGCACCGATGTGAACTGGAGAGGGGTATTTGCACTGGCGGTCGGGGTGTTGGCGGCCTGGTTATTCCAGGTAGGCACCATTCAATCGCTGCAAGGCCCTCTTGCGATGGCATTGGGTGGAATTGATTTGTCCTGGTTGGCCGGGTTTGGCGTGGGCGGCGGTATTTATTACGTATTGCACCGTTCGCGCCCCACTGAAGTTATTCGCTCGTCAGTGATGGCCAAGTAAGCGCTGTGCAACGATTCATCATTAAAGAGGTTATTGCAAATGTCTCATCTTGAACAAACCAATGTGCTGGCTGCGCTGAGCGGCGGCGCCGAGATCGATGCGTTCCTGGGCAACGTCGTGGAGATCGCGATCGTGACCCGGGATCACAAACGCACCATGGACGGCTTGCTCAAGCTGGGGATCGGTCCATGGCGGGTGTACACCTTCAGCCCGGAAAACACCCAGAACCAGACGTACCACGGTGAACCGGCCGATTTTGTGCTGAAAGTCTGCTTCGCCCAATCCGGAAACATGGTCTGGGAGCTGATGGAGCCGGTGTCCGGGCCGACGATTTTCGCCGACTTCCTGGAAAAACACGGCGAAGGGATCCAGCACGTTGCCTATGACTGCAACAACATTCCGTTCGAGGAACGTATCGCTGAATTGCAGCGGCGCGGTTTCAAATGCGTGCAGTCCGGCTCCTGGATGGGTGTGAATCATTTCGCGTTCTTCGGCACCGAGGCCGACACCACCACGGTCTTCGAAACCTACGCCTTTCCTGCCGATTGGGATTATCCGGAGCCGGAGTCCTGGTATCCGCCTCGGGCATAAGCCCGCACGGCATCACCGGGTTTCGCCTGGGCGCCACTAGGTACAGAGCCTAGCGTCCAGGCTTGGCCGCTTTGCAACGACACAGGAGTAGAACCATGAACCCTGTCCGGATGGATAACATCAGTTGGGTGGACTATGAGCGCCGAGTGCGATCAGGCGCAGTGGTCTTGCTGCCTATCGGCGCCACGGAGCAGCACGGGCCCCATCTGCCCTTGGGTACCGACGCCTTGCTCGCCAGTGCAATCAGTGAAGACGTGGCACGGGAGATCGACGGTGTGGTCGCCCCGGCCTTGTCCTACGGCTATAAATCCCAGCCCAAGTGTGGAGGCGGGCAGCACTTCTGCGGCACCACCAGCGTGGATGGCGCGACGCTGATCGCCATGGTCCGCGATGCCGTGCGCGAGTTTCATCGCCATGGCGTGAAGCGCCTGGTCCTGGTGATCGGTCACTATGAAAACCAATGGTTCGTGACCGAAGGCATCGAGCTGGCGATGCGGGATATCGGCCCGGAGGCCGGGCTGGAGGTCATGCGCCTGGAGCACTGGGAGTTCGTGAAGTCACAGACCCTCGACAAGGTCTTTCCGAACGGTTTTCCGGGCATCGCACTGGAGCACGCAGCAGTCATCGAGACGTCGATGATGCTGCATTACCACCCGGAGCTGGTGTGCCTGGACCAAATCCCCGATCACGGCCCGGCCGAGTTCCCGGTCTACGACATGTACCCGAGCCGAACCGAATGGGTGCCGGCCAGCGGCGTGCTGTCATCCGCGCTGGGGTCGAGCGCAGAGAAGGGGCAGTTGCTGGTGGCGGATGTCATCAGCGGTATCGTCCAGGCGGTGCGGTCGGAGTTCAGGCTCGCCGGGGCCGAGTCGCAGGTTTCAAACGACTGAACCGGGTTCTTGTGCAGGGTTGCCGGACGCGAACATTGGCAACCGCTGCAACATCCAGTTCAGCAACTCTTGGGCAGGTGCCGCCAGCGGGCGTCCGGACTTCACCAGCAGTTTCGCCTCGACCCCCTGGAACAGAGGATGATCGACGGCCACCACCGTGAGGCTGCCTTGTGCAATCTCCCGATAGGCCGCCACTTCGCCCAATAGCGAGGCAAACTCGCCGCTGGCGACAAGGCGCTTGAGGGCGGCCAAGGAGTTGCTGACCAGCGCCGGACGAATCTCGATTTTCTCGGCGTACTCGAGCATCTTCAGCGCGTGGCCGATACCGAAGCTTGGCGGCGTCAGCACCAGTGGGCAGTGGAGCAAGTCGGCGACGGTGGCCATTGTCCCTTTCAAGGCCAGCGGATGGTCCGGGCGAACCAGCAGCATGATGGGCTGCCGGGACGTTGCGTGGTAATCGATGTGAGCGTGGGGAGGCGGGTTGTAGGCCAGGCCTATGTGCGCGCGATTTTCCGCGATTTCGTTCAGGACATCGTCCACGGGCAGTATGTCCAGCCTGACGTCGAGCCTGGGGTACTGTTTGCAGAACGGTGCGAGCACGTGGTCCACCAGGGTATCGACGTAGCCTTCGCTGATGACCACCCGCACGTGTCCCTGTTGCAGCCCCTTGATGGCCTGGAGCTGATCTTCGAGCTTCTCCTGATGTGATCGATAGCCGCGCCAGAACTCCAGCAGGTGCGCGGCTGCCTCGGTGGGCTGGACCCCACGGGCCTGGCGCTCGAACAGCCTGGCGCCCAATTCCTCTTCCAGCAACTTGATCTGACGGGTGATCACCGAGGGAGAGGTGTTGATGCTGTCCGCTGCGCCACGGATCGATCCGTGGGTCAGCACCTCATGAAAATACCGCAAGCGTTGCTGGTTGATCTCGCGCATGGCTGTTGTCCTTTCGAATCTGCGTTGCCCATAGAGCAACGTTACACGAACATAGTTGCTCTTGCTGCTATTGAGGCCGTCGGCGCAACATCCTCGACACGTCAGAGCAACAAGAAAATTGGAGACGCCCATGTCGACCATCGTGAATCCGGTACCCAGCGCAGCCCTTTCAACGTTGTACCGCAAGCTCAATTGGCGCCTGTTGCCACTCCTGTTCGTTTGCTACGTTTTCGCCTACCTGGACCGCATCAATGTCGGCTTCGCCAAGTTGCAGATGCAAAACGACCTCGGGCTGTCCGACGCCGCTTATGGTGTCGGGGCAGGGGTGTTCTTCCTGGGCTATGTGCTGTTCGAACTGCCCAGCAACCTGATGCTACCCCGGGTAGGAGCGCGAAAGACCTTCAGTCGCATCCTGGTGTTATGGGGCATCACCTCGGCCTGCATGCTGTTCGTGCGCAACGTGCCGATGTTCTATGCCATGCGTTTTCTGCTGGGGGTCTTCGAAGCTGGATTCGCCCCGGGGATGATCTATTACCTGTCCTGCTGGTACGGCCCCAAGCGCATGGCCCGGGCCATCGCGATCGTATTCATCGCCGGTCCCGCTGGCGGCATTATCGGTGGGCCGCTTTCGGCCTGGCTGATCACCACATTCGAAGGTGTGGGTGGGCTTGCCGGGTGGCAATGGATGTTCCTGATCGAGGGCTTGCCCTGCGTCCTGCTCGGTGTGTTTGCCTATTTCTACCTGTGCAACCACCCGGCCGAGGCTCGCTGGCTGAGCGGCGAGGAAAAGCAGATGCTGCAGCGTGAGCTGGGGACCGCCCCTGGCGGCGCGCATTCGTTCCGGGCGGTGTTGCGCGATCGCAGGATCTACATCCTGGCGAGCGCCTACTTCTGCATCATCTTTTCGATCTACGCCATGAGCTTCTGGTTGCCGGCAATCCTCAAGGCCCAAGGTGTCCACGACATGATGCAGTTAGGGTGGTGCGCGGCCATTCCCTACGTGGCAGCGGGCGCCGGCATGTACTGGATCGGGCGCCGCTCAGACCGTTTCGGCGAGCGTCGCTACCACTGTGCGGTCCCGGCAGCCGTCGGGGCGGTACTGATACTTTTGTATCCTTCTGCCGATGGGAACCTGATGCTATCAATGGTTCTGCTGACGCTGGCGATCGCCATGATGTTCATGGCCTACACGGTCTTGTGGGCGATGCCCTCCGAGTTGATCAAGGGCGAAGCGGCAGCGGGAGGCATCGCCCTGATCAACACCATCGGCCTGTGCGGCGGTTTCTGGGGGCCAGCGGTGATCGGTTGGGCGAAGACATCAACGGCGAGCATGAACCCTGGCATCGTCGCGGTCGGTTGCGTGTTTCTCTGCGCCGCGTTGGTGATCATCGCGAGCAAACCGCTGGCGCGTCGCGACCGGGTCTTGAATCCCGTGCAGATTGAACAGGCGCTTTGAACTTAACACCCATCGTGTTCCGCAAGGAACCTTTCCAAAGAGAGAACGCAGATGCTTTTACATCTATCGACCTGGGCCGAAATCGAAACATTTCTCCAACGCAGCCGTACCGTGGTCATCCCGATCGGCTCCAACGAGCAGCACGGGCCTACCGGCTTGTTGGGGACGGACTGGATGTGCCCGGAAATCATCGCCCATCAGGCGCAGCAGGCCGCAGACATTCTGATTGCCCCGACCTTCAACATCGGCATGGCGCAGCATCACCTCGGGTTCCCGGGAACGATCTCGCTCAGGCCTTCGACGTTCATCGCCGCCATCGGTGACTGGGTACGTTCGTTGGCTGCCCACGGGTTTGAGAAGATACTGTTCCTCAACGGCCACGGCGGCAATATCGCCTCCATTGAAGCGGCGTTCTCGGAGCTCTACGCCGAGGCGAGTTTTGCCCGGCGCCCGGCGGGTTTCGCCTTGAAGCTGTGCAATTGGTGGGACCTGGAAGGGGTCAATGAGCTGGCGCGGGAGCAGTTCCCCACCGGTCACGGCATTCATGCGACGCCGTCGGAAATCGCCGTGACCCAATGGGCCTATCCCCACGCCATTAAATCGGCGGATTACTCGCCACAGATCGCCAACTGGGGCCCGATCCGGGAGGCGGCGGATTTCCGCGCCCGTCATCCAGATGGCCGCATGGGGTCAGACCCGGCGCAAGCTTCTGCGGAGAAAGGCCGGCAACTGGTGATGCTGGCCGCACAAGGCCTGGTGCAAGAGGTGCAAGCCTTCAGCCGCGAGTCCATGCCGGGTTGAACCGCAGCGCTGCCATTGCGCACGCCTGGGCATTCCGGGCGTTGACGCTTCATCTCGTAAAAACCGCAATCAATCAGGTACGCCGCGATGTGGAAAATCGATCACAGTTACATTGATGGAGCCTTCGTTCCCGTCCATGGAAATGAAACGGTGGAATGCATCAACCCGGCGACCGAGGCGGTCATCGGAACGGTCACCCTGGCTGATCGCGATGATGCCCGCCGCGCCATCGCTGCGGCGGCCCGTGCGCAAGCCGCGATGAATCGCACCTCCAAGGCTGAGCGTATCGAGATGCTCGAACGCTTGCAGGCCGCCGTGCTGGCGAGCACGAACGAGATCCGCGACACCGCCATCGAGGAATACGGCGCGCCGCTCGCCCGTGCCCAATGGGTCAGTCGTTATGCTTCGCAATCATTTGCCAACGCGGCGCAGGTGTTGAAGGACTACGAGCTGGTTCGTTCGATCGGCGACGCCACCGTGGTGATGGAGCCGGTCGGCGTATCGGCACTGATCGCCCCCTGGAACAGCACCGCCGGAACGATCTGCAGCAAACTGGCATCGGCCATCGCCGCCGGTTGTGCGTCGGTCATCAAGCCGAGCGAGTTGAGTCCCTTGCAGACCGACGTGCTTGCCCGCGCATTGCATGGCGCCGGTTTGCCGAAAGGCGTTTTCAACATTTTGCTGGGACGCGGCAGTGACGTTGGTGATGAAATCAGCACCAACCCACAGGTCGCCAAGATTTCATTCACCGGGTCCACCGCCACCGGAAAGCTGATCGCTCGTGCCGGTATCGAGACCATGAAACGCGTAAACCTGTCGCTCACCGGGAAGTCGGCCTCTATCGTCCTGGATGACGCCGACCTCGACACGGCCATTCCCCTTGCCTTGAACGCGGCGTTCATGAACAACGGCCAGGCCTGCGTCGCTGGCACGCGCCTGCTCGTACCGCGCACGCAGGCCAAAGAAGTCATTGAACGGGTGAAAAGCCTGGTCGAGGCGATGGTCGTCGGCCATCCGCAGGACCCGTCCACCGTCATTGGACCGCTGGTCAACCTGGCCCAGTTCGACCGCGTGCAGGGCTACATCCGCCGCGGCCAGGCGCAAGGTGCAACGCTGGTCATTGGCGGTGAGGGCAGGCCGGCTGGTTTTGACCAAGGCTATTTCGTCAGGCCCACCGTCTTTGCCGACGTCAGCAATGACATGGATATTGCACAAGAGGAGATTTTCGGCCCGGTGCTGTCAATCATCGCGTATGACTCGCAAGAGCAGGCGATTGACATCGCCAATGCCAGCCTCTACGGCCTGCAGGCCTATGTGTTTTCCCGAAAGCCGGACCGCGCCCGAAGCCTGGCGAGCCGGCTGCAGGCGGGCTCGGTGTTGATCAACAGAGTCACACCGGAGCTGCTGGCCCCGTTCGGTGGGGTCAAGCAGTCCGGGGTTGGGCGGGAGTTTGGTGTGTTTGGGTTGGAAGGGTTTCTGGAGGCGAAGAGTATTGTGTTGGAGTTACAGCGGGGTTAGCCACCGACGCTATGGGGCAGCGACACCAGCTCAATCTGCGTGCCCCACGGCGCTTGAAAATAGAACCAACGAATACCGTCCGAGTTGGTGATGGGTTCGTTGAGAATGGTCACATTCAGGCGCTTGAGGGTAGCCAGGCTGCTGTCAATATCGGCGGTACGCAAGGCCACATGGCTGGCCCCGGCGTCGTCGCCATGGGGTTGGGCCTGATTGACCTCAGAACCTTGGTATTGAAACAACTCCAGCTTCGCGCCGCCGTCTATTTGCAACATCACAAAGCGTTGCAGCTCGCTGGAGCCATGCCAGCGGAATTGGCTTTTCCACTGATCCGGGATCTTGCCGGGGCTGATATCCGAAACCACCCGTGCGCCCATCAGCGCGGAGAAAAAGCGGATGGCTGCGTCGATATCCGGCACATTGATGCCAACATGGTCGATGGCTGAAACTTGAAGCGGTGCGGCTGCGCTCGTGGCGGGGTGGCTCTGCGGGGGCGTGGTCGCCGCATGAGTAGCGGTAGTCAGAGTCACGCTGGCGGCCAGCAGTGCCCATTGCACTGGGTTCATAACCTGTTCCTCTTGAGATGGGTTGGCGGGCGACCGTGGCAGTCGCCCGCTGGGTGGTCAGATTTGTGCCTGGCCGCCGTCAACAAACAGCTCGATACCGTTGACGAAGCTGGCGTCATCCGAGGCCAGGAACAACGCAGCGCTGGCAATTTCGTCAGCTTCACCGACACGCCCCATGGGGATCAGCGACGCCATGTAGTCCAGCAAGCCCTGCTGCTGAGCGGCATCCGGGCCGGCCAATTCAACCAGGCCAGGAGTGCGGGTGGCGCCGGGGCTGATGGTGTTGATGCGCACCTGGCGGTCTTTCAAATCCAGAATCCAGTTGCGTGCAAATGAGCGCACGGCGGCCTTGGACGCGGCGTACACACTAAAGGCGGCAGTGCCCGAGCTGCCCGCCGTGGAGCCGGTGAGAATCACCGAGGCTTTTTGGGCCAGCAGCGGCAGGGCCTTTTGCACAGTGAACAGCACGCCTTTTACGTTGCGATTGAAGGTGTCGTCGTACTGCTGTTCTGTGATGTCGCCCAGTGGCAGCATGGAACCGCCGCCGGCATTGGCGAACAGCACATCGATTCGGCCGTGGGCCGCGCCAATCTGGCGGTACAACGCGTTCAGCTGGTCGAGCTTGGTGGAGTCCACCTGCACGCCGGTGGCGTTGCCGACCGCGGCGACCGCGGCGTCCAGTTCGGCTTGGCGACGGCCCGTGATGTAAACGTGGGCGCCTTCCTGAGCGAAGCGTTTGGCGGTGGCCAGGCCGATGCCAGTAGTGCCGCCGGTAACCAATGCAATTTTGCCTTCGAGTTTGTTAGTCATGGTGTTTCTCCCGTATTTCGATTGAGTGAGTTGCGGTGTGGGAGAAGCTTATCGACGGGGCGAAACTTTCAAAATAGAATTGTCTGAAACCTATCGTTGCAGAAATGAAATGAGCAAACTTCCGGATTTCGAAGGGTTGGCGATGTTCGCCAAGGTGGCCGAAGAAGGCTCGTTCGCTGGCGCGGCGCGTGTCATGAGCGTGTCGGTGCCAACGGTATCCCGAGCAGTCGCGCGGCTGGAGGAACGTCTGGGTGGGCGCTTGTTCAACCGTACCTCGCGGCAACTGGCACTCACAGAGTTCGGCGCGAGCATGGCAGCCAAGGCTGGGGAGATTTATCGGCAGGCCGAGGAGGTGGAAAGCGAGGCTCAGGAGTTATCGATCCAGCCCCGCGGCCAGGTACGCCTGGCGATCCCCATGTCGTTCGGACTGCGTTGGGTGGCACCGCTGATGCCGCAGTTGATCCGGCAGTATCCCGAGCTGTCGATTGACCTGCACCTTTCAGACGCCTCGGTAGACCTGATCGCCGAGGGCTTTGATGCGGCATTACGCATTGCCGTATTGCCGGACTCATCGCTGGTTGCACGGCATCTCTGCGCTGTCACCCAATATCTGGTCGCCTCACCGGCTTATCTAGACACCCATGGCCACCCCGGTCATCCCCGCGAACTGGCGGCCCGCACGTGCCTGAGTTATGCCTACCGAGCCCGTAGCCAAGTGTGGCGGTTCACCCATAAAGACGGCACCGAAGAAGACGTGGTGCCCAGCGGCCCGTTGAGAGTGACCAACTCGGATGCGTTATTACCCGTGTTACTTGAGGGACTGGCCATCGCTGAACTGCCGGAATTCATTGCCAGCGAATACCTGGCGGATGGGCGCTTGGTCTTGGTGCTACCGGAATGGAGCATGGCCCGTGGCGGCCTGTATTTCGTCACCCCCACGGCCCGTACCCGGCCGGTAAAAATCAAAGCATTGTCGGACTTTTTTGCCGAGCATTTAAGTGAGCCCGTCTGGCGATGGCCGTTATGAGACGATGGGTACTAGCCTTTCAATTATGAAACGATGAATTTCATTGGCTTCTATTTTTGAAGCGGAATGGATCCTTTAACGTGGTTTGGTCGGCACCGCGCGGAGTGCCCATCCAAACTCGTTTCGGGAGAAAGCTATCATGAGAAATGCCGTGGAATTGCTTCAACAGTACCTGGATTCCATCCAGACGCCGTTCTTGGCGGCGGCTCTGTTTGCAGAGGATGGCGTGCTGGAGTTGCCCTATCTGGAGTCGCTCGGCATCCCCCACAGCGTCCAGGGCCCAGCAGCCATCGAGGGCTTTATCAGCTCATTGCTTGGTAAAGTGCCAGATTTCAAATTCCGCAACGTGCGCTTTCTGATCGACACCCCCGACCAGGCGTTTGCCGAATACAGCGTAGAGGCCCTGGTGCCTGCCACCGGCCGCATCTACCGGCAGATGTACGCCGGCCGCTTGGTGGCCAAAGACGGCAAAATTCAACTATTGCGCGAATCCATGGACACCGTAGCCGCTGCCAAAGCGTTCGCGCCGGTTGAGCCGGCGCAAGGCTATTGAACCGCGATACTTTTAAGATCAGAAACTCGCGGCTGGAACCGGTTGCCACATCCAGAGCAGCAAATAGCGAGGTCGTTCCATGCAGGTCCCCCTCAGTTGGCATATCGAGATGCAGGAGGGCGATTGCCTTGGCCATCCTTAACCACTTTTAGCCAGACGTTTTTGCCAATCACCGCTATGACCGCGCTGGCATTCTTCCTCAGAGTCAAGGCGAACATTGCGATCCGACACGTTCAGATCGATGCCAGCCTCTTTCAACGCGATGGCCGTCAGCTCAAGGATGCGAGCCTTCGCCTCAATCTGGGCCTGCTGTCTGTCAGCGAGGGTTTCGAACACCCAGGTCACCTTCAGGGTTTTAGTCAGCGCGTTCAGGTCAGCCGTGTGGGTGAGCCAGGTAAAGCCTTTGATTTCACCTTTTGCTGTTTCGCACGCTTCGGTCAGCGTGCGGATCAACCGGCGTTCGATCTGCACCAGTTCATGTTGCCCTGGAGGCATTGCAAGTTCCTTTGGAGTTGATGGAAGGGAGGCACTGATCAGGCCGCTCGAAACTCGACCGTCCACGCCCCGCGATCTTTATGAATGGTGCCATAAATTGGCACCACCGGGTTTTATGCTGCGCTCCTCAAGCAGAGATACCCATCCATTCTCGTCGCTGCTTGCTTTGTGAAGGAACTGCACCATGCCCGGATTTCAACGTATCCAGTACAACAACTATGGTTGCCCGGAAGTGATGCGGGTCGAAGATTTCGAATTACCCGCGCCCGACAACGGGGAAGTAGCGGTGGGGGTAAGGTTCGCAGCCATCAATCCAATCGACTGGAAGCTGCGCGACGGACAGATGAAGATTGTCACCGGCAGAGCGTTTCCCCGCGCGATGGGCATGGACTTCTCCGGCATCGTCACGGCCGTTGGTAGCGGTGTCACGCGACTCAAGGTCGGTGACGCCGTATTCGGTCTAGCCCGCTTCAAGGACAGTGGTGCGCTCTGCCAAGCGCTGGTGACAAAAAAGGCATCCTGGCCAAAAAGCCCGACAGTGTTTCCTTCGAGGAGACGGCCTGCCTGGGCACCCCTGGCGTCACTGCGTGGAATGGGCTGATCGACAAAGCAAAGCTGCAGGCCAATCAGCATGTCTTCATCAACGGGTGTGCCGGGGCGGTGGGCGAAGCCGCTGTGCAGATCGCACGGCTTTTCGGTGCTGTTGTCTCCGGCAGTTGCAGCGCCCGAGACATGGAACGGGCCAGATCGCTCGGCGTGCAGAGCGTCTACGACTCTCGGTGGCAAGGGCCTCGTGGTGATGGAGTAGGCATGAGCAGAAGTCACCGATTACTCGACCTGATGCAAGCGCTTCGCCGACACCGCAGAACGGTGTCAGGCAAAGCGCTTGCGCATGAGCTGGGTGTGTCCCAGCGCACCATTCGCCGTGACGTCGCCACATTGCAGGACATGGGCGCCGACATCGAGGGAGAACCCGGTGTCGGCTACATTCTTCGACCAGGATTCCTTCTGCCCCTGCTGTCTTTCACCGAAGAGGAAATACAGGCGCTAGCCATCGGCGACCAGTGGGTGAGTCGCCAAGCCGACGATACGCTCACCCTCGCTGTGGCGAATGCGCTGGCCAAGATCAATGCCGTTCTTTCAGCTGACATGCGATCGGCCCTGGACGATGTATGGAGAAGGCGACCTTGGAAGTGCGTGATAAGGCGCTGTCAGCACAGCCGCTTCTGGAAATAAAACCGGGTATGTCCCGGCGGATAATCCACCAGGCGTCCAAATTCGGTATAACCCAGTTTTTGATAAAACTCCGGCGCCTGGAAGCTGAAAGTCTCCAGCCAAATACCGATGCAGTGCTTTTCCTTTCCGACTTCTTCTGCCATGTGCATCAGTCGTTCTCCGATACCCTGACCACGCATCGACTCTGGAACACTGACGAGATCGATGAGTAGCCATCGATAAGAAATTTTTCCATACAGTCCACCCATCACTTCATTGCTGTCTGGGGCTCGTAGCAACAGGGCGAACGTCTCGTGTGCATCGTCCCCACCATTGGCCAGGTTATGGGCCAGCAGCGGATTCAAGATTCCTAACCGCTCTGCTTCAGTCACATTTTCCGAAAGTTGGATGTTCAAAGGCACGGTGCTCTCCCTGAGCGATAAGCAAACTGGCTCAACAAGGTAGCTTATTTTTTCCATGCCCAGGCGAATCAGTGAAACTCTTTATGCTCTTTGTATGGACGGGTTGGAGGGCCGCTTTTGGCCCAGTCCGCCCACGGCTGGCGGACAAATGATGGCAATGATGCTCATGCGCGCAGAAACAAGTTAACGAGCGCTCTGCCTTCAGATTGCCTTAAGGATGGACTGGCAGGGTGGCGGCATCGGTTCGCTGGGCAACCGGAGACTGTCGAATGAGTCGACCGTCGAGAAGGACAATCACGAGGCGCTTCCTATGACCCGCGACAAAGGCATACCCCGTTATGGAAAACTTTCAATCACCCTGCATTGGCTGATGCTCGTGTTGTTTGTCGGCGTGTACGCGTGTGTTGAAATCAAAGGCTTCCTGCCCAGGGGCAGCGAAGCACGTGGCCTGCTGATGGGCTTTCACGGTCTCTTCGGTCTGAGCATTTTTGCTCTGGTGTGGGTGCGACTGCTCGGCCGCCTGACGCCACGCCCACCGGTCACCCCGAAACCGCCTGCATGGCAAACCGGCATGGCTCACCTGATGCATCTGGCTTTGTACGTGCTGATGATCGCCACGCCGCTACTGGCCTGGATGATGTTGGCCGCTGGAGGCAAACCGTTCCCGTATTTCGGTTTCCATTTGCCGGCCCCGGTGGCGATCGATCCTGACTTCGCAAAGCGCCTGAAGTATTGGCATGAACTGTTGGGCAGTACCGGCTACTGGCTGATCGGTCTGCATGCGGCGGCGGGACTGTTTCATCACTATTGGGTAAGAGACAACACGCTGACTCGGATGTTGATTGAGCGAGATCATTCCTGAGGCGCAAGTCACGCTCGTCTTGGCACTCAGGAGGTACTGACTTCGTTGGCGAGCGAACCGTTGCGGCGCAGCCGGGCGCAGGTGACTGACCCAAAGCGTGCTGAGTTTGAGGACTGTCCCTGCCGCGGACCGCTCTTACTGCGGCCACTGCTCAAGCAGGATCGAGACAAACTTCTCGGCGGCGGGGGACAAGGAGGCGCCTCGTCGGTAGACCAGACCCAGTGATCGGTTGACCACCGGCTCGATCAGCGGCACGCTGACCAGGGTCGGATGGTCCCCGGCGGGCATCGCCAGGCTGGGCATTGCCGACACCCCGAGGCCTGCTTCCACCAGCCCCAGTGACGTGGACAGGTGTTGCACCTCGTAGAACCACTGCGGACGCCAGCTCAGGCCCGCCAGGGCGTGATCGAGCAGCATCCGATTGCCACTCAGGCGACCCACCCCGATCAGGCGATAGTCGCTGAGTTCCGACCAGGTGACGGCGCTGCGCCCAGCCAATTCATGATCGCGGCGGCAGGCCAGGACAAAGGGTTCGTTGACCAGGGGCACGAATTCGATGTCCGGGTGCTGGCCGCTCATCATGTTGATGCCAAAGTCGGCTTCGCCGCGCAGGACCGCCTCGAGTCCTTCGTTGGCACTGAGGTCGAGCAGGCGGATGCGGATTTTCGGATAGCGCTCGTTGTACAAGCGGATCACCGACGGCAGGAAGTAGAAGGCTGCGGTGGGAATGCACGCCAGGGTCACCCGGCCGATTTGCCGCTCGGCCAGCTCGCGAATGTTGAGGATCGAATCGTCGAAGTCGTCCAGCAGACGCCGGGCTTTGGGCAGGAAGTCGCGTCCAACGCTGGTCAAGCTGACCTTGCGCGTCGTGCGATCAAGCAAGGCGGTGCCCAGACCTTCCTCCAGTTTTTTCATGCGACGGCTCAGGGCGGGCTGAGACAGGTGCAGTGCATCAGCAGCCTCGTGGAAACTGCCTAGTTCGGCGATTTTAACGAAAGATCGTATGTCCTGAAGCTCATATTCCATGCCAGATCCCATAAGCAAAGCGAGGCGTCGTGCCGATCATCCTACGACCATTCATTCGTAAAACGCAATAAAGCCTCCGATCTTTGCATTGGAAACACTTTTCAAAGCCTGCCACTCTTGCCTCCAGAACATCAATTATCCAGATTGATCAACAAGAGTTAGTGTTCATGCAGCGAATCCCTTGTGTGCTCATGCGCGGCGGTACCTCCAAAGGCCCAGTGTTTCTCGCTTGGGACCTGCCGGCCGCCATCGTTGAACGTGACGAGCTGTTGCTCGACCTGATGGGATCCGGCCATGAGCTGGAGATCGACGGCATCGGCGGCGGCAGCCCACAAACCAGCAAGGTGGCGATCGTCAGCCCATCGTTGCACCCTGAGGCAGATGTCGATTACCTGTTCGTCCAGGTCATGGTGTCTCAGCGTCGGGTCGACACCGCACCCAACTGCGGCAATATGCTCTGCGCCGTCGGTCCGTTCGCCATCGAGCAGGGATTGGTCAAGGCGGGCGGCGACCATACCCGGGTGCGTATCCGCAACCTCAATACCGGTACCTTCGTCGTTTCCGAGGTGCAAACCCCGGGCGGCAAGGTCAGCTATGAGGGTGACACCGCCATCGACGGCGTACCGGGCACTGCCGCGCCGGTGCAATTGACCTTCCTGGATGCGGCGGGCAGCAAGACGGGCAAACTCTTTCCTACCGGGCAAGCGCAGGACGTCATCGACGGCATTGCGGTGACTTGCATCGATATGGCCATGCCCATGGTGATCGTCGAAGCGAGTCAGCTCGGCAAGCGCGGCGATGAAAGCCCCGCCGAACTGGATGCCGATAAAGTGTTCCTGCAACGCTTGGAGTCCCTGCGGTTGAAAGCCGGCCTGGCCATGGGCCTGGGCGACGTCAGTGACAAGGTGATTCCCAAGCCGGTGCTGGTGTCGCCGGCCAAATCTGGCGGGACGCTCCAGGTGCGCTATTTCATGCCGCACAACTGCCATCGCGCGCTGGCGATTACCGGGTCCATCGGCCTTGCCACCGCGTGCGTGACCGAAGGCAGCGTGGCCGCCGGATTGATCGGCGGTGTCAGCGAGCCACGCTTGCAGCGGGTCCGTATCGAGCACCCAAGCGGCGGTATCGACGTTGTTTTGTCCTATGCCGGGGAAAAGGGTGAGACCATCCGCGCCTCGGTGGTGCGTACCGCGCGCCGACTGTTTTCAGGTTTCGTCTACGCCAAGGGTTCCCAGCGACTGGCCGGGTAGCCAGGCTGTCGCTGTCGTTAGCATCAGAACAATTCTAAAAATGGGTGATGCCATGAAAGTTGTTAAATCGCTCTACTTCCAGATCATCTGCGCCGTGCTGCTGGGCGTGGTGGTCGGGCATTTCTGGTCGCAACAGGCGATTGCCTTGAAGCCACTGGGCGATGCCTTCATCAAGCTGATCAAGATGATGATCGCGCCTGTGGTGTTCTGCACCATCGTCACCGGCATTGCCGGCATGAGCGACAAGCGCTCGCTGGGGCGCTTGTTGAGCAAGACGATGCTGCTGTTCCTGGGCTTGACCGTGGTCAGCCTGATCATCGGCCTCGTGGCGGTCTATGTGTTCAAGCCCGGAGCCGGGATGAACATCGACCCGACCCATTTGAGCACCCAGGGCCTGGCGCAGTACACCGACTCGGCGGCGAAGCTGGGGGTGGTCGACTTCTTCATGCACATCATTCCCGACACCTTCATCGGCGCCTTCAATAAAGGCGAGGTGCTGCCGGTCTTGTTTATCGCGGTGCTCTGCGGCTTTGCCCTGTCTTCGCTGGGTGAGCGGGGCAAACCGGTACTGGACGTACTGGAGTCGGCTTCACACATGGTGTTCAAGATCTTCTCCTACCTGATGCGTTTCGCCCCGATTGGCGCATTCGGCGCCTTGGCGTTCACGGTCGGGCAGTACGGCATCACGTCGCTGGGGAGCCTGGCCAAGCTGATCATGACCTTGTACATCGCCTGTGGGTTCTTCGTTTTCGTGGTCCTGGGCGGTATCTGCCGGGCCCATGGCTTCAGCTTGTGGAAACTGTTGCGTTACCTGCGCGAAGAGTTCCTGGTGGTGCTGGGTACCTCTTCGACCGAACCGGTGATGCCGCGGATGCTGGAAAAACTCCAGGCCCTGGGTTGCAAGAAAGGGGTAGTGGGGCTGGTGCTGCCAACCGGTTACTCGTTCAACCTGGATGGCACCGCAATCTACCTGTCGCTGGCAGCGATCTTCATCGCACAGGCCTGCAACATCGAGCTGACGCTGACCCAGACCGTCACCATGCTGGCGATCATGCTGCTGTCGTCCAAGGGCGCGGCAGGGGTGACCGGCAGCGGGTTCGTGGCGCTGGCTTCGACCCTGACGGTTATCCATGACATTCCCCTGGCCGGCCTGGCCCTGTTGATCGGCATCGACCGCTTCATGTCAGAGGCTCGGGCACTGACGAGTCTGGCAAGCAACGCGGTGGCGACCGTGGTGATTGCCCTCTCGGAGAATGCCTGCGACCGCCAGGTGCTGTTGCAGACCCTGGATGGCAAGCCTTCCCCGTCAGTGGTCCAGGCGACAGATGACGCCTGGGACGACGTCAAGGCCGCGAAACACCTCTAGCCGGTCACGGCAAACTCGATATCTCGGCGCAGCATCATTCCTGAATTCTGCCAGGCACACTGAACGTGTCGCCTGGCAGGTTGGAAGGCGCGCGCCTGGGTGTTGGTAAAGCTACGAATAACAACAAGAGAACTGACCTATGCTCGCTTTACTTGGCTTGGCCATGGTGGTGGTCTTCACCTTCCTGATAATGACCAAACGCCTGTCGCCGATCGTGGCCCTGACGATCGTGCCCATTGTCTTTGCGGTGATCGGCGGGTTCGGCGGCACCACCGGCAAAATGATGCTGGACGGCTTGAAGATGGTCGCACCTTCGGCCGCCTTGCTGCTGTTCGCGATCCTGTTTTTTGGCCTGATGATTGACGCCGGCCTGTTCGATCCACTGATCCGCAAGATTCTCAAACGGGTCAATGGCGACCCGATGAAAATCGCCGTCGGCACGGCCTTGCTGTCGCTGGTGGTGGCACTGGACGGCGATGGCACGACGACCTACATGATTACCTGCGCCGCCATGCTGCCGTTGTACAAGCGCATCGGCATGAACCCGATGATCCTGGCGACCGTGGCGATGCTCTCCCTGAGCATCATGAGCGGCATGACCCCCTGGGGCGGCCCGGCGACCCGTGCGATTGCCGCACTGGGCCTGGATGCCGGCGATTACTTCGTGCCCTTGCTGCCGACCATGATCGGCGGTGCGCTGTGGGTGGTGTTCACCGCATTCCTGCTGGGCCGTGCCGAGCGCAAGCGCATTGGCAACGTCCAGCTGCAAAGCGGCGGCGGGGATTGCTATATCAAGGCAATCATCGAGGACACCCCGCACAAGCGCCCGAAACTGGCCTACGTCAATCTGCTCCTGGTGATCGCGGTCATGGCGGCTCTGGTGATGGGGCTCATGCATTCGGCGATCCTGTTCCTGATCGGGTTCGTCCTGGCGCTGATGATCAACTATCCGCAACTGGACATTCAGAAGGAGCGCATTCTTGCCCATTCGGGCAACGCCATGACCGTGGTCCTGCTGGTCTTCGCTGCGGGCATCTTCGCCGGGATTTTCTCCGGGACGAAAATGGTCGACGCACTGGCACAGACTCTGGTCGATTGGATTCCGCCCTCGTGGGGACATCTGTTCCCGCTGGTGGTGGCGATCACCAGCATGCCGCTGACCTTCGTCCTGTCCAACGATGCCTACTACTTCGGCGTCGTGCCCATCCTGGCCAATGCCGCTGCTGCGTATGGGATCGATCCGGTGGAAATCGCCCGGGCGTCGATTCTCGGTCAACCGGTGCACCTGATGAGCCCGCTGGTGGCTTCGACTTTGTTGCTGGTGGGCATGGTCGATCGTGACCTTGGCGACTTCCAGAAAGCGACCGTCAAGTGGGCCGTGCTCACGTCCCTGGTGATTACCGCGCTGGCCTTGCTGACCGGTGCGCTGACCCTGTTTTCCTGAACCACCCGACACCTTCTTTTGCGCCTGTCACGCCTCGTCGCCGAGGTGTGCGCTGGCTTGCACGCCAAATAACAACAACGAGAAACCGATATGCACACTTCTCTGATCCGTGGGACTGTATTTCCTATGCTTGGCCTATTGCCGCTGGCTGCCGCCAACGCCGAGGGTTTCATCGACGACAGCAAGCTCAAGTTGCAACTGCGCAACGTCTACTTCAATGAAAACTTCCGCGACGAGCACGGGATGAGCGCACGAGCGGCGCGAACCGCGAAGAGCGAGCGCACCGAATGGGCCCAAGGCTTCCTCTTGGATTACCAATCCGGTTTTACCCCCGGCACCGTTGGCTTTGGCGTCGATGCCCTGGGTTTGCTCGGCGTCAAGCTCGACTCCGGACGTGGCCGCAGTGGCACCGGCCTGTTACCTGTGCATGACGATGGTCGTGCCGCCGATGAGTTTGCCAGCGCGGGCATGACCGCCAAGGCCAGGGTGGCCAAAACCACCCTCAAGTACGGCACCTTGTTGCCCAAGACTCCGGTGCTGATCTACAACGATGCACGGCTGTTGCCGCAGACCTACCAGGGCATGCAGATCAGCAGCACCGACATCGACAATCTCGCCCTGACCGGGGGGCATCTTGAGCGTTTCAAGCTGCGGGACTCCAGCGACAGCATGCCAATCGTGCCTGACGGCTATGGTGGCGATCAGTCAGGTGACTTCAACTACGCCGGTGCCGATTACAAGCTGGGGAAAAATACCCGCTTGAGCTACTTCTACGGCGAGCTTGAGAACTTCTACCGACAGAACTTTGCCGGCATCCAACACGACCTGCCGCTGGGCAGCGGGGTACTGACCAGCGACCTGCGCTACTTCAACAGTGTCGATACAGGTTCGGCCTACGGCGGCAAGATCGACAACGACATGCTCAGCGGCCTGCTGTCCTACGCTGTTGTCGGCCATACGTTCAGTGCTGGCTACCAGGCGCTCAGCGGCGAGGCCGGCTTGCCGTACATCAGCGGTGCCACGGTCTATTCCTTCAGCAATGTCGGGATTGGCAAGTTCATCGAGGAAGACGAGAAGACCTGGATGCTCGGCTATGGCTACGATTTTGCCCGCCTCGGCGTGCCTGGCCTGACGTTTTCCAGTCGCTACCTGAGCGGCAACGATGGCAAGTCCAACAGCACCGTGAAGGAATGGGAGCGTGATGCCGAAGTCGCCTATGTCGTGCAGCAAGGCACTTTCAAGGGGCTGGGGGTGAAGCTGCGCAACTACGTCTATCGTTCGGATTTCTCACGGGGCCGTGACAGCAATCGAATCTACTTCACCTACGATGTCGCGCTTTGGTAGGACGTTGATCCAACCGGCTTGAACGTCTGCCTCAATGTGGCCTCTGAGAGTAATGCAGGGCGAGCCCACTTCGCCCGTTTACCCTCGGAGGCTGGATGCACATGAACATTCTGATGGTTCTTACCTCTCACGATCAGTTGGGCGACACCGGCAAGAAGACCGGTTTCTGGCTGGAAGAATTCGCCGCGCCTTACTACGTGTTCGTCGACGCCAAGGCTTCGGTCACGCTCGCGTCTCCAAAGGGCGGGCAACCACCGCTGGACCCCAAGAGCAACGAAGCAGACGCGCAAACCGATGCGACCCGTCGCTTTGGCACGGATACCCAGGCCCAGATGGCATTGGCCGACACGGTGCCGCTGGGTGAAATCGATCCCTATGATTTCGATGCGGTGTTTTATCCAGGAGGCCACGGCCCGCTCTGGGATCTGGCCGAGAGCACTGACTCCAAGGTCCTGATCGAAGCCTTCTACGAGGCGAATAAACCTGTTGCCGCCGTCTGCCACGCCCCCGGGGTGTTCAAGAACGTTAACGCACCGGACGGGCAGCCGATTGTGCAAGGTAAAAAGGTGACGGGATTCACCAACTCCGAAGAGGAGGCGGTAGGCTTGACGCAGGTGGTGCCATTCCTGGTGGAAGACATGCTCAAAGCCAAAGGCGGCGAGTATTCCAAGGCTGCGGACTGGGCCAGTTATGTGGTGGAGGACGGGCATTTGATCACCGGTCAGAATCCGGCGTCTTCCGAAGCCGCCGCCCATGCGCTGCTCAAGCGTCTGAAGCAGGAGCTGTCTGCCTGAGTCATGGGTCATTCGCTGGAACGGACACTGCCGGCTGCGAACGATGCGGCCGGCGGGTGGAGGGATACGCATCATGTATGACGTTTACAATCTGTCCCGTTTTGTCGAAGCCCAGGGCCCGGTGTTCAACCGCGTCATGGATGAGCTGCGCTCAGGTCGGAAAACCAGTCACTGGATGTGGTTCATATTTCCGCAACTGCGGGGGCTTGGTCGTTCCGATATGGCCGCTCGGTTCGCCATCTCTGGCGTGGCCGAAGCCCGCGCGTATCTGCAGCACGAAGTGCTCGGCCCCCGGCTGGAGGCGTGTGTGAGCACTGTCCTGCAACACCACGACCTGAGCGCCGGGCAGCTATTCGGCTCGCCCGACGATCTGAAGTTTCGCTCCTGCCTGACGCTGTTCATGGCGGCGCAACCCGAGTCCGCCCTGTATCCGCAGGCGCTCGATCAGTTCTATTCGGGTGAGCCCGATTCCAAAACGCTTTTGCTGCTGGGTGACTGACGGATCAACGCCCGAACGTCGCCGTCATGCCCAGCAACCGCTTTTGCCGCCAGGTCGGCGCGCTTGTGGGGAAAAGCACCTCGTTCGGCCGATAACGGGCCAGACCGCAGGCGGCGGCGATGCGCTGGCGTTGCTGGCCGCGAACCAGTGCCTGTGCAAACGTGCGTTCACTGTGGGCCAATCCCAGCAGGTAGCGGGTGCCGACCTGCCACTGCCCGTTGTTGGCTTGCCACCAGGTTTCGATGGACCGAGGGTCGGGCCAGGGCAGGTTTTCATCGGGGTCCATGGCGACGTTCGGGTCCGCGGGGTTGTCGTTCGGGCCTGTGTCGAAGTCCGGCAGTTCTTGCAATTCCAAGTCGAGTAGCGCCAGGTCGGCGCCGATGATCAGGCTGAAGGCTTCGCCGGCCACACGGGCGTAAGGCAAGTCGCTCATCTGTTGGATCAGCCAGGGCACGCAGACCGGATCACCCAGCAATCCAAGGGCCTGGATGCCGACGCGTCGGTGCCGGGGATCCTGTACCAGTTGGCGTATCCAGGCGATGCTGGGCTCCCGTTCCTGCCAGGCCAGCAACACGCAGAGGGCGCGGTATTGAAATTCGCCCGGCTGCTCGGCGACTTGGCGCAGGGGCTCCAAGGCCTGCTGATCACCCATCTGGACGGTAGCCCAATTGGCCCAAAAACACGTGGCTGGATCCGGGTGTCGGCAGTGGGCACGGAGGTTGGGTAGCAAGTCGCGCCGGCGCAGTTCGCCGGCGGTGCGGGCGGCACGGGCCAGCACGCTTGGGTCCGTGTCGCACAGCCCTTTAAGCAGGGCGGGGCCCGGGTCGTGCCGATGCATGCCGCAGGCGGCCAGGCCGAGTCGGCGAAACATCGGCTCAGGGGCGGCGAGCATGCGCTCGATCCAGGGCGCTAGCCGTTCCCAGTCAATCCAGCCCAAGGCCATCAGATAACCACGTTCCGTTTCTGGGGCACGTCGCAGGTGTTCGCTCAACTGCGACAACACTTTCCCATTGGCTGTCTCGAAGGCCAGTACCACACAGGCGAACATCTCGCCGATGGCATGGGGGCCGAGCTGCGCCAGGAGCATTTCCAGGCCGTCATGGGCTGCGATACGCAACCCGTCGAGGTGAGCATCGAGGCGGTTGTCGAGTGTGCCGAGGTGTTCGATGTCGTAGTGGGGGGCGTGCAGGGCATCGTCCCGCAGATTGGCGAGGAAGCTGGCTTCTTCGGCGTGTTGTTCGATTACCAGGGACAGCGAGTCGCTCATGGGATAGGCATCGCAATGATAACGGCGATGCGCAAACTCACGTGTTGTGTGGGCATATCACCCGCTCCCACTGATGGCCGTCGAACTTGAGGAGGTCGTCGATACCAAAGGAGTAAAGCAGCCCATCTGCCGTATCCAGTTTATGGGCGCCGGGAGGAGGGGTGAGGCCCGTGTCGACATCGAAGAAGGCTTGCCCGTCATAGCGAACGAGGCCATGCACGTGGGAAATGTAGAGTTGCCCGTCGTACAACGCCATGTCCCAGAAATTCAGGGTTCTCTCTGTGTCGAGAACATGCCACTGATGGCGATTGCCAACCAGCAACAGACCGTCATTACCGCAGACGTAAACCTCGTCTTCGCTTTTGCACAGCACGCGAGACAGAGGACGGTTGGTGGGGGAGTCCAGCGAGTTCCAGCGTGAACCGTCGTAGTGCAGGATGAGGCCTTTTTCTCCCACGGCATAAATGTTGTCGTGGGCCAGCCCATCCAGGCTTTCCAGGGTAGGCGAGCCGATCTTTGCCCCGGCTGGGCTCATGCTTGCCCAGGCTCCGTTCGAATGTCGATAGACCTGGGATGACTGGCCGCAGATGTACAATTCGTTGGCGATTTCCCGGATGCACAGCAGCTCGCCAAGGCGGCCTGTTTCAATGCGATCGTTTTCGAACTTGCCTCGGATATTGGCGAGGGTGAAGTCCGCCGAGCCAGACGTCACGTGGCGAAGGTTGCCATGGCGTCCGAGCATCCAGAGGCTGTTGTCGCTGCGCCTGAAGCAGACGGACCCGATGACATCGTTGTCGACGTCGTTGTAGACCCAGTTGTCATCGAAGCAAAAGGCGACCCTGGACATTTGCTCGCCCGGCAGGGAGTTGTATTGTGCAGGCACAACGATTGTGCCGGCCTTCACAACCAGGCCGCAGGTAAAAAACAGGGAGTCTTCATTGTCCATGATGGTTTCTCTATATCAATGGGGCCGGGTTCTTCGGCTTTTTTTCAAGGGCAGGTGCGCGAACTTCTCCCCTGCGCATCCCTGATTTTGGACCCACCCCCAGGTCTTGGTGTCCCTTGTCGATCTGGGCCTTGAGGCAGTCCTTGTCGCAGCCCGTCTCATCGGCGACCGCTTGTGCCGAGAGATCACTGATTTCGGCGTAGGTGAAGTCATCGCGACCATTCAACATCGCGTCTCGCTTGACCACGTAGCCGCGGCCGATACGTCCATGCTGCATGAGTTTATCTGTCGGCCCTTCACGGGAATTGTGGTCGGCGCCCTCTACGCATATGCAGGGTGCCTTGTTGTGGTCATAGGTGGGCACGAAAGGATCGCCGCGAACTTTCAGCTTCCCGGTCTTCGGGTTTATGGGGCGAGGGGTCGACAGATCGGCCACCGGCACCGGGTGGTGCGGCGTCTTTCCTCCGCACTTGGAACAGCGGCTCTTTGGCGAGTTTGGTACCAGCATGCACTTGCGTGCTTCACAACACTCGGGGCTGGTATTGTCGGCCGGGCCAGGTATGGCTCCGCGTGACAACGACTTGGCCGGTGGAGGACAGGCGGCCTTTACCTTCTTCACGTTTCCTGACTTGACGCAGGGATTTTCGGGATCCGCCATGGCCACCGCATCCAGATAGGGCCATGTCAGTGTGTTGGCCGTCGAACCATGGTTATGGGTGGTCAGGTCCATGTTTCGCACGACGTTCTCGCCTTCGAACTTCACATTCATCGACCAGGCCGTGAAGTAGACCTTCCCTTTGATCTTATTGGTGATGATCCCCTTTTTCGGCGCATTGCCAGCCTCATCCCCATAACTGGTCTTGAAGTAGCTCTTATCCTTGAGCATGGCCTCCTTGCCACTGATCTTCACGGTTCGCGTGCCCCGGGTGGTGTCCTTGGCCATGCCGGTATTGGGGTAGGGGATGGGCACGCCAAGCGGAGTGGCCGCGGTTTGCGGCGGGGTGAAACACACATCCGGAAAGCAGGCCACGGACTTGCCATCCGCCGCCTTGCAAGACACTTCCATGTTGTTGGCGTAGACCTCGTTCGCCATCACGCAGCCCTCATGTTCTGGTAACTGAGCAGCGCCACGGCGCGTTCGCCGGCGTCGTTGCCGAGATGGCAGAAGATATTCGGGCCTTCGCCGTAGCCCTTGCGACTGGCGGCCAGGGCCACGGCAAGCATCACCGGGCCGATGGCGGCGCCGACTTCACCGATGCAGTCGGCCGGATGCCAGAGGTGGAAGAACTCCTTGCGTACCCGCAGGCTGCGGCCCAAGGCCAGGGCCGCTTCCTTGAAGTAGTACTGCTCGCCGGACAGGTCGGTGAGCCGATAATCCATCTGCTCCAGCCCACAACCGGCCTCGCTCAGGGCCGCGCGTACGGCTTGAGTCAGGCCTTCGGCGCGCAACGGAATGTCTTCGGCTTCCACCGTGGCCTTTTCCATGCCGAAGCCCAAGCCTACGCACATCAGTTGCGCATCTGCACTGGCGACGGGAGAGGCCAGCACCACGGCGCTGGCGCCTTCGCCAGGGATGAAACCGTTGGAATTCTGGCTGGTGAGCAAGCGTTGGCGCGCTTCGAAGGCGTCCAACGTCGGGGCGCTGAGGAAGGAGTCGACGCCGGCGACCAGCACATGGCGGTGGCCGCCCTGGTAGATCAGCGTGCGCGCATTGAGGAGCGCCACCGCGGCACTGACCCGACCACGGACGATGACGTTGGAGCTGGGATGAAAACGCAGGCCCAGCTCGGCTTCGATGGCGTGCAACAGCCCCTTGTCGAGACCTTCGAGGCGGCCGGGGCGCTCGGCTTCCGCCAGCCCCAGCAGCAGCGGGGTGCTTTGTGGGTCGACGCCCGGGGTGTCCTGCAAGGCCTCGGCGATGGCGCGGGCCGCCATCTTGATCAGCTTGATGCGACCGCGCCAGGGCTGCTCCAAGGTCACGCTGGCAGCGATCAGCCATTCACCGCCGCGGTCGATAAAGCGGGTCTCCTGGAAATTATCGATGGCGCAGCGGATCGCCGCGCAGCTCGCCGGCGCGCTGAGGCCGACCGCGCTGACCATGCCGGAGCCGACGATGCAAAGCGCGCTCATCAGTCCGTCTCCTCGGGCGCCTGCCTGGCTTTTACCAGGGAAGAGAGCGACGGGTAGTAGTTCTTGCCCAATTCACGGGCTCGCCACCAACCCGCGGACATGCTCCCGACCAGCACCTGAGCGATCTCGAACAGGTTGCGCCGCAGGGGCCGGGAAACACGCCAGGTCAGCTGTACCTGACCCGCGTCCGTGTCGATCAGCAAGGTATCGATCACCGCTTGCACCGTGTCATGACCGCCTTTTTTCAGGCAGAAGGTCACCGGTACTTCCATTTCAGGGATGCGAAAGCCGGCGCGCTCCAGGGGGGTGAGGTTCAACAGCAGCACATCCTCGCCGCCGCGCAGGTAATCGGTATGTTGATCGGCAGGGGCGGCCTGGAAGTAGCGATTGTCGAAATCACCCGGCAAAAACGGAAAGCAGTCCGCCAACCAGGCATCGTCGTAAGTACCGGCGAAACGGGCGCGTTGCGGCCAGCTACGGCCGATGGGGCCGAGGGCCATGGGGCGGAAGTGACCGCAAGGGCTGTCGACTGGCTTGCCCGGTTCCTCGGTGTTCGGCATGGGTCTGCCGATGATGACCGTGCTGTCCATGCCGCCAGGAAACCAGCCGCGACCGCTCGGGTTGTCCGGGTAGCACTGCTGCATTTCGGGGGCGTTCACCCTGGAGTGAGTGCCGCCGAAAGCCTGGGCATACGTGATGTCCTGTTCGGTGAATGGCTGCGGTGAGCCGGGAGAGACGCCGAGCATTCCCTGTTGCCATTGCCGTGGGCCGAAGACGGAAAAGGCCTTGCTGACGCGGCCGACGCGAATGCCTGCGGTCAACTGTGTCACGGGGCGGCCGCCGGGCGCATGGGCCTTGCCGCACACCAGCACATCGCAACATGGCTTGAGCGGCGCAAAGTCCATCTCCCGCAGCGGCGCGCTGAGGCCCGGCTCGCCGAAAAAGGTGTCGGCCATCAGTAGCGGTTGCTGGACGTCGGCGAGGGTCGCGACGCGGCCGTCCAGCGGCAGATTGAATGTGCCCTTGACCACCACGACCAGGGATTCACGGCCATCACTGGCCATGCCCAGGGTATAGGCAGCAAGCAGTTTGCTGGCGTTGAGCAGCTCCATGGTCCGACTACCTTCTAGTTGATCTGCACCGAACCGCCCTTGATGCGGTTGACCCCGCTGGAGCGGCTGGAGAGGTAGGCGCCACGGATGATCACTTTGCCCGCGCGGGTCAGGGTGATGCTGGCCTTGCCGCAGCGCAGGACGATTTCCCGCTCGGCGGTGAACTCCAGCCGTTCACCGTCCAGGTGGGCAAGCGCTGGCGCTGCAGGCTCCTCCAGGCGCTGGATGCGGCCGATCACCAACGGCCGTGCCGGGTCGCCCGCCTCGAACATCAACGCGACCTGAACGCCGATGTCTTCACGGGTCAGCGGGGTGGTGGTGCGTGCGACGAGGCCTGTTTCACCGGGACAGCCGGGAAACGCCACCACCGGGGCGTCCACCTTGGGCACGTCCAGCAATACGCCAATCACCACGCCGTCCACGCGCATCGGCGCGCAGGTGGTGGCTGAGGGTAGGTGGTATTCAACGGTCATAGCGGCCACTCCATGGCTAGTTCTGCAGGATCTTCTGGCCTTTGACGACGACGTTCCTGTTGGCCTTGATGTTGATGGCGCCGGAGCCGTCGAGGGTGATGTTCTTGCCGCTGATCATGATGGTGCCGTCCTTCTTCATGGTGATGCTGGCGGCTCCCGTGGTCAGCGTGATCGAATCGCCGGCGGTGAGGGAGAAATGCTTGCCCACATCCAGGCTGTCGTTCTGCTTGATACCGGTGCTGCGGTTCTGGGTGACGTCGCGGGATTCGTTCTGGCCGATCTGGGTGTTGTGATTACCGTTGATATCGGTGCTCTGGTTGCCACTGATCTCGATGCCTTCGTTGCCTTTGACCGATTCATTGCGGTTGCCGGAAATACCGATCGTCTCGTTACCGCCCACGTCCTCGCTGCGGTTGCCGACGACAGTGATGGTTTCGTTGGCGCCGACCTTCTCCGTGCGGTCCGCTCCGATGGTGATGGTCTCGTTACTGCCGACTTTCTCGGTACGATTGACGCCGATGGTGATTTTTTCGTTGTTGCCCACATCTTCGGTACGGTCCACGCCGATGGTGATGGTCTCGTTGTTGTCCACCGTCTCCTTGCGGTCGTGTTTGACGTGCACGGTTTCGTCGTTGTCGATGGTCTTGCTGCGGTCATGACCGACCCAGTGGGTTTCGTCGTTCTCGACCTCGATGTCCTGGTTCTTTTCGGCGTGGATGAACAGCTGCTCCGCGCCTTTCTTGTCCTCCATGCGGATCTCGTTGAAGTTCGCCGGTGAACCGCCCTTGCTGGAGCGGCTTTTCACCCCGCTCTGGGTGGCATTGGCGGGCAGCCCATAGGGCACGGTCTGTTCGGCGTTGTAGACGCGGCCAGTGATGATCGGTCGGTCCGGGTCGCCTTCCAGGAAACCGACGATCACCTCCTGGCCGATCCTTGGAATCTGCACCGAACCCCAATTCTTGCCGGCCCAAGCCTGGGACACCCGAATCCAGCAGGAGCTGTTCTCGTTGGATTGGTCATGACGGTCCCAGTGGAAATGCACTTTGACCCGGCCATATTGGTCGGTCCAGATTTCCTCGCCACTGGGACCCACCACCACCGCCGTCTGCGGCCCGCGAACAATGGGCATGGGCGTCAGCGGAAGAGGGCGGAAGGCCTGGTGGGCGTCCATGCAGTCCAGTTCGCTGACGAACTGTTCGGTGAGGTCCGACTGCCCGCTTTCATAGGGATCCTGGCGAATCTGGTAGCGTGCGACCACCACCAGGTATTCGCGATTCTGGTCCGCCCGGTCGTAACCCGTCAGTGTGAACAAATGACCGGAGCCCAGCCCACGAACGAGACCGCGCAACTGCACCCGCTCGAACTGACTGTGGATGGCTTCGATACGGGTACGCGCGTAATGCTCGCCATCGTTGCTCTGCAGGTATTCCCCGGGATAGTCATAGAGCGGGTAGTCGCCGTTGCTGTGGCCACGCATGACGCTGGAACGTACTTCAAGGCTGGCGCGCGGGCGCTGGAAGTCATAGTCGTTCAGCGCCAGGGAACCGGGTTGGACTTCCCGTGCCAGTTGCCAATCGTAGAAATGATCCCGTTCGCGCATCTGTCGATCAGGCGGATAGAAGGGAACCGAGGCGTAGTCCGGCACCGTGGTATGGGCACCATAGGCATCGGCCAGCACCAGTACATGGCGGGCCTTTTCATGCCGGAAGTAATAATAGATGCCTTCCTGTTCCATCAATCGGCTGACGAAGTCGAAGCTGGTTTCGCGGTACTGCACGCAGTATTCCCACTCGCGATAACTGCCGCTGAGGCTGTCTTCGAAGTCGGAGAAACCGAGGTCGCGGAACACCTGCTTGATGATGTCCGGCACTGTGTTGTTCTGGAAAATCCGGCAATCCGACGTGCGCGTGAGCAACCAGAACCAGGGCCGCAGCGTGACACGGTAACCGGCGAACTGGCCGTGTCCGGTCAACTGACGGCAACTGCAGACCATCCCGTGGAAGTAGCGTTTAGCGCCTTCGTACAGCTCCAGGGTCAAGCCCATGGGCTTGCCCAACAACTGATCGAAGGTGATCGCCCGGTCTTCGGAGGTCAGATCCAGTTCATAGTGAAAACACCGGCCTAATTCTTCACTGCCTTCCATGCTTTGCAGCAGCAGGACGTTACCACCAAGGGGGCTGTCGACCTGCACCAGGCGGGTGTTTTGCGTGATTGGCATCAACGGCGTCCTCTGGCTCGGGTTCGGACGTCAGCGGGCAGTCTTGACTGCATATCTATCTATCACAGGATGATCTCCCTATCGGTCTATTCGGCGCTCAGCCCCATCTGTCTTCTACGGACCGGGGTTGTCGAGCGCTTTAGGTTCTGTACGAAAAGCCTTGATACTCGTTCATGCTGCGTTGAAAACAGCCTCGGAATGCTCATGTACTCCAGTACAGTCGGACGCGACCCCGGCCGTTCCACGGCTGTTTTCGCCTTGACTTACCTTCGTCTCAAGACTTTCCGTACAGAACCTAGCCTCGTCCAGCAAGCGTAGACGGGAATGAAGGGGTTGTTACTCGCTTTATGGTCGAAGAGACGGGATACGAACTCTGCGACCACCAGGACGATGATTCACTGGTCAGCTATCGCAACGCGGTGCTGAACAGATGCGCCGAACTCGCAGATAGATTCGGTTGCAGGCCTCAGCCGTTCTGGAAGCCTTTCTCGAAGACTCCCCCCGGAAGGCGCATTAGCAAAAAGAGAGGGGAGTGTAGCGATAACAAATTTCTCTCACCTTGCGAATAATCTTTCCTACAATCACCGGAGGACGAACGTTTTCCCAGCCAGGAGGCATCGCATTATGTACTTACATTCCCTCGCATATCGCTCCCGGGTGCCGACGACGTCGAAGCTCAGAGCGTGCGCTTCTGTCGCAACGCCGTAAGTTTTCCACGGTAGCAATACAAAGCCTGTTGACCTGGCAATTCGCTGTCTGCCTATCGCCTTTTGGGTATGGGAAAAGCAAATCGGGTCTGGGTTTTACGTGCCTGTAGCAAAACACTCAAAGGAATGACAGAGATGAAAGTTACAACACTGCTTCGCCACGTAATGCTGTGCTTGTGCAGTTGGGTGATGGTCTCGACGGCGTATGGGGAGAGTGTGATTGTCGCCACGCCTAGACAAGGACAAGCAGTTGGGATCGAAGTCGATGTTTTCGACAGTCCGGACGCGACAAGCGGCAAGCCTTCTTCGACGAGCACGGTGAAATTCGGGCATTCGGCATATTTCGTACCGGCCGTGCAGTCGTTCAAAGGTAATATCTATATGTTCTGGGCAGAAAACAACGACATAAGAAATATCAACTTCGCTACTTCGGCAGAGGGAAAAAACTGGTCCAAGGCCCAGACCATTCCGGTGGACAGCGTCTACGGCAATGTCTCGGTAAGTGTATTCAAGCAGAAACTGGTATTGACCTTTGCCGATCCCCAGAGCCGCTTGAAGACCATCAGTTCCGGAGATGGCATACACTGGTCTTCCCCTCGTCCGATCAGTACTGTTCATACGGCCATTAACAACAAGCCTGTCGTGTACAACGGAAAACTGTTCGTTTTTTTCAGTGAGAACTCAGGCAAAGCTATCTACTACGTCACCTCGGATGACGGTGTTAATTGGAGCAGGGAGAGTCAGGCGTTCGCGGAAAACACCGATATTTTGACGATGGTTCCGGTCGTTTACAACGGCAAGTTATGGACCTATTACGGGTTTGAGAGCGGCGCCATGTATGTACGCTCTTATAATCGCGCCGGTAATTGGGAACCCCGGCAAACGGTGAATGGGATCATCGGCAAGGGGGCCAAGGGTTTCCTGAACAGTGCAGCGATGATCGATGAACGCTTATTCATCACCAGCAATGCCAATACCTTTTACTCAACCGATGGAGTGAACTGGTCGCCGTATTTCTCCGCCCCGTTTCCTTCGTTCGAGGCATACCCCTCAGGAGTGGGCGTTTCCTACGCCATCACCGCAAACGACCTGACCACCAACAACCCGCAACTGCCAACGGATCTGGCGACAGGCCTGAGCCACACCGACTATGCAACCTTTGCCTGGCGCAGCTTCATTGCCCTGAACAATACAGCCAACACGCCGCTGCCGGCCAACCGCGGCGTCGGTAATCCCGCCGCCAGCTTCGCTGATTCGGGCAAGCTGCCGCAACCGCCCATCCCCTTGTTATGGCAGACGTTCGCCCATCGATCCGAATTGTTTCCGGCAATGGAGCCGAACAAGGCAGGTGGACCTACGCGTCCGTTCGCTTCCCTTCCACAATACAGCTACATCAATTTCCCCAAGGGTATCCCTTTAGCGGCGGGTGCCAGTTTTGCCCATTACAACAACCTCGACGAGGCGACCCAGATCGGCCAGAACGCGATATTTTTCCCGGTCAACCCTCCCAACCCGGCCAAGAACGGGGACAACTTTGCTCCTTCGAATGACAGTCAGCTTCTGTTCGAAGCCAAGGCCAACCCGGTGATCTACGAATATGCGCGAACCTTGCCCGCCTTTCCACCCAATGTCGTGCTGCCCGATGGCGCGCTGGAGGTGAAGGCGACATGGCGCAAACTGGCGGACATTCCGCGCGCTCAACAAGGGCGCTACCACACAGCAACTGTGGTGACGTATCACGGCGACGATCAGCATCCAGTGGCTTATAACGAAACCTATGCGTTGATCGCCTTGCATATCATCCACAAGACGCCCAACTATCCGACGTTCATCTTCGCCACGTTCGAGCATCAGGATGCTCTGACCTTGCCGGATAGCAACTCACCGACCGGGCTTTACTACGTCGCCAATTACAAAAGTATCGCCTATCCCGACTCAAACAATCAGCCGCCGGTGGCAACATTCTCCGACGGCAACGGGATTCATCAGGTGACCCTGCCCGCCAGCAACTTCGTAATGCCGCCCATCTATTCCGGCAGTAAGGGGATTCCAGACGGGCAGGCCGGCCCCATCAGTGTGGTGCAGCCGCAAACCGTTTTCTCCGAAGTCAAGGCAGTAAACGATCAGGTCAAACAGTTGATGAACGGCAGTGGCGAATTCAACAATTCAGTCTGGAAGTATTACCAACTCAAAGGCGTGCAAGCCATTCCGTCGAGTGAGGAAACCGACCCGGATTATTATTTGGCCAACATCATGGTCGAAAGCAGCCAACCGGGGATTCAACTGTTTCGCGGTAGCAACGTCTTCCCGATTCCGCCAGATCACGTCCTTACCCATATGCGCAACTTCAGTAACATCAGGGTGCCGGATTTCGACAACGCCACTCATAGCCAAACCATGGGCGGCTGCATGGGGTGTCACGGCATCGCCCAGAGCCAGTTGAAACAGGGTTTCAGTTTCCTGTTCGATGCAATCAACCCTAAATTAATTGGCAAGAACAGTAACAAAACCGGTTTTGTCGGCCCGGAGACTATTGGACTACCGGATACCAAGACCATGCTTGAACGGGCCCGAAAATACCCAACGAGCCTTCAGCCTGAAACGCAAGCGCCATAGCTACCACGGCTCCGATCGTCCTCACACTCTGCGTGGGGACGTCGGACTATCGCATTCGTCGCGTAGCCTGCGCGGTCCGATCCGCAGCATCTGAGATTTTCGACAAGCCCTGAAGCTTCCGACTCAAGCACGCCTCGACATCGTTTGGATCAAGCAAGCAGTGTTGCGGGATTCCTGTGGCTTATCGATTTTTCGAAATCACACCGCTCATGTATTGATTCAAATCCCGCAGGTCCTGAACGCTCCAAGCGTGGGGCGGTAGCTTCACACCATTCTCCCGCAGGGTTTTTGGAATCAGGTTTCCATTGGGACGAAGGATGACCGATGAAACGATAACGCCGGGATAATCATGGAGTCGTTTTTTGAAAGCGGTGGTGGTCAGGTCAGGCGTCGGAGGGGTGCTTTTGTCAGCCAATGGTCCTGTGCCTTTGATATCTGATCCGTGGCACATGGCGCATCTCTGCAGGTAGAGACTTTTTCCGTTGGTGTTGTCCGCCAGGGATAGGGGTGTTTGAGTAAGTGATAAGCACCCTAGCAAAAGCGACAAGCCCAGGTGATTGCCTATTTTACGGGTTAGGGTCGATGGGCTGTTATTTGCCGACATCACGATCCGTTGCATGGAGGGACGTCCTGTCAAAGAAGGAGGAGGGGTTTGCTGGTTTTCCTGGAACTGCAAAAAAGAGCCACTTAAATGAGTGGCTCTTTTTTGCCCTGGGATTTCCCAGTGTCAGGGGGAGTGGTGGACGTACAAATCGAACGTTGGCGTGTGGCCTCGTCCGCAGGACAGCGTTACTCGCTCTTCGCCGCCATCAGCGCATTCAATTCGCCGTATGTATGGGCTTTCAAGGCTTGAGTGTCGAGTTGGCCGTTATCCAGGAAGCTACGGACCAGTGCTCCCATGGCACCGTGCAGAAACTCGGCGATGCTGGAACCCGCGCTGAGCCGCCTGACACCCAGGCGCTTCAATTCGTCCGGGGAGGGCAGTCCGTCCCGGGACAGCAGGTTGACGGGCAGTTTGGTCTCGCGGCAGACGGTGGCAATTTCGTTCGAATCGACCACGCCAGCGGCAAACAGGCCATCCGCCCCGGCGCTGGTATAGCGTGCGCTGCGCTTCAGGAGTTCCTCCAGGCGTTGTTCGGCGGGGAACAGGTTTTTCAGGTAGACGTCGGTCCGTACGTTGACGAACAGCTTGACGCCCGCCTGGTCCGCCACTCTTCTCGCGACGTCGATCTTGCGGACAAGCAGCTCTGGAGAGCCCAGGCCGTCTTCGATGTTGATCCCGACCGCCCCTGCGGCGACGACGGCCTCAATCACCTGGCCGACCCGCTCCGGGTCATCCGAGTAGCCGCCTTCGATATCCACCGTGAGCGGTACGCTGAGCACCCGCACCATCGACTTGACGGTGGCATCCAGCAGGTCGAGAGGCAGCTTGTTGCCATCCTGATAACCATGCGACCAGGCCATGGCGGCGCTGCTGGTCGCGACTGCCTTGCCCCCTAAACGTTCGACAATGCGCGCACCACCTGCATCGGCCACATTGGCCAAGACCAACAGACCATTCTGGTGCAGACTGTGAAAAGCGTTATCCAATGTAGGCATGACAATTCAACTCCTTGAAAGTTATGTTTTTAATGCAAGGACGGCGTGTTGATAGAGCTTGATCGGGTAGTGAGTTACTGGCCGCAAGGCCATTTTGGAGGGGGAATGCTTTTTAAGTGTAGGCGGACAACGGGATTATTTTTGAGTCATACACTTCGCGAAGTGTGATCGATGTTTTGATTTGCGTGATGCAAGGAATTTTGCGCAACGTTTTTTCAATGAATGTTGTATATAAGGCAATGCTCTTGCAGACGATCTTCACCAAAAAATCATAATCCCCCGTTACGTTGTAAAGAGCGACGACTTCAGGGCACAAGGTGATTTTTTCCTCAAGCTTCCTGGTCACTTCTTCGGTATGGGAGTCGACAGAAAGATGAACGAATGCGGTGACTTCGAACCCCAGGGCTTCCTTGTTCAGTATGGCTTGATAGCCCTGGATGAAGCCCTCTTTTTCCAGACGCTGAAGGCGGCGCCAGCAGGGCGTCTCGCTCATGGAAAGAACTTCCGCAAGTTTCGACGTGGTGGTCAGGCAATTAGTTTGCATTATGCTCAGGATTTTTAAATCTATTGCATCGAGCGCCGTAGAGTTCTTTTTCAAAATAGAATCCTTTCTAAAATGGGCCGGCAAAGAGCGTCCTGGCTGATTACGATGCCATTGATTTTTAGATGATGCAAATTTTTTGAAAGGGCGGCCAGGCAGTGGCCAAAGTGCGCTTGAATGTCACTAGGAGGTTACAAAATGTCGTGCCAACAACATTGCAGACATGGCGCGTAGAGGGGATTTATGAGAGACCGTGCGACGCGAATTGCTATCCGTGTGGCAATGCCGGGGACACATTGTGCCCCCTGTGCTCGGTTTTCAACGGATAGGCGCACCTATCAGAACATTCCCACTGTCAAGCCTGCGCGCCGCCCACGCTCACCTCTGGGGTCATTGCAGTCACGGCTCGACGGCTCGCGGATCGGGCGAGAAGCGGGGTGGCGATGCCTGCCAAGGCAAAGATGATCCCCAGGCCGATCCACCCGGCGGAGCCGCCCTCTACGACGGCAATGGGTAATATCCCAGGAAAAATCACGGTCATCAGATTGGCTCCGAGCGCATAGACGCTCAGGTAGTAGGCACGATGTTCGGCTGGGGCCAAATAATACGAAATGCCCCAGGCGCCCGCACATTGCCATAACTCGCCAAACGTCATTACCACACAGGCAAATAGCAGGATGCCAGCGACCAGGTAGGAGGGTTGCTCCGCCGTGGTGAACGCTACCATCGCGCATGAAAGTGCCAATGTGATCCCAGCATACAAGTGCTTGCGTGCCGCATGGACCACCTCGTTGCCGCGCTTGCTGAACGCCAGTTGCAGGGTGATGGCCATGATGCCGTTGATCACCAGAATGATACCGATCAGTGACTTCGGTGCCTGTGTCTTGGTCAGCAACCATAAAGGAATGGCGATGGTCATGACCGCCTGATGTAACGACAGAATGCCGTTGCACAGCGAGAGCGATAAGAAATTCAGGTTCTTCAACGGGTGTGCAGGCGCCGCTACACGTTGGGTATCCACCGGATCCTTTGTGGAGTGAGGCAGCTTGGCGGTCACCAGCAAGAGGGCGGAAAACAGGAACGCCAGCGCGTTGGCGACGAGCAGGCCAATCACTGCCCCCGGACCGCTGGTGAAGCTGACCACAATGGAAAAGACACCGGCGGCCAGCATGTAGGCGACATTCCTGACGATCGCCACCTTGGACATTGTCTTCACATAGGCATCCGCTTTGACCGCGGACCCTACCAGGGTCTGAATGATGGGCCAGACGGCTTGCTCGACGCAGCCGATAAAGCAGGCAATCAGTAGAAACGTGTAGAACTCGTCGACGAAGGGATAGATTAAAAAACCGACCATTCGCCAGACCTGCAGAAACGCCAGGACCCGAGCGGCGCCAAGGCGATCCGCCAGGCGCCCGATGGGCACCGCGCAGACCAGGCCGCATAGACCGGCCAAGGCCAGGCCGATACCGACTTCAACGTTACTCAGGCCAACGACCTGGGTATAGAAGAATGTGGCTCCGGCGAGAAAAAGCCCACGGCCGGCGGCATCGACGAACGCAATGAGCAGTAGCAGAAGAGAGGCGCGGTTGTCTGAAATGGCTGCCTTTTCAGCGAAACTTTTGCGCACGGACATCAGGCTATTCCTTTAGATAAAGACATGGCCCCTGGAATCCGCACCTGGGGGATTCGGGGCTGGAGAGCAGGTCACCGGTTGAACATCTCGACGCCTGCAGAGGGGCCACGATAGTTGTGAACCCCTGTGCGCGGCAATCGACTCAAGCCTGTAAGCGTTGCCGTAGACTCAGTGGCCGCATATCGGTCCACACCTCCTTGATGTAGTCCAGGCATTCGGATTTGCTTCCGCGTTTTCCCGCCAGGTGCCAGCCTCCTGGCAGCGGCAGGTCGGCCGCCCAGATGGAGTACTGCTCTTCAGCGTTGGCGACGACCAGGTAAACGCCGTGGTCTTTTTCTTCAGTGGTCATGGTTGCATTACCTTGGAATGGAAGGGATTGTTAGATTTTCCTGATAATCAGCATGTACATCTGCCCATGCAGGTTTGGAAATTTGGCTTTGAAGGCCAGATCCATGTCCAGCAGGTTCTTGATTCTGTAAGGGCCGTCCTGCTGCAGGTCGAGCTCATAGCCCAGGGATTCCGGGAACAATCCCAGGCTCCTGATCTCTTCGACGACGAAGCCTTGCGCGGTGGCCATCTTGCTGGCGTCGGCGCGGCTGATCGCGTTCTGGCGCATCAACTCTTTCTGTTCATGGGAGTAGATGGAAAGGTAGGTCAGGTGCGGGCATTCGATGTCCCAGGTCGAGATGACACAGAACCCACCGGGCACCAGGCAGCGATGAATTTCTGAAAGGACGGTGGGAACGTCTTGTCTGGGAAAGTGCGCCGCGGTGCCCATCATGCACGTGATGAGATCGAACTGGGTGCTCTCGAACGGTAGTGCCCGGGCATCGCCCTGGTGGAAGTTCGGATTGAGTGCACCGTTGCTCTTCTGCCGGGCATATTCCACCGCCATCGGTTCCAGATCGACGCCAAAGGCCTGGATGCCTTGCTGGGCCAGCAGGGTCGGGTAGCGGCCGGTGGCTGCGCCGATGTCCAGGCTTTTGCTGAACGGTCCGTAATGCTTGATGCAATCGAGCATGTTGACCAGTTCCAGCGACTTCTTCGCCTCGTCCTCAGGGACGGAACAGTCATAGCGCATATAGGCGGCGACGTCGTAGTCGAGCTTCGCGTCGGCGACCTTGTCCTGGCTGTCCAGAGCGTACTCGGAAATGATCGACAGCAAGCGCTTGCGATGCTCGGCCACTGACGTCAGTTCCGTGGTCCGAGGATGTGGGACACCGTCTTCAGGGGCCAGGTCGAAACCGCGCTGCGAGACCGGGCTGAGCAGTTCGTGAATCAGGCTGCCATACCAGTCCGTGTCTTCCGGGTTGGGGCGGGAAGTGTGCTGTGAGGATGGGGCATTGAGACTCTGCAGCCTGGCGCAGACATCGAGATAATTGGGGTTGAGGGTGAACACCACCTCGTAGTATTTCTGGGCTTCAGTGACAGAGCCTTGTTCCTCATGGATGCGGCCCAAGGTGTAGAGCGTCTTTTTCGCCTCTTCGGTGACGGTCAGCTCCCGTGCTCGCCGGAACGCGGATTTGGCTGCGGAGGGCAGACCCGCATTGAGAAAGGATTCTCCGGCCAGGGTGAAACTCTGCAGTTTCATCCGTTCATCCTGGCCGGCCCAGGTGAAGTGCCGTGCGGCTTGATGCCATTCCTGGCGTTTCTGGTGGGCCTGGGCCAGGAGAAAATGGCTGGTGTAGTGTTTGGGGAAGCGTTGTACGTCCTCGCTGAGCAGTTTGATGGCGAGTTCATCCAGGTTGTCCTGGCCCAGCTGCAGCGCTCCTTCGTTCAGCCAGCTTGCGGCATACTCGGTCAGGCCCATCTGACTCAGGCTGGCGAGGGTTTCATTGACCGCATGGCGTTGCTCGGCGGCATTGTCCAGACGTTCGGCGATGGACTGTTGAATGCTGATCTGTTCGTTAAAGGCATCATGGGCGTGGTTGGCGAGCAATTTGACGGTGCCGTCGGTGCAGCCTGAAACGATGATCGAACCATTTTCCGAAATGCCCAGGGCCCAGACCTCGCCATCCACTTGCCGGGACCAGAGTTGCTTGCCTTGGCGGTTGAGGAGGTGGATCTTGCCATCCAGCGATCCTATCGCAACCGTTCCGCCCTGGGACACCGCGACACTGGAAGTGCGGGCATCCTGATGCTGCCCGCCGAGCGCCCGGTCCTTGAGCGCCCACAAGGTGTCGGTATGGCTGGCGTCTTCCAGATGCGGTTGCCGGGTTTGGCTGAGCTGATAAGTGTTCTCCACTCGCGTGGCGATGTGATGCGTCTGGTTTTTGCAGCGAAGGCTCAGGCGAGCACCATCAGCCGAGAAGCTGACACTGTGGACCGGCGATTCCAGTACGGCGTTGAACAGCTCCTGTCCATCGGCATTGAAGAGAGAGACCGTGCCCGTTCCATCCGACGTCCGTTGCGTGCCTACCGCGATGTGATGAGCGCAAGAGATGGCCGTGGCGGTGATCTCATCAGCAAACCGATGGGACCAGAGCAACTCGCAGTCACGGGACAGCACCTTCAGGTTGCGGTTTTTACACGCAATGACGAGCAAGGCGGCGTCTGCCGTGATCGAGAGGCTGACAACTGCGGAACCGACGTTTCGGCTCCAGAGTTCGCTGTACGGGGTCTCCAGGAATAGTGGGCTTGGATGAGCGACGTCACTCAAGCCATAGGCCATGTTCGCGGAGGCTCTTTGCACACTGGCCGGGGTGTAAACATCAGCGTTGAAGTTGGTCATGGCATTCCTTATCAAACCATCTTGTTTGTTCGTGTTTAATTGAAGTGCTTGCAGATATACGGCGTGGCAGCTTCCAGAATGCTGTAGTGGTCGGCCTTGAAGGCATGCGTCTTGAACGACCGCTCACACCAAGGTCGCCACTGGTTCCGGAGTTCGGCACTTTCTTCTGTGTGCAGTAACGTCAGGTCGCTGTTTATCCCGGCTTCGGGAAGATAATCCGCCAGGGCCTGTTGGTTGGCCTGGAAGACCTGCAGTCGTCGCGTCAGCTGGTGGTCGTCCATGCTGTCCGGGATCAAGCCGATCCGCCGTGCCGCGGTAATAGCCAGAGGGTCCCGGTCTGGATGTTCAATCAGTTGGCTCATCTCGCTGGCCGAGAATGGCAGGCTGACCGAGAGTGAGCGGGCCATGTCCATCAGGTAGGCCCCCAAGGGCCATGTCTGCGCCTGTGCTGGACGGCCTGGCGCTGGTGCGTCGATCAGCAACAGGTGCGCTTGCCGGTCTTGCCTTTCAAGTTGACGGGCCATCTCAAAGGCAATCACCCCGCCCATTGACCAGCCACCCAGCAAGTACGGCCCTTCGGGCTGGACCTCAAGCATCTCTGCGATATAGGTCATGGCCAACTCTTCCAGGGTCTGGAAGACGGGAGCGCCGCCTTCAATGCCTTTGGCCTGGAAGGCATGCACATTCATGTCATCGGGCAACAGCTGTGAAAGCTTGATGTAGGGCGACACCACACCGCCAACGGCATGCACCAGGAACAGGTGTTTGTGCGTCCCTCCCTTGAGCCTGATACAGGTCGAGTTCCGTTCGCCGAGCCCCTGGCTGATTCTGTCGATGAAGGTACCCAGATCCGCTGACTCGAAAACGTCGCGCACGGAGGCGGCGAGTCCCAGTTCCCGGTTGACCTGATCGATCATCTTCATCGCCAGCAGCGAGTGCCCGCCTCTGTGGAAGAAGTTGTCGTTCAAGGCGATGGCGTCGAGTTTCAGCGTGTTTTTCCAAATAGTCGCCACGCTTTTTCCGAGCGGCGTGGTCGGCGCGCACAGTTGGCCAGGGAGCGGCTGAGACGTGATGACAGGCGCGGGGAGTGCTCGCCGGTCGATCTTGCCGTTCGAGGTCAATGGCAACTGCTCAAGAAACAGGAATGAGATATCCACCATATGGCTTGGCAGCGTCTGGGCCAGAAACGCTCTCAGCTCAGCGACATTCGGCTGGTCCCCGGCAACGCCAACCAAATAGGCCGTGAGGGTCGGGTTGTCGGGCTCGCTGGCGTGCATGCTGACGACGGCCTGGCTGATTTGCGGGTGAGCGCACAGCCGCATTTCAATTTCACCCAACTCGATGCGGAAGCCGCGCAGCTTGATCTGCTGGTCGTTGCGTCCCAGGTATTCGATATCGCCGCTGGCACGGTAACGGGCAATATCGCCAGTCATGTACATCCGGCTGCCCGGTGTTCCGTGGGGATCGGGCAGGAACCGCTCGGCGGTCAGGTCCGCACGCTTCAGGTAGCCCCGGGACAGTTGTACGCCGGTCAGGTAAAGCTGGCCGGTCACACCGATGGGAACGGGTTGCAGCGCATCGTCGAGAATGTAAGTGCGAGTGTTCGCGATCGGTCGGCCGATGGGTACGGCATCACGCGTGTCATTGGGCTGGCAGTGCCAATGGGTGACGTCTATCGCGGCCTCGGTTGGGCCATACAGATTGTGCAGTTGCGTCGCCGGGTAGCGCTTGAAGAATTCATTTTGCACCGAACTGGAAAGCGCCTCGCCACTGCTGAAGACCCGGCGCAGTGCACGGCTATGATCGGCCTGGGTAAAGGCCATGTAAGCGCTGAGCATCGAAGGGACGAAATGCGCGGTGGTGACACCTTCACGTTCGATAAGCGCTTCCAGGTAGCCAGGGTCCTTGTGTCCTTCGGGCTTGGCCAGCAGCAGGCGAGCGCCCACGGACAGTGGCCAGAAGAACTCCCAGACGGATACGTCGAACGAAAACGGTGTCTTCTGTAGCACCCGGTCAGTGGCGTCCAGCGGGAAGGCGTCCTGCATCCAGAGGATTCGGTTGATGATGGCCTGGTGGCTGTTCAATGAGCCTTTCGGTTTGCCCGTCGAGCCCGAGGTGTAGATGCAGTAGGCCAGGCAGGCCGGCTCCAGCGAGCGCCCGGGGTTGGTTTTCGGCTGGAGGGCAAACGCCGCGTCCGAGTCCAGGCACAGGCTGTCGGTATTTTGCAATACGACCCGATCGATCAGGCTGCGTTGAGTCAGGGTCATGACCGGCGAGGCATCTTCGAGCATGTAGGCGATACGCTCGTCGGGGTAGTGCGGATCGATCGGCACGTAGGCACCGCCGGCCTTCAGGATCCCCAGCAGACCGACGACCATCTCGACGCTTCGCTCCAGACAGATTGCGACCAGATCGTCTGGCCCGACGCCGCGTTGAATCAGGTGATGGGCCAACTGGTTGGCTTTTTCGTTGAGTTCCCGATAGCAGAGATGTTGCCCTTCAAAGCTGACCGCGATGGCGCCTGGGGTCTGCTCGACCTGTTGTTCGAACAGGTGATGAAGCGCCGCCACCGGATGGAAGCTCACATCGGTTGCATTCCAGTGCTCGAGCATCCGGTTTTTTTCCGATGCGCAGAGCAGATCGAGGTTGGCGATTGGTTTCTCGGCGTTCTGGACGACAGATTCCGCCAGGGTTTGAAACTGCGTGGCCATGCGTTCGAGGGTGGCGGCCTCGAAGAGGTCGCTGTTGTATTCCCAGCGCGCCTGGTAGCCGTCGGCCGAAGGCGTCAGTTCCAGGCTCAGATCGAACTTGGCGGCGGTGGCGCCGATGTCGAAGCTGCGGACGTCCAGGCCAGGAAGCCGCAACTCCTCGGGCGCGGTGTTCTGCAGGACGAACATCACTTGGAACAGCGGTGAGCGGCTCATGTCCCGGGGAACATCCAGGGCCTCGACGACTTTCTCGAACGGCAGGTCCTGATGGGCGTAGGCGCCGAGGGTGGTGTTTCTGACCTGTTCCAGCAATTGGCGGAAGGTTGGGTTTCCCTCGAGCCGCGTGCGCAGGGCGAGGGTGTTGACGAACAGGCCGATCAAGGGTTCGACCTCGGTACGGGTCCGATTGGCAATGGGCGTACCGACGACGATGTCGTGTTGGCCACTGTGGCGGCTCAATAGCAGGTTGAACAGGGCCAGCAGGGTCATGAACGGCGTCGCGCCCAAGCGTTGGCTCAAGGAGTCGATCTGCCCGGACAGGGCCGGGGCCAACGTCCGGCTGATGACTTGGCCGCGGTAGGTCTGTATCGCCGGGCGCGGTCGGTCGGTTGGCAGCTCGAGGCTGGCGGGGGCCCGAGACAGTTGCTGGCGCCAGTAATCGGCCTGCGCCTCGAATACACTCGGGGCCAGGCACTCCCGTTGCCAGAGGGTGTAGTCGCTGTACTGGATCTCCAGGGGCGGCAGGGGGGAGGCCTGACCCGCCTTGAACGCCTGGTAGAGCGCGCTGACTTCACGGCTGAGCACCGCGATCGACCAGCCGTCGGCAATGATGTGATGCAAGGTAAACAGAAGGACATGTTGCTGTTCCGCTACCCGCAGCAGGGATACCCGTAGCAGTGGGCCGTTCTCCAGCGAGAACAATTGCTGCGCGCCCCTGCGTGCCTGGTCCCGGGCCAGCGAAAGCGGTTGTGGGGCATGACACAGGTCGGTATAGACCAGTACGTCGGCGACCTGCGGGTGAACGATGCTCACCACCTGGCCGTCTTCTCCAAGGGAAAAGGTCGTGCGCAGGGGCTCGTGGCGCCGGATCAGTTCGTCCAGGCACTGACGCAGCGTTGGTACGTGCAGCGCGCCGTTCAGTTCCAGGGCCAGTGGGATGTTGTAGGCCGTGCTCGAATGGTCAAGGCGATTCAAGAAAAACAATCGTTCCTGGCCAAAAGACGCAGCTTTGATCCCCGACCCCGTGCCGGCGGCAGCGATTGCCGGCAGGGCCGATGCCGGGCTTCTGTTGATACGCAGCAGCAGTTGTTCGATCGTGGGGGCTTCGAACAGGGTGCGCAGCGCCAGGTCAACGTTCATTTTTTTACGAATGCGCGAGACGACCTGGGTGGCGAGCAGAGAGTGTCCGCCGAGTTCGAAAAAGTCATCGGTGATACCGACCCGTGGCAGGTTGAGGACACTGGCCCAGATAGCGGCGAGCTGTTGCTCGCTCTCGCTTCGGGCGGCGACGTAGTTATCGCCGAGAGCGTCGGCCTCGGGTTGCGGCAAGGAGCGTTTTTCGACTTTGCCGCTGGGGGTCAGGGGCAAGGATTCGAGGATGACGAAGGCGGTCGGGACCATGTAGTCCGGCAGCGTTCGTTTCAGTTGTTCTTTGATGTCCGCGATCACCGGGGTGCAGTCGCTTTTAGCGACCAGGTAGCCCACCAGTTTCTTGAGTCCCGGACGATCTTCCCTGACGACCGCCGCCGCGCTGGCCACCGTATCGAGGGCCATCAGAGCCTGTTCGACCTCGGCCAGCTCGATACGGAAACCGCGGATTTTGACCTGATGGTCCGAGCGTCCCAGATACTCGATGTTGCCATCCGGCAGGTAACGCGCGACGTCACCGGTTTTGTACATTCGAGCGCCCGGTGTGAGGCTGTGGGGGTTGGGAATGAAGCGTTCTGCGGTGATGTCAGGGCGTTCCCAATAGCAGCGCGCCAGGTGTACACCGGCAATGTAGAGGTCACCCCGCACCCCGACGGGAACCGGCTCCAGACTGGCATCAAGTACATACATCTGCGAGTTGAACAGCGGCTTGCCGATAGGCGGAAGGGCTGGCCATTGGGAGGCGTCGCCGCTGAGCCGGTAGCCGGTCACAAAGTGCGATTCCGTGGGGCCGTACTGGTTGTGCAGCAAGGCATCGGGCAATTTCTGAAACAGCTCGACGACTTCCTGAGTGACTTGCAGTTGCTCCCCGCCGCAGACGATCTCCTTCAGGCAGGCCAGTTGATCGAGGTCCCTGGCGGCGTCGGCAATGCCTTGCAGGGCGACGAATGGGATGAACAGACGGGCGATCTCCTGTTGCTGGATAAGCTCCAGCAGCAGGACGGGATCCCGGCGGGTTTCTTCGCTGACCATGACCAGTGTGCCGCCGCTGGCCCACGTAGAGAAAAACTCGTCGAAACTGACATCGAAACTCAGCGGCGAGAACTGCAGCGTGTTATCGCCCCGGCCCAGGCGCGATTCGGTGAGCTGCCACTGGACCAGATTGGTCAGCATTTCGTGGGTCAGGGCTGCGCCCTTGGGTTGGCCGGTCGACCCCGAGGTGTAGATGACATAACACAGATCAAGCAGGTTCTGCTGCCTGGCTGGATTTGACGAAGCTTGCTCCCAGGCGCTCGCACACTGGTCCATGCAGATAACGGTATCGCTGCAACCTTCGACACGGGGCAGCAGGCTGGTCTGGGTGACAATCAGGTGGGCGCGGGCATCCTGGGCCATGAAGCGCAAACGCTCGGTCGGATAGCTCGGGTCCATAGGCACGCACACGGCACCGGCCTTGAGAATGGCGAGAATCGCCACGGGTACATGCATCGAGCGTTCAAGGCAGATTCCCACCAGCATGCCCGGCTGGACGCCCGAGTGTTGCAAGTGATGGGCGAATTGATTGGAGCGGGCTTCCAGTTGCAGGTAGGTCATCGACTCGGTGCCGAATACCACCGCCGGCAAGCTGGCGCACTGCTCGCTCATTTCGGTGAACAACTGATGGACCGCCAGGGGACGATAGGGGCGGTGCATTGCATTCCAGTCGAGGAGGATTCGCTGCTTCTCTTGCGCGGTGATCATTGGCAACAATTGGATCGGTTGTTGCGCATTGTCGATCGCCGAGCGGGCCAGTGTTTCGAAGTGGCTGGCCATGCGCTCGACGGTGTCGGTGTCGAAGAGGTCGCAGTTGTATTCCCAACGCATCTGGTAGCCCTGGGCCGAGGGCGTCAGCTCAAGGGTCAGATCGAACTTGGCTGTCGTTGATTCGACTGGGAAGCTGCCAATGTCCAGGCCCGGAAGGGCAAGTGTTTCCAGTGGGGTGTTTTGCAGGATGAACAGCACCTGGAACAGCGGCGAGCGACTCATGTCACGAGGAATCGCCAGGGCTTCGACGACTTTTTCGAAGGGCAACTCCTGATGGGCGTAGGCGCTGAGGGTGGTATTGCGAACCTGCTCCAACAGCTCGCTGAAGGTCGGGTTGCTTTCAAGCCGCGTGCGTAAGGCCAGGGTGTTGATGAACAGGCCTATCAGTGGTTCGACCTCGGAGCGGGTCCGATTGGCGATCGGCGTGCCGATCACAATGTCTTGCTGGCCGCTGTAGCGGTTCAGAAGCACATTGAACAGGGCCAACAGGGTCATGAACGGGGTGGCCCCCTGGGCCTGGCTCAACGCGTCGATCTGTTCGGACAGTGACTTGTCCAGCGACCGACTGATGACTTGGCCGCGGTAGGTCTGAATCGCCGGGCGCGGCCGATCGGTCGGCAGTTCCAGGGTGGTGGGGGCCTGGTCCAGGTGCTGGGCCCAGTAGGCGATCTGCGCGTCGAACTCGATGGGCGCCTGCCATTCTCGTTGCCAGAATGCATAGTCGCTGTACTGGATTTCCAGTGGCGGCAAGGGCGAGGGTTGCCCCTGGGTAAAGGCCTGGTAAAGAGCCATGACCTCACGGGCGAGGACCGCGACCGACCAGCCGTCACCGATGATGTGATGCAGGGTCAACAGCAAGAGGTGTCGCTGGTCGGCGATTTGCAGCAACGATGCCCGTAACAACGGGCCCTCTTCCAGGGAAAACAGCTGTTGCGCTTCGGCATTGGCCTGGGTTTGAGCGATCAAACGCGGCGTTGGGTGATGACGCAGATCGCTGTAGACCAGCTGACCCAGCGCCTCGGAATGAACCTGTGCCTGGGGCTTTCCGTCCTCGTTGAGGGCAAAGGTGGTGCGCAATGACTCGTGCCGATGGATCAGCTCGTCCAGGGATCGGTGCAGCGCCGCCACTTCCAGCTCGCCGCTCAGCTCTAGGGCCAGCGCAATGTTGTAGGCCGCGCTGGCAGGCTCGAAATGATTCAGGAAGAACAGGCGCTCCTGGGCAAAAGACAGCAGTTGAGGCCTTCCAGGCAGCGAATACGGCAGAATCGGCGGGGCCTGTCGAACCGACTCCGAGCCCAGGCATTCGACCAGTTGCGCAATGGTCGGCGCTTCGAACAGGGTGCGCACCGTGAGATCGATATTCAGGGCTTTGCGCAGCCGGGAAACCACCTGGGTGGCGAGTATCGAGTGTCCGCCCAGGTCGAAGAAATTATCGGTGATACCGATGTTCTCCAGCTTGAGCACTTGCTGCCAGATATCGGCCACGACCTTTTCCATGGCTGTGCCGGGCAGGACATGCCTATCGCCGGGTGGCGTTACGCAAGGCGCTGGCAAGCGCTTGCGATCGATTTTGCCGTTGGGAGTCAGGGGCAGTTGTTCGAGGACCACGAAATGTGACGGGATCATGTACCCCGGCAGGGTCTGCGCGAGGTGCTGACGCAGTTGCGCCGGATCTGCCGAGTATTGCTCGCCGACCAGCAGGTAGGCCACGATCTGCTGCTCTCCCGGCTGATCCTCACGGACAATCACCACCCCTTGGCGCACATCGGGGTAACTGACCAGTTGTGCTTCGATTTCACCCAGTTCGATGCGGAAGCCGCGGACCTTGACCTGATGATCAATGCGCCCGAGGAATTCGATTTCGCCGTTGGGTAGCCACTTGACCAGGTCACCGGTTTTATAAAGACGATCTCCCGCCGCGGATCCATAGGGGTCAGGTACGAACTTCTGCGCGGTCAGATCCGCACGATTGAGGTATCCCCGGGCGACACCTTCTCCGCCAATGTGCAACTCGCCCGGACTGCCAGTGGCACACAGGCGGGAACCTTCATCGAGGACACGCAGCACGGTATTGGCGATCGGACGGCCAATGGAGCTGGTTTCGTCCGTCACGCGGCTGATGGCCGACCAGATCGTGGTTTCGGTTGGCCCATACATATTCCACAGCGAGTCGGTGCGTTGCAGCAGTTTGCGCGCCAGCGCCGGTGCGAGGGCCTCTCCACCACAGAGCACCTTGAGTGCCAGCGTGCTGGGCCAACCGGCTTCAAGCATCAGCCAGTAGGTCGAGGGAGTGGCTTGGATGAAGGTCACATTCTGATGGATGGCCAACTTGATCAAGGCCTGGCCATCGGCTGCCGCATCACGTTCGGCCAGGACCAGGCTGGCCCCATTGATCAGCGGCAGAAAAAGTTCGAGGACACTGATATCGAACGAGATCGAGGTCACCGCCAACAGCCGGTCCTGGGCGTTGATGCCAGGCTGCTCAGTCATGGAGAGCAGGAAATTGACGACCGCCCGGTGAGGCACCTGGACGCCCTTCGGCAAACCGGTGGAGCCCGAGGTATAGATCACGTACGCCGTGTTCCGGGCGGTGACGGGATAGCGGTTATCGGAGTAGAGCGGTTCGGGTTCAGCGCGATCGAGCAGGACAATGTGCAGTCCTTCGTCGATGAATGTCTCGGCGTACTGTTTCTCGCTGAGCAACACCTTCGCGCCGGAGTCCTGGAGCATGTGCAGCAGACGGGCATGGGGATAGCCGGGGTCCAGCGGGATATAGGTCGCGCCAGCGATCCAGGTGCCGAGCAATGCTGCCACCATGGTGATCGAGCGATCGAGGCATACCGCCACGCAGGTTTCGGGGCCCGCGCCCAGCGCCACCAGCCGCGCCGCGATGGTACGTGCTTGCTGCTCAAGCTGACGGTAACTGACTTGTTGCCCGGCGCAGAGGATGGCGATCGCATCGGGGGTGAGCTGCGCCTGGGCCAGGAACAGATCATGAACGCATTGGTCTACGGCGCGCGGGTCAGCCAACGTCGCGGCGGGTGCCAGCCGAGACAGTCGCTCTTGCTGGGGTAGAAGCTCAAGGTCGCCGATACGGGTGTTGGCTTCGGCAACGATGGACTCCAGCAATACGCGGTAATAGCCGCTCATGCGCTCGATTGTGGCCTGGTCGTACAGCGCGGTCCGGTACTCGAAGAAGCCTCCCAGGGTTCCCTGGCAGGTGTTCATTTCAAGCGACAGGTCGAACTTGGAAAAACGGCTGTTCTGCGTCAGTGCACTTGAGGTCGTTGCGCTGAGTGTCAGTGCCTGCGCCACATCTTGGTTGAAGAAGGAAAACAGCACCTGGAAGATCGGCGAGTGGTTGAGTTCCCTCGCTGGACGCAGTGCCTCCACCAGGCGTTCGAAGGGGATGTCCTGGTGCAGGTCTGATTCGAGCAGTGTCGATTGTGCCTGTTGCAGGTAGTCGGCAAAGGGCTGTTCCGCGCGCATCTGGCTGCGCAGCACCAGGGTATTGACGAAGAAGCCGATCAGCGGCTGGATTTCTGCGTTATTGCGATTGGCGACCGGGTAACCGACGCTGATGTCGGACTGATTGCCCAGGCGAAAAAGAAGTGTGTTGAAGGCGCAGATAAGCACCGTGAACACGGTCGTGTGATGACGTTGGCTGAGTTGCTGGAGTTGTGTCCCCAGCTCGACGGGAAGGCTGAAATAGACGCGGTTGCCGGCGTAATCGAGCCGAGGAGGGCGGGGACGGTCGGTCGGTAGTTCGAGGACGCTCGGCGCATCCTTGAGCTGGGTTTCCCAGTAGTCCAGTTGCGGCTGCATCACTTCTTCCTGCAGCCATTCCCTTTGCCAGACGGCGTAGTCGGCGTAATGCACTTCAAGCGCTGGCAGCGCGGGCGCAGTGGCGTGCAATTGGGCGTCGTAGAAGCTGCTGAGTTCGTTCAGCAAGATGCTCATGGACCAACCATCCGCAACGATATGGTGCACAGTCAGCAGCAGAATGTGTTCGTCGGGCTGAACCTTGACGGCCGTGGCCCGGATCAGCGGAGCGGTCGTCAGATCGAAAGGCTTGGCGGCTTCATCGTCCATGAACTGTTGTAGCGTGACGTTCTGTTCGACGAGTGCTGTCAGCTCGACAGGCGTGATCTTCACAGGCGCCTCGCGGGAGACGATTTGCACAGGCAGATCGTCGTCCACCGCAAAACGGGTGCGTAGCGCTTCATGCCGCTGGATGACGGCGTTGAGGCTACGTTCCAGGACATCGAGCCGCAGTACCCCCCTGATCCGGCAGGCTGCCGGAATATTGTACAGGCCGGTGCCGGGTTCATATTGTTCAAGGAACCACAGGCGTTGCTGAGCAAAGGAAGTACTGAATTGATCGGCTGACATGACTCAAACTCTCTCTGATTCCCTGTCAGGGTTCGCCGGGTCTTGATAGAGCGCTTCGCGTGGCGCATGCATCGAGAACAATCGAATCCGAACAGGGGCACTAGGGCATTCTTTTAGGGGCGATCGGTGATCGGCACCCGTGGGTCGGCTGTGGAGTCGGGCGCTCACTCAACCGTCTGGTTTCGCGCCAGGCGCCTTATCGGCGGAGGCGACGACCGTGGCATTCGTGTTGCCTGGTCCACATAAACCGCCATGGCAGCGATTGTTGGCGACTCGAACAACAGCTTCAGGGGAGGGCTGACCGAGAAGATTTCCTGGGTTCTGGCGAGAATCTGCGCGGCCAGCAGGGAATGCCCTCCGAGTTCAAAGAAGCTGTTGTTGATCCCGATTCGCGGGACTTTCAACGTCTCTTGCCATAGGGCGACCAGGGTTTTTTCTGTGGCGGTGGTAGGGGCCTGGTATTCCTCTGCCGGTGTGTCCGCGTGATGCACGTGAGGCGCAAGCGCCTTTCGATCGATCTTGCCGTTGGCACTGAGCGGCAATGCGTCGAGACCCACGAAAAAGCTCGGCAGCATGTAGTCGGGCAGCACTTTGCCAAGTTGTTTGCGTAGCTCCGCGCTATTGATCTCGCCCGCACTGGAGGCGATGAAGGCCACCAGGCACTGGCCGCCAAAGGCATCATCCCTGGGTACGACGACGGCTTCGCGCACACCGGTGCACTGCAGCAAGGCATTTTCGATCTCGCCCAGCTCTATGCGAAAACCTCGGATCTTGATTTGATCGTCGACACGTCCGAGGTACTGGATATCGCCCGATGGCAGATATCGCCCGCGGTCCCCGGTGAGGTACATCCGCCGACCATGGCTATCGAAAGGGTCCGGGATGAAACGCTCTGCCGTCAGGTCAGGGCGTTCGAGGTAGCCTCGAGCAAGCTGCACGCCGGCGATGTAGAGATCGCCGATGACGCCCACGGGAACGGGCTGCAGCGTGTCGTCGAGAAGGTACAACCGAGTGTTGGCCACGGGACGGCCAATCGGTACGAGTGGGTGACGGTAACCGGGCTGGCATTCCCAGTACGTGACGTCCACGGCCGCTTCGGTCGGACCGTACAGGTTGTGCAACCGAGTGTGTGGATAATATTCGAGGAATTGATTGGCCACGGCCACCGGCAGGGCTTCACCACTGCTGAATACCTGGCGTAACGCGGATGGCGATGCCCCTGACTTGAGGAAGGCTTGCAGCATCGAGGGGACGAAGTGCGCGGTGGTCACTTCCTGCTCACGGATGATGGCCTGCAAATAGGACGGATCCTTGTGACCCTCGGGTTTGCAGATGACCAACCGGGCCCCTTGGAGCAAGGTCCAGAAGAACTCCCAGACCGATACATCGAACGAAAAGGGCGTCTTTTGCAGGACCCGGTCGTTGCTCGATAATGCGTACTGCTCTTGCATCCACTGCAACCGGTTGACCACCGCACCATGGGCATTCATCACTCCTTTCGGACGGCCTGTGGAACCGGAGGTGTAGATGCAATAGGCGAGGCAATCGGCGTCACCGATATTCAAATTGTGCGATGGGTGCTTCGCGATCTCTGGCTGTTCGGTCTCCAGCCAGAGGGTCGGTACCGAATGTTCAGGCAAGCAGTGCCGCATGTTCTCCTGTGAAACCAGCACGTCAGGTTTCGAGTCTTCCAGCATGTACGCCAGGCGCTCGGCCGGATAGCCGGGGTCCAGGGGCACATAAGCGCCCCCGGCCTTGAGGATGGCCAGTAGCGCAACGACCATTTGCGGACTGCGCTCGATGCACAGCGCAACCCGCGAGTCGAGCTTGACGCCGTAGTCGAGCAGATGACGAGCCAGCTGGTTGGCTTGGACATTGAGCTGCGAGTAACTCAGTTGCTCCTCCTCGAAGACCAGCGCGATGGCTTCGGGGGTGCGTTCAACCTGTTGCTGGAACAGCTCGTGCAGCGTTTGTCCGACGGGATAGTCCCGTTTGGTGTCGTTCCACTGGGTGATCAACTGTTGCCGCTCGGCGTCTTGCAGCAGGGGCAAGGTTTTGACCGGCAACTGTGGCTGTGCAGTCGCACCGGCCAGCACGACGAAGAAGTGATTCATCAGGCGGTCGATGGTCGAAGCAGCGTACAGCGCCTTGTTGTATTCGACCGCCACGGTCAGGTTCGCTGCTGACGCGTGCACTTCCACTTTCAGCTCGAACGCTGCGTGGTTGACTGTGTTCGGGTGATGACCGACGAGGGTGATACCGCCGTTCTTTTGCAACCCCGAGGGCTGTGCGTGCTCGGCTATTTCGTTGTGAAAATTCATCACGAGCTGGGCATAAGGGGTGCCACTGGTCTGCCTCGGTGGGGCCAGGTGCTTGAGGATCAGTTCGAACGGGATTTGTCGGTCGTAAGTCGTCAGTAACTGTTGGGCCGTGGATTTCACCAGGCTGCTGAAATCCTCGTCGCCCTCGATATGGCTGTGCAAAGGCACCACGTTAATGAAGTTGCCGACCAGGCCTTCGGTGCCCTCCGGGCGGTTCGCCGACATGACGCCGATGCACAGGTCATTCTGGCCCGTCATGCGTCGCAGCAAGACATTCATGGCGGTCACCATGACCATGAACAGCGTGGCGTTTTGTGCTCGGGCGAATGTTTCGAGCTGTCGAACGAGTGGCGATGGAACTTGCAATTCGCGCACAGCGCCTTCCTGGCCGGTATTCTCGTGGCGTGGAAAATCTGTCTGCAAATCCAGGGAGGTCGGGGCGTGGGCCAGGTGTGTCCGCCAGAAATTCAGTTGCTCCTCAAGCCAAGGCCCGGCGAGATTCTGCTGCTCCCACACGGTGTAGTCGGCATACTCGATGGGCAGCGCGGGAAGTGGAAGCGGATGACCTAGCGCAAGGGCCTCGTAGAGGGCCGAGAAGTCACTTTGCAGCACCTTGCTTGACCAGCCGTCACAAATGATATGGTGCAGGGTCAGCAGCAGGACATGGCGCTGTGGAGCGCTTTGCAGCAAGCGTGCGCGAATCAGCGGCCCTTGTTCCAGATTGAACGGTTTATAGGCTTCCTCGCGTATGGCCTTGGCGATTTCAGGCGCTGCGTTGTCGCCCTGTTGGCTGAAATCGACCACCGTCAGCGGGATTTCCAGCGTCGGCAGGATCTGCTGTTGGAGCATGCCGCTTTCGCTTTTGAACAGGGTTCGCAACGGCGCGTGGCGCGCGATCATAAGGTTCAGGACCTGCTGGACAATCTGCACGTCCAGGGGGCCGTCGATGGTCAGTGCCAGGGGCAACGAATAGAACGGATTGTCCGGTTGGTACTGGTCGAGAAACCAGAAACGTTGCTGCGCATAGGACAGTGGCAGTGGACCTTGGCGTGGCGAGCGAGCGATGGCCGGCAGGGATTGACTGGATGGGCCTTTCGCAGCGGCGACTTCCCTTGCCAGCAGGCGCGGTGTCGGCGAGTGGAAGAGGGTGCTCAGGGGGAGTTCAATGTTGAACTGCTTGCGCACCTCCATCACCATCTGCGTGGCCAGAAGTGAGTGCCCGCCCAGGACGAAAAAACTGTCGGTACTGGAAATGTCCTCTCGATCCAGCGCGGTCCGCCAGATCGATAACAACTGCGCCTCTATTTCCGCATGGCGCGGATTGTCCTGAGCCTGCGCCTCATGCGTTTCGTCATCCCTGCTCCAGAACCAGAGCGTCGGCAGTTGTGCCGCATCGAACAGCTGCCGGCAGCGGCCCCGCTGGATCTTGCCGCTGGAGGTCCTGGGTATGACGCCGGTCTTGACCAGCAGCAGTGCCGACAGGTCGAAGATTTCGTGACGATCGGCCAATTCAGCCCGGAGGCGGGAAATCAGCCTGTCGGTATCGGCCTGTTGCCTGGATTCCAACTCCTGCACGATCACCAGATGACTGGTCTCGCCGTCCTCGATGGAGAACGCGGCACAGCCATTGGCGCGAAACGCAGGGTCCAGGGCCTCGACCGTCATCTCGACGTCCTGAGGGTAGATATTGCGACCGCCGAAGATCATGACCTCTTTTAACCGGCCGGTGATATAGAGATCGCCGTCGCTGATGAACCCCAGATCGCCGGTACGCAACCAGCGACCTTCCTCACCTTCAGCCTGGGTATGGAAAATGCGGCTCTCTTCTTCCCGTTGCCAATAACCCAAGGCGGTGGACGGACCTCTTATCCAGACTTCACCCACCTGTTCCGGAGCGAGTCGCACCGAGCGCTGCGGATGAAAAATCCCGACCTGATGATCGCCGGTGAACTCGTTGCCCGTGGCCACCATCTCCACCGCATCCGCGGCATGTAATTCAGGCTTGACCTGGCCATCTTCAAGCGCGCTTTTGCTGATACTGCGGATAAGTGGCAGCTGTCCGACAGGGGTTCGCATGTTGGCGGTCACCAACAGCACGGACTCGGCCATGCCATACGCCGGGACCATGGCGTGAGGTTTCAAGCCACAGTCGGAAAATGCCTCGACAAACGCCTTCAGGGTTGCCGGACGGATACGTTCCGCGCCGTTGACGGCAATTTCCAGCGAGCTGAGATCGAGAGAGCTCTTCTGTTCTTCGGTGATGCGCTGAACGCAGAGCTGGAAGGCAAAGTTGGGGCCGCCGGTGATCCGGGCGCGGTAATCGGAGATCAATTTCAGCCAGCGGTAGGGGCGCATGACAAACGCCGCCGGGGGGAACTGCACGCAGTGGCTGGCCATATAGACCGGGAGTATGATCGCGCCGATCAGGCCGAAGTCGTGATGGGGCGGCAGCCAGGAGACAAAGACGTCCTGTTCGCGTATCCGATACGTCTGTTTCGACAGTTCGACATTCGCCAGCAGGTTGGCGTTGCTGACCATGACGCCTTTCGGCGCGCCCGTCGATCCCGAGGTGTATTGCAAGAACACAATATCGCTCGCAACGGTCGGCGGACTGCGCCACTGCGCGCTCGCATCCTCCAGGGTATTGCTGGCCAGCCAGATGAGGTCGCCCAGTGGGTTGTCCGTTCCACCGGTGGTGGCCATGCGCTCGAGTCCGGTGAGTACAGTGTCGAGCGTCAGGGCGAGGGTCGGTTGTGAGTCCTGCGCCAGCAGATGCAGTCGAGGCAGCGTCTTGGCGTTGGCCGGCGACAGGGCCGGAACCGCGATGACCCCGGCATAGACACAGGCATAAAAGGCAACGGTGTATTCCATGCAAGGGGGATACACCAGCAGCACCCTGTCCCCGGGTTGGGTACGGCGTTGCAGGTGGGCCGCCAGGCTACGGGCTTTCTGATCCAGTTGAGCGAAGGTCATGCTATCGCTTACCGACTCGCCGTCAGCCAGGTAAGTAAAGGCCAGGTGCTCAGCGCTGCCTGAATGTTGAGCCGCTCTATAGCGAACAACTTCCAGGAAAGTATTAAAGGTTTGCGTAGTTGGCTTGTTCATTTGACGGCCCTGAAGTTTCGCGGTGTCGATGGTGGTAGCGGGGTCCTGCTGGTCGACAAGGGATTAGGACGACGCATTGGCCGTGTTTTCTTTACTGAGCTGGACGGCGCGTTCCGGAAACATCAAGGGGGAATTGAAGTAGTGCGAATAAGGCACGGTATGCCGGTCGCTGGGGAGTTCTTTGGTCAGTTCTGGAAGTCTTAGCCAATGCAGGCCGGGTTTGTAATGATGTTCTTGGTGATAACCCAGGTTGAAGGTCAGCAGGTTGTAGAGTTTTCCATAACAGCTGACGGAGTCGCGTTTCGGGTCGTAGGCGTCTGTTGCGCCCCAGTGTTGAAAATAATTTTCTCCTTGTCTGAGGCTGTCGATGACGTAAGTGGCCGGAATGAAGTAAAAGAAAAAAAACTGCCAGTCGATCAGGCAAAGTACCAGGCGGAACAGGAACCACGCCGCCAGGTCGTATTTCGCGGCCTTCAGTTTCGACGGTTCCAGCAGCTTCTTTAATGCACGAGTCGCTAACTCCGGATCCTCCGGGGAGGCAAGGGCTGCGACGCGTTCGATAGGCCAGTATTTAAGCAGGATCAACAAGGTGAAGTACTTCAGTCCCAGCGATTCGAAGATGAACAGAGCGAAGCTGATAAGTTGTTTTGTGAGCGGGCGCTTCAGGCCGAGGATCGCCAGAATGGATTTGTCGTTCCATGACTGATGGGTGGCGTGGTGGATGCCATGGCCGATGTTATAGGGCGTTTTAGGCGCTTCCGTCATGGAAAAGCCCATTCGCACCAGCGTGTTCATCCAGCGAATGCGAAAGAATGGAGTGTGGTAGTGATTGTGGTTGGCACCGGCGTTCTGCAGGGAAAGGGCAAACAGGACGGGGACCATGCCCAACAGCGCGATCAGCGACAGGCTTTGATAATGGTAGGCCAATAGGGTGTAAACGCTGATTTGGAAAGGGATCACCAGGCAACACGCAATATCCCAGCGGGAATACCTGAATACTTTACTTTGAAGCATGTCCACTCCTTGTGACGTTCTTCTGCACGATGAAGCTTTCCCGAGGGAACCAGATTGAGGGGCGGCGGTATGTTGCGAAGGTTTGTTCCAGCCAAGTGCCGTTACAGTTAGGTTTTTCGAACCCTTGTTTTTATGAGCACTTCAATAAGGGGTGTGTCGATGCAAATCGTGTGGAACTATTATCTGTTTCTCCGTGAGAGGATTTTTGCTTTTTTCGAGGTCGGCAGCAGCGTTCTAGAAATATTTTTTCTTTTTCTCGATCCTATTGAGAGAAAAAATCCTGAAGCCCGACAGTCTTGTCCTGTGTGGCGGCGATAGCGCCGCCGAGCACTTCAATTTCTGCGCTACGAATCCAGAGCCGTTTCCCTTAGTCTGAAGTTCATTCAATGCAAGGGGTTCATAATGGATTTTGACTCGCTGAGTATTTCCGGCATGGCGCAAGCCATCGCAGCGGGGGAAACAACCAGTCGACAACTCGTTACGTTTTATCTGGACCGAATCGCCGAAAACAATGGGCTGATCAACGCCATCGTCCAGCAGCCGGATGCGGCGCAACTGCTTGAGCAAGCGGACGAGACGGATCGCCGGGTAGCGGCCAGGTTGCCGCTGGGGCGTCTACAAGGGGTGCCCATCACCATCAAGGATGTCTGTCATGTCCAGGGGTTCAAGATGTCCTGCGGTATGCCCGAGTGGCATGGGCCGGCCAGCGTCAGCGATGCCACGGTGGTTCAACGGTTGCGTCAGGCCGGTGCGCTGATCCTGGGCATAACCAATGTGCCCGAGCTGTGCATGTCCTTTGAAACGGAAAACTTCCTGTATGGGCGTACCCACAATCCTTTCGATCTTTCCCGGACCCCCGGGGGCAGCAGCGGAGGAGAGGCGGCCGCTATTGCCGCCGGTTGCAGCCCGGGAGGCCTGGGCTCGGATGCGGGTGGAAGCTTGCGTATACCGGCCCATTTCAATGGCATCTGCGGACTCAAGTTGACCCACGGTCGCGTGCCGCTGACCGGGCAGTATCCGATGGAGCGCACCGGGTTGATCCACATGACTTCGGCCTATGGTGTTCTGGGCCGCTACGTCGATGACGTCAAGACCCTGGGCTATTTGATCGCCGGGCCCGATGGGCATGACCCGGATACCGTCGATGTGCCGTTCGACGATGAACTGGCTATCGAGCAGATCAGGGTGGCGATGTTCCATGAATTGCCGGGTGTGACGGTCAGGCCCTCCATAGTCGACGCGATGCAAAGGATCGCGGGGCTGCTGGAACCAGTGGTCCAGAGTGTGAGCCAGGCCTGCCCGGAAGGCATGGATCTGGCCTGTGACAGCCTGTGGAATATCTTCCTGTCCGGAGGTGATGCGGGCAGGGCTTGGGACAAGTTCCTTCCCGGTTTGGGGCGCGATCAATTGTCGCCTTGCCTGGACGGGTTGGTCAAAGCGAGTAGGGCGACCGAGTTGAGTGTCGACCAATTCAAAGGCGAGCTGGCGTATATCAATACCTTTCGCCGCGGTCTGAGTCGGTTCTTCAGGGAGCATGATGTTTTGGTCTGCCCGGTTTTCCCTGATATTGCATTTAAACCGGGCGAGTCGTTGGACGAGCGCTCACGTTACTCCTATGTATTTCCCTTCAGTCTTTCCGGTTCGCCTGTAGTGGTGTTACCGGTAGGTCTGGATCCGGATCTGGGATTGCCGATCGGCATTCAGATCGTCGGGCCGAATTGGAAGGAGGACCGTATCCTGGCGTTGGCCAAAGTATTGGAGAGCAAACTGACGGGATGGCGGCGAGCGATTCCTGGTTGACTTTGGACAACCAGATCGAGAGCCAGATACGACCATGTGCGCTCTGACACTCGATCAGGTTGTTTGCCGGATCGCTGCGCAGCGGAAAACAGGCGACCGCAATCATGAGCGATCAGCTGCGCTTGAGATCGCTTGCGGTTCAGCCTTACTTTTCCACGCGTGCGGACGAATGAATTACAAACAGGGTCGGGATACTGCCGCGGTTGATCAGACAGTGTGCCCGTTCAGGGTTTCGGCCACCCAGTCGGCAATGTACTGGCCGGCATTGATGCTGTTATCGAAGCTCGAATGTTGCACCCCACCTTCGCGCTCGGTGAATATCTTCAGTTCGCGTTTTGGGCTGTTGACCAACTGCTCGTAAGTGCGGTGCGCCCACTTCAAAGGAATCTGTGAGTCCTTTTCACCGTGGGTGACGAGGAAGGGGACCTTGATGCGATCCAGTATGCCGTCCAGGTGGACATTCTCGGCAATGGCCATGAACTCATCGGTGTCTTTGGCACCCCATACCCAGGCCACATGCGACCAGTAATGGGGAACCGGGAAGCTGCCTTCCTTCTCCAAGCGACGCTTCTGCACATCACGCCAGTCATGGTTGGCACCCCATACCACACCGCAAGCGAAGCGCGGCTCGAAGGCTACCGCGCGGGGACAGTAATAGCCGCCGAGCGACACGCCTTCCAGGCCGATGCGCTTGGCGTCGATGTCGCTGCGGGTTTCCAGCCAGTCCACTACGCGACTGGCCCAATGTTCGCTGTCAAAACGTGCGGTCAGGTGATGAAGGCGCAGTGCTTCACCGGTGCCGGGTTGGTCGATGATCAACGACGACACGCCACGCTTGGCCAACCAGGCGGGCAGACCGACCCGGTATTTCATTTCCTTGGTGGAGTCCAAGCCATTGACCTGTACCAGAATCGGCGCTGGACCAGTTACGCCTTCGGCACGTACCAGCAGCCCGGAGATGTGCTTGCCCTCGTAGGGGATCTCAACGCGCTCGCAGTTTTCCCGCGACAGTTCGATACCGCGTTGGAAGATTTGTAAAAAACGCTGGTACAGCGCCGTGCGGCCGGGAGCGCCATGGGCTTGCAGGCGTTCGCAGCTCAGGTAATAGGTGGCAGCGCGGTTGTATTTTTCCCCGGCTGATAACCGTCGGCCTTTGGCTTCGTCTTCCTCGGCCAACCCGCACAGCTTGTCCGCCATTTTTGCCCAGGTTTCACGGAAGGCCTTGCTACCGGCGGCATCCGGTTGTTTGGCCGCTTCCTGCAGCGGCGCGCACATCTCTTCGATTTCGCCGATGCGGGCACCCATTTCAATGGCGAGGTCGACGGATAGATTCCACACGTAGTTGGTTGGGAAGTAGCGGAACATGATTGTTATTGTCCTTGTGCAAGCAAAGGCAGGCAGCCAGGTCCAGGCCAATTGGGTCCGGGCAGGGCGGTTTGAAGCAGGCTAAGGGCAGGTGGGCTATCTGGCCAATCGCGAGTCAGGATGACAGGTATCGCAAACGACGATGGCTTGTGTGGATTGCATCGGGTCAATGAACGCGACGCTCACACTTCAAGCCGTAAATCCAGACACCTGTCATCGTACTTGGCGATTGTTCCTAGCGAAGGATGCGATTGGTGCTGTCGAGATTCGATTCATTAAAGTCCGCCGCATACCGTGCCGCCGTTGGCGGTCGGCACTACTCGATCCCGCCGTTGATGAGCTTTGACACCGTTCGTCACGGCGTTCTATTCCCTCCTGTGCAAGGAAATGGGCATGTCTGCACTGAGCCGTGTGCTCGGCAATCTATCGGTGGGGGCCAAGCTGTCGCTGGGCTTCGGACTAGTACTGCTGGTGACGCTGGGAGTGGCTGTCACCGCTTTTCGTTCTCTGGGCGTGCTGCAGCAACGCGGCGAGCAACTACGTCAGGAGTCATCGATTCAGGCACTGATCCTGCGCGCCCGCATCGCCGAGAAAGAATTCGCTCTGGATCTTGCTTCGCAGCACCTGGACCAGGTGCGCGAGACGCTGGAAAAACTGAGCCAGCACCTCGATGTTGAGCCAGCCAATGACCCCGCGAGCGCCCCTGTACGCACGGCTACCAGTGCTTATCTGGAGCAGTTTCTCGGTTATGCCGGCTCGTTGCGTCGGGCCCGCGAAGCGCGCCTGCGCATGCAGTCGCTGGCGCGCGCGGCCGGCGATAGTTTTACCCTGCTGTTCCTCGATCAATTGGACGGGCTCAACACTCGCTTGGGGCAGGGGGCGCCGCCGAACAGTGAGCAGATGGTACTGCTTGAGCAGACCGCCGCGTTGCGGGACAAGCTGGCCAAGCTGCGCGACAGTGAACTGTACTACTCGCTCGACGGCGAGGAGCGTTACCGCAGTGACTGGGAAATGAGCATGAGTGACCTTCTGGCGTCCATGCAAACGCTTGATCTTGGCGAGCAGCAAGGCGAGTCATTGCAAGAGGCAAGCACGGCCCTGGGCGACTACCGCAAGGCCTTTATCGAGTTCGTCGACAGCCGTGGAAAAAGCGCACAAAGCACTGCGGCGATGAACGCACAAACCGAGCAGGTGAGCAAGTTGCTGGCTCAGGCTGACGAGCAGCAGAGGCAAGCAGTAGTAGACGATAATCGCTCCGCGTCTCGTCAGTTGGGCCTGATCACCGTGCTGGCGCTGGCCTTGGGCATGGGCGCCAGCCTGTTGATCCGCCAGTCGATTCTGCAGCCTCTGCGTCAGACCGTGCAGTTGGCCGAACGCGTGGCGGCGGGAGATCTGAGTCAGCCGCCGTCAGGCCGCGTTCGTCGCGATGAATTGGGCCAGCTGTTGAGCACAGTGGGCAGTATGCTGGGCAACCTGCGTGGGTTGGTCGGGCGCATCGACCGTGGTGTTGGCTCGCTTGACGGTATGGCCGCCAGCCTGGCCGATGTGAGTCAGAGCAACCGTCGTGGTGTTGAACAACAACACCAGGAAACCGAACTGGCAGCCACCGCCATGCAGCAGATGGCCGCGACGGCGCAGGCAGTCGCCCGTAACGCCGGTGAGGCCCGTGAAGCGGTGGCACATGCCGACGAACAGGCCCGTGAGGGCGATGAGCTGGTGCGTCAGGCGGCTGGCAAGATCGACCAGCTGGCGGTGGAGATGAGGGGGTGTGCGCAAGCCATGCAGGCGCTGCTGCTGGAGAGTGCAGCGATTGGCGGGGTGCTCGATGTGATCAAGGCGGTGGCCGAACAGACCAACCTGTTGGCGCTCAACGCTGCTATCGAGGCTGCACGTGCGGGTGAACAGGGGCGCGGTTTCGCCGTGGTCGCCGATGAGGTGCGGGGCCTGGCACGGCACACCCAGCATTCAACCACGGAAATCGAAGGGCTGATCGCTCGTCTGCGTGGTGTTGCCCAGCAAGCCGCCGAGCGTCTGCAAGGCAGCCATGTGCTCAGTGATGAAACGGTGGCGCTTGCCGCCCAAGCCTCTCACGCATTGGCGCGAATCACCCGGGCGGTGTCACGTATCGAGCAGATGAACCAGCAAATTTCCGCCGCCGCCGAGCAGCAGAGCGTGGTGGCCGAGCAAGTCAGCCATAGCATGACACGGGTGCGCGAAGTGGCCGAGGGCAGTGCAAGGGGAAGCTTGCAACTGCAAGTATCAACGGCCGCTCTGCAACAGGTGAGCGGAGAGTTGAATGCGGCCGTCCGGCACTTCCGCACCTGATTCGTTGCTGAACGACAGGAGCAACTATTGCTCCAGTTCGTTGATGATCTGGCTGATCTTCGCACGCAGCCAACGATGCATCGGATCCCCGTCCATGGTTCGGTGCCAGAGCATGAACTCACGCATCACCGGAATTTTCACCGGTGGTTGCAGGATGCGCAGCGGCAGGTAGTTGGCGTAGAGCCTGGCCATGCGCTGGAGCATGGTGGCAACACGTTGGGTGCCGACGATCAACTGCGGCAAAGTGTTGAAGTCATGGGTGACCACTTCCATGCGACGAGTGATGCCGTATTGGCTCATCAGCCACTCCTCGACGCTCAGTTGCCGGTTGCGGCCGAAGATCACGGACACATGGCCCATCTCGATGTACTGCTCAAGCGTGATGCTATCGCCCACTTGGGTGTTGCCGTCCCATACAACACAAACGTGCTCTTCTTCGAACAACAGCTGCGATGGGTGGCCTTCGATGAGGTAACGCTCTGGCACGATCATCATGTCGGCTTCGCCGCGCATCAGCAGCTCGGTGGACGTGTCGCCGGGTCCAAGCAATTCGAAGGTAATGTGCGGAGCTTCCAGGGAAATCTTCTGGATCACCCGGGCAAACAGGACGCTGATCAGGTAGTCCGAAGTGATCAGTCGGAAATGACGCTTGCTGGTGGCTGGATCGAACACCGGTTTGGCGGTGATCGACGATTGGATCGTCAGCAGGATCTGGCGCACGGGTGCCGCGAGTTCACGGGCATAGGGCGTGGGCTGCATCTTGCGGCCGACCTGCGCCAGCAGTTCATCTTCGAAATAGACACGCAGCCTGCTCAGTACACCGCTGGTGGCGGATTGGGTCATGTGCAGGCGTTCGGCGGCGCGGGTGATGTTCTGCTCTTCCAGTAACACATCCAGCGCCACCAGGAGGTTGAGATCCAGGTGGTTGAAGCGCATGGCGGTCTCGATTTTTGTATTTATTTTGTAAATACCTTCCGGCGTTCCTATCACGGCGTCAAGTCCCTCGAAGGGGCTAAGTGACCGATGAATGTTCGAGCTTCCCCGTCGTTGGCTTGGTGCAGGCAGGTATCGCATTTGCCGATAGGTCGCATCCCGACAAGCGATTAGTCAGTGGATTATCCCCGCGTCAGTATCGGCACGCAGTCGGTTGGCCGTGACGCTTTATCGACTCCAGGAACCAGCATTGGCAGCGCAGCGCATCGCATCGGCACTGCTGCCGTAAGTGAGTGTTGGCCTTGCGCTGAAAATTTAAATGGAGTGGTAACAATGAACATTATCGGCCTTGATGCCTTGATTTTTGGCGTCGACGACATCCAAGCCTGTACCCATTGCCTGTGTGACTATGGCCTGCAAGCTGTCGATGTCGACAGCGAGGGCGGCCGTTTTGAAGCCCTTGATGGCACTGCCGTGATTATCCGTCGAGCTGACGATACTCGTCTGCCGACAGCCATCGGGCCCGCGCCCTCGATTCGTGAAACCGTTTATGGCGTGGCCGGCGCGGCTGACCTGGATGCCATCGCCGATGAGCTGGGGCGTGATCGCCCGGTGACTCGCGGTGCCAACGGCTCCGTGCACAGTGTCGACGACATGGGCTTTGCCATTGCTTTCCAGATCAGTGTGCGGCGTCCATACACTGCGCCGGCTGACCTGACCAATGCGCCGGGCCATGCCCCTCAGCGTCCGGTCAACCAACCGGGCATCAATCCCGACATGAAGGCCTTGCCGCGGACGCTCTCCCACGTGGTGTATTTCGTGCCGGATGCCGCCAAGGCCGAGGCCTTCTACAAACGCCTGGGCTTCATGACCACCGATACCTTCGTGGGTGCGGGCCCATTCATGCGTCCGGCCGGTTCCGATGATCACCATTGCCTGTTCATGATCCAGACGCCACCCCATATGAAGGGCTGCGAGCACTTCACCTTTCACATGGGCAGCGGCACGGAAGTACTGCTGGCCGGGCGACGCTTCGAGCAGAAAGGCTGGACCAGCTTCTGGGGGCCGGGCCGCCACCTCTTTGGCTCCAACTGGTTCTGGTACTTCAACAGTCCGTTGGGCTGTCACATCGAATACGACGCAGACATGGACAAACACGATGATGCCTGGCAAGCACGCCAGGCGCCGTTGTCGGCGGATAACTCGCAGTTGTTCCTGTTCACGTCAAGGGAAAAATGGTTCCCGAGCGGTCCGCCGCCCAAGCAGGTCTGAGTGCGGATGTCGCCCATGAGTCACGACGCCTTTGTGCTCTGTCGCCTGGATGAACTGGTGGAAGGCCAGGCACGCGGGTTCGATCCTCTGGGCACGGGAAAGGACAGTGTGTTCGCCCTGCGCCATGGTGGTGAGGTTCGGGTCTATCGCAACAGTTGCCCGCACCTGGAGGTGCGCCTGGAGTACCGCAAGGATCGTTTTCTCAGTGTCGATGGTCGTCAGATCGTCTGTTACGCCCATGGTGCCCGGTTCCTTCCGGACAGTGGCCTGTGTGTCTACGGGCCTTGCCTGGGGGAGCGCCTGAGTGCGCTGCAATGGCATGCAGAGGCCGATTGGCTGGTGCTCGAAGCGGGTCAATTGGAAGTGTGTGAACCTTAGTTAACGTATCGCGCTAGCTGATACATCGTATCCCTACATGCGATTAGTCAAACGCCTGCTTTGCCGAGAAAGTGAACACAACGCGGTAGCGAATGTGTGCAGAAACAGCCGGTAGTGAAGCCTGGGACCGCTCCGGCAGAACGCTAGCGTGAATAACAAGAATAAGAGTGAGACGAGCATGAACGCAGTGAAAAAGGTGCTTATCGTCGGTGGTGGTATCGGTGGTCTATGTGCCGCGATCGCTTTGCGTCGCAAGAACATCGAAGTCGATCTTGTCGAGCTCAAGACCCAGTGGACAGTCTACGGCGTTGGCATCATCCAGCAGAGTAACGTCGTGCGCGAGATGGCCAAGTTGGGTGTGTTGGACGGCTACCTCGGCGCCGCCTACGCATTTGAGGATGTGACCATCAATACCACGGACGGTGAACAGCTGGCGCGAATCCCCGGTCAGCGCCTGGCTGGCCCCGAGTATCCAGCCAACGTCGGCATCTCGCGGCTGGCTCTGCATCAGGTCCTCAGCGAAACCGTTGCTGCCCTTGGCGTCCCGGTCCGTCTGGGCCTGAGCGTCAAGTCGCTGGAGCAGGTGGGCGAGGGCGTTGATGTGTTGTTTACCGATGCCAGTCGTGGCCGTTATGACCTGGTCGTGGGTGCCGATGGCCTGTACTCCCACATGCGTGGTTTGCTGTTCGGCGAGCAGTACCTGCCGCGATTCACCGGCCAATCGGTGTGGCGCTACAACTTTCCGCGCGCCGCTGGAATCGATCATCTGGCCACCTTTCAGGGAGCCGCCGGCAATGCCGGGCTGGTGCCGCTGGGGCGCGACCAGATGTACCTGTTCGTGACTTCCCATGAGCCCTCCAACCCGAGGATGGAGGCCGCCACGCTGGCGACTCGGATGCGCCAGCGCCTGAGTGGTTTCACTGGCCTGATCGGCGAGCTGCGCGAGCAAATAATCGACAGCGAACGGGTGATCTACAAGCCGCTGGAGGTGGTGTTCGTCAACGAGCCCTGGTACCGCGGTCGTGTCGTGCTGATTGGCGATGCGGTGCACGCCACTACGCCACACCTGGGCCAAGGCGCTGGCATGGCCATTGAAGATGCTGTTGTGCTAGGCGAAGAGCTGGTTGCCGGTGGCAGCGTCGAACAGCAGCTCGAACGCTTTATGGCGCGCCGTTATGAGCGTTGCAAATTCATCAGCGAAAGCTCGGTGTTGGCAGGCGATAAGGAAATTGCCCACGACCGCAGCTTCGATCGGATCGGCCTGGTCAGGCGGATGCTCGAGATCACGGCAGAGCCCATCTGAGGCGCCGGCAGGACTGATTTCGTTTTCCCAAGGATGTTCATGCCCGTGCAGGCTTGGCCTGCTCGACGGCGGGCGCTGTTCATCAGAAAAGCTGACATACAACAACAATAAAGAGGGTTACTTCGATGGCTACTCGCAAGATCGCTGCCTCGCGGCGCGTCCCCTTCACCCTGACCCTCGCGGCCAGCCTGGGGCTTGGTGCTTCGGCTGCCCAGGCGTTTCAGATCGATACCGGTAACCCCGATCTCAGCTTGCGTTGGGACAACACGCTGAAGTTCAGCGCGGCGTGGCGCCTCAAGAACCCCAGCAGCAAACTCAGCGAGGGCCAGACGGCGCTTAATCAGAATGACGGTGATCATAACTTTGGCAAGGGGCTGATCTCCAATCGCCTGGATATCCTTTCCGAACTGGATATTGGTTATCACAACTTCGGTGCCCGCCTGAGCGGTGCCGCTTGGTACGACACCGTTTACCAGGACCGCAACGACAACAACGACGCGGCCAGTGCCAACCAACGTTCGGTGGGCTTCGACGAGTTCACCAGCGATACCCGTCAGTTGCACGGTGGTGACGGCGAACTGCTGGATGCCTTCGTCTACTGGAACGGTGAATTGGCCGATCGTACCTTATCGGTTCGCGCGGGGCGTCACGGGCTGATCTGGGGGGAGAGTCTGTTCTTCGGCGGCAACGGCATCGCCGGTGCCATGGCACCGGTGGACGTGGTCAAGGCGCAATCGGTACCCAACACTCAGTTCAAGGAAATCACCCGGCCGATCAACCAACTCTCGACCACCTACCAACTCACTGACGATGTGTCATTGGGCGCCTTCTACCAGCTGGAGTGGGAAGCCACTCGCTTGCCGGGCGCCGGCAGCTATTTCTCCACCAGCGATACCATTGGTGACGGTAATGAGCGGCTGATCACTGGCGGGCCGTTCCCCGATTTTCTTGGCGGTAATGCCAATAGCCCGGCCGCGTTTTTCCATGGCAAGGACAAGAAGGCCAGGAACTCCGGCCAGGGCGGCCTGCAGCTCAAATACAACACTGGGACGACGGATTACGGTCTGTATGCGCTCCAGTATCACGAGAAAACCCCAACGCTGTACTTGAAGCCGAATGCCACCGGGCCGAACTTCAGCACCGGGCAAGTCGGCGAATACTCCTGGGTTTACCCGGAAGATATCCGTGTCCTGGGAGCCAGTTTCGCGACCTCCGTCGACGAGTACAGCTTTGCCGGCGAGGCATCGATGCGTTGGAACATGCCGTTGGTGTCCAACGCCCAGACCGTCCTGCCGGGCGTCGAGGCGGACAACAACGATGACGCCCTCTATGCCGTTGGCCGGACGGCCCACGTCAACCTCAACGTCTTGGCGTCCCTGGGTCCTTCCTTTGTCGCCAATGAAGCCAGCCTGGTAGGGGAGGTGGCCTGGAACCGCCTGCTGGCCGTGACCAGGAACCGCGCAGCTCTTGACCCTAACGCCACCGACGACGCCCTGGGCCTGAAACTGGTCTACACGCCGACCTATCGCCAGTTCTTCCCTGGCGTGGATATCAGCGTGCCGCTGGGCATCAGCTATTTCCCCATGGGCAAGTCGGCCGTGATCAGTGGGTTTGGTCCTGACAGAGGAGGGGACATGAACATTGGCGTCTCTGCCACCTACCTGGACCAAGTGACTGTGGGACTGACTTATACCCACTTCTACGGTCCCGAGGACACCAGTCTCAACGCCGCCAATCAGTTCAACTACAAGCAGTCGTTGAAGGACCGGGACTACCTGGCTTTCTCCGTCAAGACCACGTTCTAAGAGGATTTGCGCATGACCATTCAGTTCACTCTAAAGGCCTTGTGCTTAACCCTGCTGGCCGCTGCCGCGCCGATGGCCTTGGCCGCCAGCGCCGAACAGGCGGCCGCGCTGGGCAAGACCCTGACCCCCTTCGGTGCCGAGAAAGCCGGCAATGCCGATGGCAGCATCCCGGCCTGGGACGGTGGCTACACCAAGGTTGATCCGGCCTATGTTCCGGGCGGCAAGCGCGGCGATCCGTTTGCGGCAGACAAACCCTTGTACAGCATTACCGCGCAGAACCTGACCAAGTACGCCGACAAGCTCAGCGACGGTACCAAGGAACTGTTCAAACGTTTCCCGGACACTTATCGCATCGATGTCTATCCGACCCGGCGTACGGCGGCCGCGCCGCAGTGGGTCTATGACAACACGTTCAAGAATGCGACCCGCGCGAAACTGGTGAACAGCAGCGCCGGCCTGATCCCCGACGGTGCCTATGGCGGGATCCCGTTTCCGATTCCGCAGAACGGTACCGAAGCCATCTGGAACCACCTGCTGAACTGGCGCGGTACCTCGGTGGCGGCGCATTTTCGTCACTACCTGATGACTGCCGATGGCAATCAGGTGATGACGAGTGACGGTCTGTTGACCCAGGAAATGCCCTACTACTTCGAGGAGGGCGGTCCTGAGAACTACTCGGGCGATTACTGGCTTGTGCACTTTGTCAATCTCGGCCCGGCGATTCGTGCCGGCGAGCAGATCCTGGGGCGTGAGAACATCAACGGCGATAAATCCCAGGCCCATGTCTATCTGAGTGGCCAGCGTCGGGTGCGCACGCTGCCCAACGCCTGCTGCGATACACCTACGCCGTCCACCGCCGGGGTTATGTCCTTCGATGAGCTGAGCGTGTGGGGAGGTCGAACGGACCGGTTCGACTGGAAACTGGTGGGCAAGCAGGAGATGTACGTTCCCTACAACACCAACAAGGCGCAGAACGCTGCCCAGCCACAGGACCTGTTAGGCAAGCACCATCTGAACCCGGATTACGTTCGTTGGGAGTTGCATCGTGTCTGGGTGGTCGAGTCAACCTTGGCTGCTGGCAAGCGCCACCAGTTGCCCAAGGGCCGTTACTACCTCGACGAAGACACCTGGCAAGCCCTGCTCGGCGACCGTTGGGATGCCAGCGGCCAACTGGCCAAGACCCTCTGGTCGCTGCCTTCCGTATTGCCCGACCTGCCAGGCCTGGTGCAGCTGTCTGCCGGATTCTATGACCTGACCTCCGGTGCGTGGTTCGTTCAGAACCTCTACGCCGGATTGCCAGAGCAGTATCACGCGGTTGATCGCTACAAGGTCTCGGAGTTCTCGCCTGCGGCGATGGCTGGACGTGGCGTGCGTTAAATCCGGGCTGAGCGTGAAGGGTAGGCCTGTCGGTCTGCCCTTGGGGTGTGAGTGTTATTCCGAGGTGGCTATGAACAGAATCAGTCAGGCGGGCTTCTTGCTCTTGGCCTTGTATTTACCCTTTGCCATGAGCGAGTGCCTGGCCGGGTCAAATACCGTGGGCGCACCGCTGAACACCCCGGCCATGGTGGTGCCGGCTGCACAGAAGAGCGTATTGATCGATCTGGCGCGGGCCGGTACACGCCTGGTGGCCGTAGGCGAGCGGGGCCTGGTGCTGCTTTCCGACGACAATGGGCTGCGCTGGCGCCAGGCCTCCGTGCCGGTATCGGTCAGCCTGACGGCGGTGCAGTTCGTCGATGCACAAAATGGCTGGGCCGTCGGCCATGCCGGGGTGGTATTGGCTACGCGTGATGGGGGCGAGCACTGGACGTTGCAACTGGACGGTGCACGCGCGGCGCAGCTCGAACTGGAGGCAGCCAAGGCCGACCAGGCCACCGCTGCCAATCCGGATGACGCATTGCTACGTGTGCAAAGTGCCGAACGTCTTGTTGCCGAGGGCGCGGACAAACCCTTTCTGGCGCTCGAATTCATCGATGCACAGCACGGCCTGATCGTGGGGGCCTACGGACTGGCGCTATGGACTGCCGACGGTGGCGCCACCTGGAAGTCACGGATGGGACACATCGCCAACCCGAACGGGATGCATCTGTACGCCATCAGTCACCAGGGGGCACGCTGGTTCCTGGCTGGCGAGCAGGGTTACCTGGCGCGCTCGGATGACAGTGCGGTTTCGTTCAATCAGCTGCAAAGCCCTTACGAAGGCAGTTTCTTCACCTTGCAGAGCCGCGCTGATGGTGCCCTGTTGGTGGGCGGCCTGAGGGGCAACGCCTTTATCTCCAATGATGGGGGCGACAGCTTCCAACGCCTGTCAGTCCCCATGCCGATTTCCTTCAACGACGCCACCCGCCGTGCCGACGGCCAGGTGCTGTTGGTGAACCAGAGCGGTGTGCTGTTTCGCAATTCCGAGCAGGTCGGGGCGGCGCTGCTGCCACTGGGCAAGCCATTGGGGCGGCCTGTTTCAAGCCTGGTCGAGGCGGCCGATGGCAGCCTGATTGTCGCCGGTTTCACTGGGCTGCAGCGTATTGCGCAGCCATCCACTGCCGCTTCGGAGTGAGGTCATGACGTCCCCTAGCCATTTCATCCCGTCTCCTGCGAATGCCTTCGATGACTTTGATCCGCGTTCCGGCTCGGTACTCGAGCGAGCCCTATTCAACCATCGTCTGTGGGTGTTGCTGTTGTGCCTGGCGACCACGCTGGTGCTCGGTTGGCAGTCCAGCCGTGTCGAGCTGAACGCCAGCTTCGAAAAAATGATCCCCACTCAACATCCCTACATCGCGAACTACCTGGAGCACCAACAGGAACTGAGCGGTCTGGGTAACGCGGTGCGCATCGCCGTGGTCAACAAGCGGGGCGACATTTACGACAGCGCTTACCTCAAGACTTTGCAGGCGTTGAGCGACACGATCTATCTGCTGCCCGGTGTCGACCGTGCGTACATGAAGTCATTGTGGACGCCGGCCACGCGCTGGGTGGCGGTGACCGAAGCGGGCCTGGATGGCGGTCCGGTGATTCCGGACAACTACGATGGTGGGGCCGCCAGCCTCGCGGCATTGCGGCGCAATGTGCTGCTGTCCAACGAGATCGGTCAGTTGGTGGCTTTCGACCAGGCCTCGAGCATCATCCACGTGCCACTGCTACAGCGCACCCCCGATGGTCAGCCGTTGGACTACACCAGGCTGTCGCAACAGCTGGAGTCGCTGCGCAGTCAATACCAGAGCGACAGCATCGACATTCGCATCACCGGTTTCGCCAAGAAAGTCGGTGACCTGATCGCCGGCCTGCGGCAGATCCTGATGTTCTTTGCCGTGGCCATCCTGATCACCGCGGTGGTGCTCTACTGGTACACCCGCTGCATACGCAGCACCTTGCTGGTGGTGTTCTGCTCGCTGGTGGCGGTGGTCTGGCAACTCGGCCTGCTGCCGTTGCTGGGCTATCAACTGGACCCCTATTCGGTGCTGGTGCCGTTCCTGGTGTTTGCCATTGGCATGAGCCATGGCGCACAGAAGATGAACGGCATCATGCAGGACATCGGGCGTGGCATGCACCGTGTGGTTGCGGCGCGCTTTACCTTCCGCCGTTTGTTTCTGGCCGGCCTCACCGCACTGCTCTGTGATGCGGTTGGCTTCGCGGTGCTGATGATCATCAAGATCCAGGTGATTCAGGACTTGGCGATGATTGCCAGCATCGGTGTGGCCGTGCTGATCTTCACCAATCTGATCCTGCTACCGGTGCTGCTTTCCTATGTGGGTGTCAGCCGCCGCGCGGCTCGGTTGAGTCTGAAGAGCGAGCATGCCGAACAAGCCGGGCAGAACCGCCATGGGTTCTGGCGCTTCCTCGATTTGTTCACGCAACGTCGCTGGGCCGCCTTGTGCATCGTCTTGAGCCTGGCACTGGCGACCATTGGCTTCGTGGTCAGCCTGCAATTGAAAGTCGGTGATCTCGACGCCGGCGCCCCCGAGTTGCGGGCTGACTCGCGCTACAACCAGGATGATGGGTTTCTGACCCAACACTACGGCGCCAGCAGCGATCTGTTCGCGGTCATGGTCAGGACCCCGGCCAGCGCCTGCTCGCGCTACGACATCCTGAGCAAGGTCGACGCCCTTGATTGGCAACTACGCACCTTGCCAGGCGTGGATTCGACCAATTCCCTGGCGCTGCTCAATCGCCGGATGCTGGTCGGACTGAGCGAAGGCAGCCCGAAGTGGTACGAACTGCAGAATAACCAGGCGATGCTCAACATGGTAACCGCCGGGGCGCCGCGCGGTCTGTACAACGAAGACTGCAGCCTGCTGACGCTCTACGTCTACCTCTCCGACCACAAGGCGCAAACCCTGGGCAGCCTGGTGGATCACGTCGAACAATTCGCCGTGGCGAACAATACCAACGACGTCCAGTTCCTCCTGGCTGCTGGCAATGCCGGGATCGAGGCGGCGACCAACATTGTCGTCAGGCAAGCCAACCGCGAAATGCTGTTCTGGGTCTACGGCGCGGTGATCCTGCTGTGCCTGATCACCTTCCGATCCTGGCGCGCCACGATCTGCGCGGTGATTCCGCTGATGCTTACCTCGATCCTCTGTGAAGCACTGATGGTCTGGCTGAACATCGGCGTCAAGGTCGCGACCCTGCCGGTGATCGCCCTTGGCGTGGGCATCGGCGTCGACTATGCGTTGTACGTGATGAGCATCCTGCTCGGGCACATGCGCCAGGGCGCGAGCCTGTCGGAGTCGTATTACCGGGCACTGCTGTCCACCGGCAAGGTGGTGATGCTGACTGGTGTGACCCTGGCGATCGGCGTGGCCACCTGGATGCTTTCGCCGATCAAGTTCCAGGCCGACATGGGCGTACTGCTGGCCTTCATGTTCGTCTGGAACATGGTCGGGGCGTTGGTACTGCTGCCGGCCCTGGCTCACTTCCTGTTGCCGAGTAAGCGGGCGAGCAAGGGACAGGCCGCACCTGACCTCTTGGATGAGACCAGCCGCTCGATGAATGTGCCGCTGTTTCCCCCCGTGGCGGAGGCGGGCACGGTGCCGCGTTCGCCGAGCAAGACGGCTTCCGATCACGATCAGACAGCGGCTAATCCAGTCGCGCCATAACAAAAAAGGACATTGCCATGCCTCGCCTGTATTTATTCCAACAGCCTCTCTGGCTTGACTTCATCGCCGGTCTGAGCGCCTTCGGCATGGCGTTTTCCGCGGCCCAACCTGCGCAGGTGCATGATGAACGTTGAACGTCAGGCGGGTTTGTCGCAGTCGTTGTTACTGCTGCTCGGCAGTTGCTTGCCGGTACTGGGGGCGGTGCTGCTGGCGCCTGTGTTGCCACGCATGCAGGCGCATTTCGCCGAGACACCGGGCGTGGCGGTGCTGGTGCCCGTGGCCTTGACGTTACCGGCGCTGATGATTGCCCTGCTGGCGCCTGTCGCCGGAGTCATCGCCGACCGGCTCGGGCGCAAGCCGTTGTTGATCGGCGCCATGCTTCTCTACACCCTCTGCGGAGTGTTGCCTTTCTGGTTGGAGTCACTACCGGCCATCGTAATCAGCCGTGCCGGTATCGGGTTGGCCGAGGCGGCGATCATGACCTGCTGTACCACGATGATGGGTGACTACTACAGCGGTGCGCGGCGGGAGCGCATGTTCGCCCTGCAAATGGTCGCCACCTCGCTGGCGGCGACGATTTTCATTGCCGTCGGTGGCGTGCTCGGCGAGCACGGCTGGCGTACACCTTTTGCCTTGTATGGATTAGGGCTGGTGTTTCTACCGTTGATGGCCTGGCTGCTATGGGAGCCGCGCGCGCGTGAAGTAGCAGCGGCAACAGCGGCGAGAAAGGCGTTTCCCTGGCGTGTCCTAGCGCCGTTGTATGGCCTGGCGTTTCTGGCGGGCCTGAGCCTGTTCATCGTGCCGGTACAAGTTGGCTTCCTGCTCAATTTGCTGCATATCGACGGCTCGCAGCAGATCGGTTTGACCATGGGGGTGAATCAGCTTGGGGTACTCGCCGGAGCCTTGGGTTTTCGTTTGCTCAACGGTGTTCCGGCGCATCGAAAAATGCTCCTGGCTTTCGCCACGGCCGGTATCGGCGGCGCACTGATAGCGGCGGCCGGTAGCCATGGGTTGGTGGTGGTCGCCGTCCTGATCAATGGCTTGGGCATCGGTCTGATGATGCCGACCTTGATCACTTGGATCATGGCTCAGGTCGACTTCCATCAACGCGGCCGCGCCGCCGGCGGCTTCACGGCGGCATTCTTCGCCGGCGAGTTCATCAGCCCACTGGCCGTGTTGGCTATCACCGGCGCGGTGAGCGGTGCGTTGCCGACCGCCCTGGGCATCGTCGCAGGCGTCCAGCTCTTGGTAGCCCTGGCCTGCATACGGTTGCGGGGCCGTGGCTCTGCTCTTTCCGTTGCGGTTGCCGCAGACACAAATCGCTGACCTGCGCATTCGACGTTTCATGAAGATAAGAACAACGAGGAGAACACCGTGACTTATTTGCTTAACACCTGGTACATCGCTGGATGGGCAGACGAGCTGGCGCAAGGTGGCCTGCTTGGAAGAACCATCGTCGAGCAACCCATCGTGTTCTTCCGCGATAGCCAGGGTGCGATTCAGGCCCTCGCCGACCGCTGCCCGCACCGTTTTGCCCCGCTGCATATGGGCAAGATTGTCGGCGACAGCGTTCAGTGTCCATACCATGGCTTGCATTTCGATGGCAGTGGTCAATGTACGCACAATCCCCATGGCGACGGGAACATCCCCAAGGCGGCCTGCGTGCGCACGTTCGCGGTCGTTGAGCGCCATGGGGCGATCTGGGTGTGGCCTGGTGATCCGACCCGGGCCGACGATGCGCTGATCCCTGATTTTTCTTTCCTCGAGCGAGCCCCAACCCACGCCAAGGGGCATGGGTATTTACCAACCCGTGCGCACTACGAACTGCTGTCTGACAACATCATGGACCTGAGTCACGTTGATTTCCTGCACCCCGATACGCTCGGTGGCGGGGCGTTGTCACGGGTGCGTGCCAGCGTTGAGGAACTGGCCGATGATCGCGTGCGCATCAGTTGGTGGGCACCTGACGATGTACCTCCGCCGGCTTTCGGCGCGCATCTTGAGGACCCGACCCGGGCGGATGTCTGGGCTGAAGTCATCTGGCACGCCCCTGGCCTGATGCTGCTGGGCAGCGGCGCCACTGCGCCGGGGCGTCCCAGGGAAGAAGGGCCCGTGACATGGAACCTACATCTGATGACACCGCAGGACGCAAGCAATACCCATTATTTCTTCGCGAATACGCGCAGCTTCGAGCAAGACAATGTGCAGTTGAATGCGTTTGTTCAGGACATGCTGATCGGCATTTTCGCCGGAGAAGACAAACCCATGGTCGAGGCGCAGCAACGCCAGGTCGGCGAGGTTGAATTGCTCGGCCTTAATCCTGTTCTGCTACCGGTCGATGCAGGCGCCGTGCGTTGCCGACGTGTCCTGCGTCGTTTGATCGAGTCTGAGCGGGCGACCGCTGAACAATCGGTGGTTACCCAGTGATGATCGACGTCATTGTGACCCACAAGCATCGCGAAGCCGAGGGCATCTACAGCTTCGAGCTGGCCACGGTTGATCACCGTCCGCTGCCAGCGTTCAGTGCCGGCTCGCACATCGACGTGCACCTGCCCAACGGCTTGGTGCGCCAGTACTCGCTGTGCAATCACCCCGAAGAGCGTCACCGCTATCGGCTGGGTGTGCTGCTCGATCCCGTATCTCGTGGCGGTTCGAAGGCCATGCACGAGCAAGTGCAGGAGGGCAGCCGGCTGCACATCAGCGAGCCACGCAACCTGTTCCCGCTGGCGCATGAGGCAGGGTATAGCCTGCTGTTCGCCGGCGGTATCGGCATTACGCCAATACTTTGCATGGCTGAGCGCCTGGTCCAGATCGGCGCTGCTTTCGAGCTCCATTACTGTGCTCGCTCGACTGAGCGAATGGCCTTTGTCGAATACATCCGACACTCGACCTTCGCCGATCGCGTACATATCCACGTGGACGATGGCGAGGAGGCGCAACGTCTCGACGCCGCACGGGTTTTGTCCGCACCGGCCGACGACTGTCACCTGTATGTCTGTGGCCCCAATGGCTTCATGGAGCACGTACTTGGCATGGCGCGCGCGCAGGGCTGGACCGAGGCGCAATTGCATCGTGAATACTTTTCCACCGCCGTTGTACCTGCTCTTGAGGTGGGTGGCTTTGAGGTGCAACTGGCCAGCACCGGGCAATGCCTGCAGGTGCCTGCCGATCGCAGCGTGGCCCAGGTGCTGCTGGAGGCCGGTATCGACATTCCCCTGTCCTGCGAACAGGGCATCTGTGGGACCTGCCTGACGCGTGTACTGGAGGGTGAGCCGGAGCATCGCGACATGTTCCTGACCGATGCCGAGAGGGCCCGTAATGACCAGTTCACGCCTTGCTGCTCACGGGCCAGGAGCGCGCGACTGGTTTTGGATCTTTAGGTTTTTCATGAATCCATCTATGTCCGTTGCGGCGCCATTTTTCGCCAAGCCGGTCGGCAGACTGATTGAGGAGTCGAACATGCAGCAACTTCCAGGTTTCAAACGTGTGGTCACCGGGCACGATGCCCAGGGCCTGGCGGTGGTCGCACTCAGCGGACCAACGCCCAATAGTTTCCCGCTCAAGGCGGTACCCGGCACGGTCTTTCATGAGATCTGGAACAGCGGCGCCAGCCCGGCCGTGCTGGATAACGGCGACGACCCCACCGACAAGCCGCTGCAATTGAGTCCTGCACCACAGGGCAGCGTCATTCGCGTGGTGGACATCCCGCCTGACAGCGTGCAGAACCAGGTCAGTGCCGAGGCTGCCGCGGCTGCCTTCGCTGAAATCGGCCAGGCCCATGCGGGTACAGGGCAGGCTGATTCGAGACACAAGCTGATGCACCGTACTGAAACGCTTGATTACGGCGTGGTCACGGAGGGTGAGGTCTGGCTGGTATTGGATGGCGAGGAGGTGCATCTCAAGCGCGGTGACATCGTCGTGCAACGAGGCACTAATCACGCTTGGAGCAATCGTACCGAGCAAATGGCGCGGATGCTGTTCGTCCTGCTCGATGGCCGCTTCGCCCCTGAGCTGCAAGGAGAACACGTATGAAGCTCAGCACCTTGAAGAATCACAGCCGCGACGGCCGCTTGCTGGTGGTCTCGCGCGACTTGGCCTGGGCAGTGGATGCCAGTGATATTGCCGCGACGCTGCAAGAGGCCATTGATCATTGGCCAAGCGTCGAGACCGCGTTGCGCACCCGTTATGACGCCTTGAACGAAGGCGCGCTGGCGGCTGCCTTTGCCTTCGATCCACAGCTCGCTGCGGCGCCGTTACCGCGAGCCTGGCAGTGGTTGGATGCGTCGTCATTCCTCAGTCATGGGGAACGAATGCAAAAGGCCTTTTCGCTCGATCCGATTGAAGGCGTCGAACACACGCCGCTGATGTATCAGGGCTGCGGCGACGATTTCCTGGGGCCTCACGACGACATCGTGCTACCCAGTGAAGCCCACGGCATCGACTTCGAAGGTGAGTATGCGGTGTTGGTCGATGACGTGCCCATGGGCTGTTCGGCAGAAGAAGCCGCAAGCCATATCCGACTCATCCTGCAAGTCAACGATGTCAGCCTGCGAGCGCTCGCTCCCCGTGAAATGAAGACCGGCTTTGGTTTTATCCAAGCCAAGTCCTCCTCCAGTTTCGCCCCGGTGGCGATTACCCCGGACGAGCTGGGCGAGGCCTGGCGTGACGGACGTGTACACCTGCCACTGCGAGTGGAATGGAACGGCCAATGGTTTGGTCATGCCCATGGCGGAGCCATGCATTTTGGCTTTCATCAGCTGATTGCTCATGCGGCGCTGACCCGACGCCTCCGGGCCGGCTGCCTGATAGGTTCCGGTACCGTTTCCAATGCCGACCCCAGTGTTGGCGCTGCCTGTATCGCCGAGCGTCGTGCCGTTGAAATGATTGAGCAAGGCGCGCCACAGACGCCGTTCATGCGCTTTGGTGATCGCGTGCGCATGGAGGTCTTCGATCAGCAAGGGCAGTCGGTCTTCGGCGCGATAGAGCAACGTGTCGTGCGCGGAGACCTGCCATGCGCGTGATGATTACCGGGGCCAATGGTTTTATCGGGCGGGCGCTGGTGACGCGATTGCTCGAAAGCGGTGAGCTACGCGGTCGCCCCATCAGCACCGTGATACTGCTGGACAAGGCGCTGGTAGGGTTTGCCGAGGACCAGCGCTTGCGCCGACATTACGGCAGTGTCACCGACGCCGCGCTGTTACGTCGGGCGCTGGCCGATGGTATCGACGTGGTTTTTCATCTGGTCAGCATCCCGGGCGGGGCGGCCGAAGAGCATTACTCCCTGGGCTATCAGGTCAACCTGTTGGCGAGCCTGGAGTTGCTTGACCAATTGCGCGATCAGCCTGGCCCGCCAGTGCTGGTGTATGCCAGCAGCGTGGCGGTATACGGCGGCGATCTGCCAGGGCGCCTCGATGAGCGTGCCGTACCGCGCCCGCAGTTGAGTTACGGCACACACAAGTTGATGGTGGAGATGGCGCTCAGCGATCTGGCCCGACGAGGCGAGGTGGACGGTCGTGCCGTTCGCTTGCCTGGCATTGTCGCCCGTCCACGTGAACCCAACGGACTGCGTTCGGCGTACATGAGCGATCTGTTGCACGCTTTCGCCGAAGGTCAGTCGTACTGCTGTCCGGTATCGCCGCAGGCACAAGCCTGGTGGATGTCCGTGAAGTGTTGCGTGGATAACCTGTTACGTGCCGCTGAGTTGCAGGCAGGAGAGCTTGGTGATTCGCGGGTCTGGCAGTTGCCGCTGCTGCACCTGTCCATTACCCAGGTCATCGATGCCCTGGCCGCTGCCTACGGCCAGGAGCGCCGCGCACTGATCCGCTTCGCGCCGGATGCCGGACTGCAAGCATTGTTTGGGCAGTTCCCGGCGATGAAAACCCCTCAGGCCCGCGCCCTTGGCTTTCGTCATGACGGCTCAGCCAGTGCCCTGATACGCAACAGTTTGAATACCGCTGCCTCGGCGCGTCGTGCGCGTGGGCGAGTGATGACTGGAGTGACCGAAAATGCAATCGACTAAACGCCGTCTGGTAGACCTGTCCGTTACCCTGGACAACAACCCATACACCGACCCGCCGCCGTTGCTGCCTAAGATCGACTACATGGATCATCAGCAGGGCTGGCCGGAGATGGCCGCGATGTTCCCCGGCCTGTCCAAGGCGCAACTGCCTGGCGATGAGTCCTGGGCCGCGGAACGTTTGCAGATCACCACTCACAGCGGCACGCATATGGACGCTCCGTGGCATTACGCTTCGACCACTGACGGCGGTAAGCCGGCTTTCGGTATCGACGAGCTGCCGTTGGAGTGGTGCCTGCAGCCCGGCGTGAAACTCGATTTTCGTCATCTGCCGGATGGCCATGTGGTGAGTGCCGCGCAAGTGCAGGCTGAGTTAGTACGCATCGGTCATGACCTGCAGCCACTGGACATCGTCCTGGTCAACACCCGCGCCGGTGCGTTGTTTGGGCAGCCGGGCTATCTGGATGCCGGGGTGGGCATTGGTCGCGAGGCCACGTTGTATCTGCTGGAACGTGGTGTGCGAGTGGTTGGCACTGATGCCTGGAGCTGGGATGCACCATTCAAATACACACGTGAGCGCTTCGCTGCCACGGGAGACGCCTCGATTATCTGGGAAGGACACAAGGCCGGGCGCGACATCGGCTACGGCCAGATGGAGAAACTGGCCAACCTTGAGTGTCTGCCTGCCCACGGTTTCCAGGTGTCCTGTTTTCCCTACAAGATCAGGCACGCCTCGGCCGGTTTCGTCCGCGCCGTAGCGATCTTCGAGGAGTGAGCCTGCACGAAGAACGGGGGGACGACATGCTCAACGATAAGAATCTTCGGGCTGCCTCGATACTCGGCCCCGCCGCACAACCTGCGGCCACCGGGTTGACGATTGTCGATCCTCGATGGACTTTGTTCATACGCGTCGCGGCGGCTGGAAGTCTCAGTAAGGCGGCTGTCCTGCTGGATACCCCTCAGTCCATGGTAAGTCGAGGTATTGCCCAGCTCGAAACACAATGCGGTGAGCGGCTGTTTCACCGTACTGGACGTGGGGTGGTCCTGACTGAATTCGGCGAGCAATTGCTGCCTTGCGTATCGGGTCTTCTCGCGGACGCCGAGAGCCTTGCCGACGATATCCGCAACCGGCGTGGAAAGCCGGTGGGCGAGGTGGTTGTCGGCATCCTGCCCTCTGCGGTACGTCGGTTTGCCGGTACACTTTTTGCGGCCGTACAGGCACAGATGCCGGGAGTGCGGTTGCACCTGATCGAGGGCGCGAGCGCTCAACTCGAAGAGCAGTTGCATGACGGTCGTCTCGATATGGCGTTGGTGCTGCGCGAGAATGAAGCAAGCATCGGCGAGGCGTATCTGCTGGCCAGGCTTCCCCTGCATTTGGTAGGCCCCGCGACCGATCCAATCTTCGCCCATCGGGATATCGCACTCAAACAGCTATCCGGATTGCCATTGGTGGTGCCAGGGCGCCCGCATTTACTCAGGGCCAGGCTCGATCACCTGGCGGTCGAGCAGGCCATGGAACTGCACATCGCGGTGGAGGCCGACTCCGTCCAGCTCCAATATGAAGTCGTCGCGGCGGGCGGAGGCTATGCGATTGCCTCGGTGCTACCGGGTTCGCTGGATCAACGATTGATGTCCTCACGCATTGTCGCTCCCGTTCTTGAGCGTTTTGTCGTGCTTGCCGAATCTCCTCGCCGTCCTGTGACCCGTGCCTCCCGCGAGGTACGTCGGTTAATCTGCAATCTGGCCATGCCATCGATTTGAGCGATAGCTGCTTTCGATTCCTAGCAGTATTCGGCGTGGTGGACGCCTCGTAGGGTGTCAGTCAATCAATGGCTGATACCCGATTGCGAGGTTAGCAAGATGCATGACTCCCCAGTGCCCCCAGTAATTGCCCCGACACTCTTTCTCAGCGATGCCGATGTTGCCTCGCTCTGTGACTGGAGTGCAGCCGTTGCTGCGCTCGCCGAAGCGTATGCCTGTCCCGCCTCCGACGCCATGGTGCCGCCTCGCTCCATGGCTCGGGGCGACGGGATCTGGCTACGCAGTTTGACGGCCGTGCCTCCCGCGGGCGGCCATATGGGCTGCAAATTGATCGCGGCGTCCATGCGTGCCCGTTGCGCCAGTTATCTGATCGCACTGTTCAACCAGCAAACCATGGCCCTCAGTGCGTTGATCGATGGCAACCGGGTGACTGGGTTGCGCACCGCTGCTACCGCCGCACTGGCGGTGGATCTGCTAGCGCCCCGGCGGGCCCTGCGGGTCGGCGTGATTGGGGCGGGGTTCGAGGCGCGCGGTGCGCTTGACTGCCTTAAATCCGTGCGGGAAGTGGCGCGAGTACGAGTGTTCAGTCCGACACCCGCGAGCCGTGAGCGGTTTGCTGAAAGCTTCAAGTCTGTGCTGGATATCCAGGCGGTCAGCACAGCACCGGAAGCGGTGCAGGACTGCGATGTGGTGATCTGTGCCGCGCGCAGTCGTGACGAATCTCCCGTATTGCTGGGGGAATGGCTGCCTGCGGGTGCAACGGTGGTTTCATTGGGCTCCACCTTGCCTGAGCAACGGGAGGTTGACCCGGTCACGATGGATCGAGCCGCCTGCATCATCGCTGATATGCCGCAGGAGGTGCTTCACGATACCGGTGACGCCATTGCTGCTATCAGCGCTGGCATTTATATCTCCGACAAACTGGTCGCGTTGGCGGATCTGGTCGCAGGTGGTGTCACGCCGCGTCGAAATGCAAGCGACATCGTCCTCTACAAGTCGGTGGGCTCGGCGCTGCAGGATGTCGTCATTGCACAAGCGCTGTACGAGCGCGCCAAGCAACAAGGCCTCGGTATCGCGCTGCCCGCCAGCATTGTTCCTGTCTCGAAATAAACCCTCCACTGTTCGAAGGAAATCATCATGGCCACCTATAAAAAAGCCGATGCCCGTACCTGGGCCCGTGAAAACCTGATTGGCTGCTCGGCAGTCACCATCCCCAGCTTCAGCGCCGACCTGAAGCGCCTCAATGAACGCGGCATACGCCACGACATCGAACATACGGTCGGACTCGGCTACAGCAGCACATTGCTGTGCAGCGAGTTGACGATCTCTGCCCAGGAAAACGCCCAGTTTACCGCCTGGGCCCGGGAGTCGGGGAAAGACCTGATTCTGTTCTTCCACGCGGCATTTGGCACCCTTGCCGAAAACATCGAGGCGGTGAAGCTCGCCGAGAAAGCCGGCGCAGACATCGTCCTGCTCTCCTATCCTCCACAGTTCTGGCCGACCAGCGAGCAGGAAATCTACGACTACACCAAGTCGTTCTGTGATGCGACGAACCTGGCGGTCATGCTGTTCCCGATTCCGCTCTGGGGGTTTGAGCGCGTGCATCCGGCGGGCATGTCGCTGGCGCTGGTGCATCGCCTGTTGACCGATTGTCCGAACATCGCGGCCATCAAGTCGGAGCAAGGGTTCCCGCTGCCGGCAGGCATCTGCGAAATGTATTACCACTTCCGCGATCAGGTGGTGATCAGTTGCCCGATCGAAGGCGATGCCATTCCCTTGATGAGCCTGATGAAGCTGCAGTTTTCCGGCACCAGCAATACCGCCTGGATGAGCGACTACTACCCCAAGGCGTTCGAGCTGGCACGTACGGGGCGGTTCGAGGAGGCGATGGAACTGTACTGGAAGGTCAATCCTGCGCGGAGTGCCAACGGCGCCGCCGCTCAGACCTATGCGGGCGGCACCGGGGTGCTCAATCGTACGATGTGGAAATACCAGGACTGGCTTGCCGGGTTCAATGGTGGCCCGCTTCGGGCGCCGGCGATGCGCGTGCCGGATCGCCTCATGAAGTCTCTGCGCCAAGGACTGGTGGCCGCAGGCCTGCCAGTGACTTCGGATCCCGATAGCGCCTTCATGATCGGGCGTCACCCTTGCTGAGCATGAGGATTCCAACGTGCATCATTTACTGAAAGATCCCACGCTATGGCGTACCGGTGCCTATATCGGTGGCGAATGGCTGAACGAAACGCCGCACGGTCGGTATACGCTGCGTAATCCGGTCGATCAAACCGTACTCATCGAGTTGCCGTGCTGCCGCGAAACCGAAGTGCGACGTGCTATCGATGCCGCCCATGAGGCCTTTGGTCCGTGGCGTCGCTTGACGGCCAAACGTCGTGGCGAGGTGTTGCGTCGCTGGTATGAGTTAATGGTTGAACATCGCGAGGACATCGCCACGCTGATCACTTTGGAGGAGGGCAAGCCACTGGACGAGGCCCGTGGTGAAGTCGATTACGCCGCCTCCTTCGTGCGATGGTTTTCGGAGGAGGCCACGCGGGTACGTGGCGACCTGATCCCCGGTGTGAAAGACACCCAGCGTATCATCGCATTGCGCGAGCCAATCGGGGTCTGCGCCGCCATTACGCCATGGAACTTCCCCGCGGCCATGATTACCCGCAAGGCGGCTCCAGCGCTCGCGGCGGGTTGCACGATGGTCGTCAAACCGGCAAGCCAGACACCAATGACAGCCCTCGCGCTCGCCGAACTGGCCCAGCGCGCCGGGGTGCCGACAGGTGTCTTGAGCGTGATCACCGGTAACGACACCCGAGCAATCGCGGGCGAACTTACGGCTAACCCGTTGGTGCGCAAGCTCACGTTTACGGGCTCTACTGAAGTGGGCCGGCTGCTGTTGGCGCAAGCGGCGCAAACCGTCAAGAAATGCTCGATGGAACTGGGCGGCAACGCTCCCTTCATTGTCTTCGATGACGCTGATCTTGATGCTGCTGCCGACGGGGTCATACACGCCAAGTTTCGCAACAGCGGTCAGTCCTGTATCGGTGCGAACCGGGTGTTGGTACAGGCTGGGGTATATGACGCGCTGGCCGAGCGTATTGTCGAACGTGTGGCACGGCTCAAGGTGGGCAACGGTCTCGAGGCCGGCGTGCAGGTAGGCCCGATGATCGATGAGGCCGCGGTGCAGAAATCCCAAGCGCTTGTCGATGACGCCCTGGCGCAGGGAGCCCGGTTGTTGTCTGGCGGTAGTCGTCATGCAATCGGCGGGGGGTTCTTCCAGCCCACGGTACTTGCCGACGTGACCCATGGGATGCGGTTGGCCCGGGAGGAGATTTTCGGCCCGGTCATGCCGCTGTTGCGTTTCGAGACGGAGGACGAAGCGATCACGATGGCCAACGACAGCGAGTATGGTCTCGCCGCCTACTTGTACAGCCGTGATGCGACACGTATCTGGCGCACCGCAGCGCGCATTGAATCCGGCATGGTCGGGATCAACTGCGGTCTGATATCCAATGAAGTCGCCCCCTTCGGTGGGGTCAAGCAGAGCGGTTTGGGGCGAGAAGGATCCCACCTTGGGATCGACGAGTTCCTTGAGGTGAAATATCTCTGCTGGGATGGCCTGGAAAGCATCTGAAACTGAAGTAGCCGGGGGGGCGGTGGAGGGCGGTTACAGGAGCCGTACCTCATCGGCCTCCTGTATTTTTCTGCGTGGGCGAACTGTCCCGTGCGGGCTGACAATGCTCGGTTCTGCCGCAAGGGCAGGCCCCGAGAAATTCCGCAGCCTCATCTGCGGCAGCCATCGCCGCCAGCGATACCTCGGATTGTGGAATGCGATTTCAGCGCGGATATCCAATTCGATAGGCTCTTCCTTGATCCGGCCTGGGAGCCGGAATTTCATGAGTTTCAGCCCTCGGTCGATAGTGTCGCTGAACGCTTCGGTGCGCAATGCAATGTCAGCCCGATAGAAATAAGAATAATTAGGAGAGCGTGATGATTGCAGCAGTCAATAAAGTCCTGGTTGTCGGAGGCGGTTTTTCCGGTATGACAGCGGCTATCCAGCTTGCCCGTCAGGGCGTCGATGTGGATCTGGTCGAGATAGATCCGTTATGGTGCCCCCTCGGAGCTGGCATTACGCTGAGCGGCCCTACGTTAAGAGCGCTTGATACTGTCGGCATCCTTGAACGGGTGGCCGAGGAAGGGTATCTGTCCACCGACTTCGATGTGTTTTCACCGGCTGGCGACCTGATCGTGCAGTTGGCGCTTCGAGCCCCCGTCAGCCATAAGCAGATCCCCTGTGGCGGCGGCATCCTGCGTCCAGTGCTGGCGCGGATTTTTGCCGATAAAACACGGGAAGTAGGCACTCACGTGCGCCTTGGCATGACGTTCGACAGCATCGTCGAGCATGGGGATGGTGTCGAGGTGACGTTCACCGACGGGACCCATGGACGCTATGACCTGGTCATCGCCGCCGACGGCGTGCATTCGCGGATGCGAAAGGAGTTTTTTTCAGAGGCGCCATCGCCTAAACCCCTTCACCAGAGTGTCTGGCGTGCAGTGCTCAAGCGGCCGTCGGAGATTGTCCGCCCCAGTCACTGGCTGGGACGTACCAAGGTCGGCGTCAATCCGATTTCCGCCACGCACATGTATATGTTCCTCATGGAAAACCGGGAGTTTTCCGAGTGGATCGATCCGGCGAACTGGGCAAGCGAAATGGCCCGCCTGCTGGGTGAGTTCCCTGCGCCGATCCTGCGGACGCTTGTGCCGCAACTGTACGAGCCGGGCGCCAATATCGATTACCGTCCGCTGGCCAATCTGTTGGTACCCCTGCCATGGCATAAAGGCCGCATCGTGATGATAGGGGACACGGTGCATGCCACCACACCTCATCTGGCTTCCGGGGCCGGCATTGGCATCGAGAGTGCCATCGTGCTCGCCGAAGAACTGCTTGCCGCGAGCGATCTACAGGCGGCCTTGTGTCGGTTCGAAGCACGACGTTGGGAGCGTTGCCAATTGGTGGTCGAGAATTCCGCACGGTTGTGCGAAATAGAAAAAGGCGGCGGCGACAAACAGGAACATGCCCAGATCATGGGCGACTCCATGGCGACGTTGGCTGAGCCGATCTGAGGGATCGCAAGCCTTCGGCTGGAGCAGGACGGTCGGGCTATTGCCGCGGCGGTGGTGGTAACCAGGCCGACGGCCCGGATACCCACCAACGGCGCGTGTCCTGCTGAGGTCTTGTCCTGAGCTCTGTATGAAAAGCCTTGATACTCAGTGATGCTGCGCTGAAAACAGCCTCGGAATGCTGATTTACAACCCGTAAAGTCGAGCGCGACCGCGGCCGTTCCTCGGCTGTTTTCGCCTTGCCTGACCTTCGTCTCAAGACTTTTCACACAGGGCCTAGCGATCCAGGATGACAACCTCTTTGACGTACACGAAAAACGATTCGGACGACGTTGCGACCCCTTCATCAGAAAGCCGTTGGAACAGCGCCCTCTGATACTGACGAAAGATTGCAAGATCTGCTTCGTTTGCAAACCACATGCTGGAAACGCCTTCATAGACCGCTACGTTGGGGCCGAAGTAAGCCGTTACCCTGTCACCCTCGGGAAGATACTTGGAACGGACATGCCGGCCTAGAGCATGTTGGAAGTCAGGAAGCTGGCCGGCAATGGCGTCGTGGGCCAGATCCCAGGCGGTGAAAAAAGAATCCAGCGTCATTGCCGGGTTCTTCTTGATGAAGATCATCGCCTTCCATTGAAGGGGGCCGGTACCGTCCGCGGAGGTATCCGCTTCGTCCATCAATTGGGCGACTTGTTGGGAAAGATCAGCGAAATTTTCTGCATCAGGTCCGGTGGTTTGTTGGGTATAGGGATCGCTGAAGGTGCGAATCAGACCTGACATGTCGTCAAAAAATAATTCGGTGACCGAATCTCTGTGGAAGTTTTGCGTGTAGGCGATGTCGGCGTCGGTGCCGAAAGCAGAGTCGATGACATGATTCTGCACATATCGTTTGACCCCCAATGGTTTGGCTCTGGCGATTTTTCCATGCTCGTGCTCGATGTATGCCAAAAACTCAGCATGGGTCATTCCGGGTTTTCGGCGTACAGCGGCTAGGATCTTGATCATGAGGGCGCTCGCGTCTGATAAGGGGAAATTGTTTTTAACTTGCTACACATCGAAGGCGGTTTTTCAGGCTGAACTTAGCGCTGCAGCCTTGTTTTTAGATGTGTAAATAGAAGATAAGGCGAACATTCGCCTCCCAACCAATCGGTGTTTCTGCTAGGAGGTATCACCTAGGCACATACTTGACGAGCTTTCATGTGAGGCGCGCTTTGCGCCGTACAGCTCGGCTAAGTTACTTCGACATCCGGATGGATTGCCTTTCTTGGGAGAGGCCGGGAGTTGGCCGTTGTGACACATCGCGCAGCTACGGTTGAATGCGCCTTCGGGCTCTTGAGCCGCCTCAGCGGAAGCAAAGAAAACCATGCGGGCGGACACTATTATTTTTTTCAAAATTGACCCTTGAATGTGTCATTTTTTTCATGCAGGGACAGCGTCTGGCAGGGCTAGGATAATGATTAAATCGGGGGAGTTTTTTTTGAAGAGAGAGGGGCGCGGTGAAGTCTTAACCCGTAGAATGCAAGGCCATCATCAATAATATGAAGCTCCGAGGGCCGTCCAGGTCCGTTCCGGACGGCAGTGCAGAAGCTCATAGTACAAATGTGCTAGGTCAGGTGTTCTATATCCTAAGTCGTGTGAGTCGGACATCATCGGATGGTGTTTTTACTCGAATGGACGTCGTGTGTTTTGTGATATGAGCTGCCGAATTATCGTCGCAGACGAGCATCCGCTGTTTCGCGAAGGGATGACGGTATTGTTGGAACGCTTAATACCTGGCGCGTTGATCGAACAAGCCGGGAGCCTTGAAGAAGTACGAGCCCTGATAGTCGATGGACGCTCCCTTGATGCATTAATTCTTGACATGCGCCTTCCTGGGTTAAGTTCAGTTGGAGACTTGGCACAATTGCGTCAGGAAATAAAGCACGTCAAAGTAGTCGTCGTGTCGACAGTTGATGACGGTGAAACTGTCGAGCAAGTCATGAGTGCAGGTGTAAACGGGTTTGTCGGCAAGAGCCTTTCTTCAGAGGAAGTTGGCAAGGCCATTTCGAGCATTCGAAGTGGCGAGGTACTGGTCAAATACGAGTCTTCGGATCCTATGCCGCCGGATTTGGATGACGACATGAGCAGGTTAACCCTCAGGCAGAGGGAGGTCTGGCAACTGATTGCTCAAGGCAAGACCAACAAACAGATCGCCGCGGCGCTTGAAATTTCTCCCTTCACAGTGCGGATCCATGTTTCTTCGCTGATACGTGTGCTAAACGTGCCCAACAGAGCGGTGGCCGCTGCGCGTTTTGCGGGTCGCCAGACCATTGGCCCCGTGCGTTAGTCAGGCGACCGAGTATTGATATCGCGCTGGCAACCGTAGCCAACGTATGGGGTATCACACCCTGTCATCAGGGTGCTGACAAATGCCAGCACCCGTGGTCCGCATCTTATTGGATACAAGCATCGAAGCGTCCCTTTTTCGGGAAGAAACTCAACGAGTGTTATCCATTAATAGATCCGGTAATACTTCACAACGTCGTCCTCGAAATAAATCGTCAGGACGGTGCCTTGAGTCTGGCTTTGGCCTGTTCTCGTGCCGGTTACGCTGCTCACATCGTTAGCAACGCCTTGTGCCTTCGAGGCTTGCGCGGAGGCGTCATACATTTTCAGGCTGGTCTCGGTCGAGACATATTTGTGAGCCAGTTTCATGTATTTGTCCAAGCCCTCTTCGCGCTTGTCATAGGTCCAGTTCGACTCGTTGTTTGTACTCGTCGAGTTCAGCTCTTCACTGGCGGGTGCGCCGAACATTTGGCTGATTTGGCTTTTGGTTGTTTTGCCTGGAATGATCGTTTGTTTCAAGTAAACGGTGTCATATTTTTTAGCGCCCGGATTCAAGGAGTTCATCAGGTCGCCCGTATTCGTGCAACCGCTGAGGGCGCCGGCCAGCAAGCACAGTGCTATTCCGTTTTTAAGGGCTCTTCCGTAGTTGAGAGACATAATACTTACCTTAGTAATTGCCGGCCCTTCCATTTCAACTGGCCAGGTGGTTAGTCGAGCTCGCGCTTACTCCGCGTTGATGTTTGTCAACGGGATTCGCTCATCATGTTTTTTGCATCGTGCGCAGTTATGCCAAACGACGCACGGCGTGTTTGTTATATTGCATGAGGCTGTTGTAAAGACTCTTTATCGAGCCTTTACAGCTTAGGGCGGGAGGGCGGATCGACGCTATAGTACACGTGTGCTATGGCGAGGATCGCATACAGGGTCGATAACTCGTTCGCTGTAGTTACGGCGAACCAGCTTCCTAGGTTCTGTACGAAAAGTCTTGAGACGAAGGTCAGGCAAGGCGAAAACAGCCGAGGAACGCCCGGGGTCGCGTCCGACTGTACTGGAGTACATGAGCATTCCGAGGCTGTTTTCAACGCAGCATGAACGAGTATCAAGGCTTTTCGTACAGAACCTAATCTTAAGTTTTTGCTGACCAGCCCCCACTGGTTGGAAAGTTGGCGAACTGCGCGGCCGCGGCCGCGCGGGTGGGAACATTCAAGGCTTTGAGCAAGCTGGAGACATGGATGCGTACGGTGAACGGCGAAATGCCCAGCTCCTTGGCTATTTCCTTGTTGGTCTTGCCCGCAGCGATCAGGCCGAGCACTTGCCGCTGTCTCGCAGTGAGCTGGGCGACCACATCGTCCACGACCGAGTTTTCCGATTGGTACTTGACGACCACTTCACCCTCGCGAATCGCCATGATGGCTTCGGCAATGCTGGTCGGATCGACATTCTTGCCGATGAAACCGTCCGCACCCAAGGCCATTACCTGGGAAATGACATCCATGTCTTCTACCATCGAGACGATAATGATTGAGGTGCGCTTGAACTCGGCGCGTAACTGGCCGATGACCTGTAACGATTTGATACCTGGAAAGCGCAGGTCAAGAATCAGTGAATCCACCTCCACGCCAGTTCGCGCCAGTGTCAGCACTTCATCCAGATTGCCAGCCTGTTCGATGTGCGCCGCAGGTAGAAGTCTTTCTATGGTCCTGAGCATACCCTCGCGAAACAACGGATGGTCATCCGCCACAATGACTCTGCATGTCATGGCCCAAGATCCTCCTGACCTTAAAGTCCATGCATCGTAACCTAAACAGGAACTTTGGGTTTCAACCTTGAAACAACTCTTCATAATGGAATATTCCCGTGACAATGACGGAAAAGAACAGTGAGCTTGACCAGGCGACATTACGGTTGACGGTCAGCACCTGTGCCTCGCTCTATATCATCGTGGTGGCCTGCCTGCCCTCCAGTGATTTCGCCACGTATACGCCTATCATGTGGTACATGGCTTTTTTCATCAGTGTTGCGATCCCGCTGCGCATGGCGATCAAGCGCTGGCCGGGACACTTTTTCTGGCGTCGGCTGTTTGCAATGGCCCACGACTACTCGGGGATTGCGTTTGCCCTGAACGTGGGTGGGGAAGGGGCATTGCCGGTGTACGCTGCTTTGCTTTGGGTTACGTTGGGCAATGGCATGCGCTTCGGTTCGCGCTACCTGGCAGCGGCGACGCTGATAGCCCTTGGCATGCTGGTCTTGATTTTTCTGTTCACGCCGTTCTGGCGCGGACAGCCCTATATGTTTCTTATGCTGATCGTCACCACCATCGTGGTTCCCGCCTACGCGCACATCCTGTTGACCCGCACCCGGATTGCTTCGGAAGAGGCCATTGCCGCTAATCATGAGAAGTCCCGGTTCCTCGCCCAAGCCAGCCATGACTTGCGCCAACCAATCCATTCCATCGGCCTGTTCACCGCTTGCCTGCGTGACGCCAAGCTGGGCCTGGAGGAGCTGCGCCTGGTCGATAACATCGATCGCTCACTGCATACCGTGTCACAACTGTTCCGTTCGATCCTGGATATCTACACGCTCGACAACGGGCAGCTCGAGCCGAAGTCCGAATCCGTACACTTGGGTGCGTTGCTTCAAGACGTGGTCAAGCAAAACACTGAAGCCGCCCGTTGGGCAGGTGTCGAATTGCGCTTGCGACCCTGTCAGCATTGGGTCAATGCCAATGCCGGCCTGTTAGCGACCATGGTGCAGAATCTGGTTTCCAACACGCTCAAATATGCGCCAGGCCAACCGGTATTGATTGGCGTAAGGCCCAAAGACCGGGGGCTGTCCATCGTCATCTACGACAAAGGACGGGGCATAGCCAGCGAGCATCTGCCTGAGGTATTCAAAGAGTTCTATCGGGTGCGTCACGTACGTGACAAGGACGTTGAAGGCCTGGGGTTGGGATTGTCGATCGTCAAGCGTATCAGCCACTTGCTCAAGCTGGATATTCAGCTGGATTCAAGGCTCGGTAAAGGGACTCGTGCCACGATCACAGGATTGGAAAGGGTCGCGCCAAGGGTGGAGCCGAACCGCGCTGCACCTACGCATAGCCGCTTACAGGGTTTGCGGGTGTGCCTGGTAGAGGATGATCCCAACGTGTTGATGGCAACATCCGCGCTGTTGGAAAAATGGGGCTGTGAGGTCGAGACCCACGGTGATGGGGTGAACGTGACCAGCGACTGCGACATCATCATCGCGGACTTCGATTTGGGGACGAAGATCTCGGGCTCCGAGTGTATAGCGGCGATTCGCGAGCAGCGTGGTTGGGAAGTTCCGGCAATGATCATGACGGGCCATGAAATTGAAAGAATCCGTCACGCGTTGCACAACATGAATATCTCGGTTCTGGCAAAGCCCGTACGTCCGCCGGAGCTACGGGCGACATTGCTTGAACTGACTAAGCATTTTGCCAGAGAGAGTCATTAACGGGCGCATTGTGCAGGAGACCTATATAAGTATTATCAGCCGAGACTTCAAATAGATCGCTGGTTGACTCGCTTGGAGAGTTCCACCGCGGATTCCTTGCGCTCCGAATAACGATCGACCAGGTAGTCCTGGCGGTCTCGCAACAGCAATGTGAACTTCATCAGCTCTTCCATTACGTCAACCAGCCGGTCGTAGTACGAGGACGGTTTCATGCGGCCTGCATCATCGAACTCGGTAAAGGCCTTCGGCACCGAGGACTGATTCGGGATGGTGAACATGCGCATCCAACGACCGAGTACCCGTAACTGATTGACCACGTTGAAAGATTGCGAACCACCACACACTTGCATCACTGCCAACGTCTTCCCCTGCGTAGGGCGCACAGCCCCCATCGCCAAAGGCACCCAGTCAATCTGTGCCTTGAATACCGCACTCATGGAGCCGTGCCGCTCAGGAGAGCACCAAACCTGGCCTTCCGACCATTGCATCAGTTCGCGAAGTTCCAGGACTTTGGGGTGGCTGTCGGGCGCATCATCCGGTAGGGGTAGGCCGGATGGATCGAAGATTCGAGTTTCGGCGCCAAACTCATCCAGAAGGCTTGCGGCTTCCTGAGTCACCAACCGGCTGAAGGAACGCTCTCGTGTCGATCCATAGAGAAGGAGGATTCGAGGCTTGTGAACTGAGGGCGTGCGTGGCGTCAGTTGCTCCAGGGTGGGAATGTCGATGAGATCGGCCTGTACGTTCGGCAGTGAATCCTGCATATAAACTCCTGAGGCGACACCACCCAGGCACTGCTCCGGTTGATCGTTACGCGCACCGATGCCCCAATGGGGCACGATGCTGACCAGGGTCGAACAGGACTTTGATCGGGGCGGTCACAACCTTTTTACATATGAAAAATCGAATATACGTATTTTCAAATATGTCGTAAAGCACACCGGTTCGATCATGCCGTTTCCTTGCGAGGCCAGGGTTGGCAGGTTCAACAAGGTCCCGCGTCGGGCGCAAACGGCGCAAGCGCAGGCGTCCATCCTGGTGCCAGCCGCCGTAGCGGCGTGATGAGCAGACCGAGACAGGCCAGTAGCACATACAAAAGCCCGGCGATGGCAAACAGCAAACTCAAGCCGCCGATCTTGCCGCTGCCCAGCAGCGGGGCGAGCGCGTCCTGCCAATCGCCGGGAGCGCTCAACAGCGGGATCGCCCAACCGTCCGCCAGGGTCCCGGCGCCCAGTGCACCAATCGGCATTGCCAGCAGGCAAACCATCTGCCGCGTCGACAGGACGCGCCCCAGCACTTCGGCGGGCAGGCTGCGTTGCCAGAAGCTCTGGTCGCTGCTGGTGCTGAGCGAGAAGCAGCCAAACGCGACGAAAGCCGCTGCGTACAGCAGCACCGGCGAGTCACTGATGCCAATACCCAGCACGCTGGCCCCCAGCAGCAGGTCCGCGAGCAATACGGTACGGATCAGCCGCGCCGGTGGCCTGGCCACCACCCACAACGAGCCGGCGAGCATGCCCAGGCCGCCACAGGTCATCACAGTGCCCAGCACCAGCACCGAATGGCGCTCCATCACCAGAGGTGACATCAGCGCCGAGGCCAGGCCGAGCATCAGGTGTTCCAACGCCAGGTAGGCCAACAATGCCCACAGCGCCGGGCGGGCGCGCAGCACCGCCAGTGCAGTCGGCACGCCGTCGGTGGACGCGACGCGGCCCGTGCCACTGATGCGCAGCGCCGAAGCGACTACCGCCAGCCATATCAGGATGCCCGCAGAAAACAGCACCGCGCCCACGTCCAGCCACAGCACCCCGGAAACACCGACAGCACCCAGCAGCAGTGCCGCCAGGGTCGGCGCGAACAGTTGCGGCAAGCCGACCATCAGTTGCATCAAGCCGTTGGCCCGTCCGATGGCGCGAGGGCTGTGCAGCAAGCGCGGGATCGCCGCCTGGCAGACTAGCATGCGCAGCACCTGGGCACTGGAGTTGACCGCGGCGAAGGCATACACCTGGCTGTGATCCAACGCGCCTTGGTCGAACAGCCACCACAGCACCAGCGCGGCGAGGCCGCTGCAGCATTCGACACCGAGCAAAATCGCCCGTGCCTCGCAACGGTCCACCAGCCAGCCGGCCAGCGGTGCCAGAAGCAGGCCGGGCAACGCCGACAGGGCGATGACCCAGGCGTAGTCGGTGACGCTGGCGTGTTGCTGCAACAACCAGATGCCCAGGCTGAAAGCCGCCAGGGCCGATCCCAGGGTTGACGCGACCTGGCCGAGCCAGGCCCACAGCCAGGGGCGAATCTCCCGCGCCGCTTGTGGGAGCGAGCCTGCTCGCGATGGCGATGGGTCAGTCGACATAAACGGCGACTCAGTGCCCGCTTCGCGAGCAGTCGCGCGCGTGTTGCGGGGAAACGATGTATCTGAGCCTGCATCAATCTTCATGGGATAACGGCGCCTCCAGCGCGGGCCAATGGTGGCGTAGGTGAGCGGCCAGGGTGGGGGCCGATCGTGCCTTGAGGATCGACAGGTGGTCGCAGTCGGCGATCACGCACTGTTGGCAGTCCAGGGCAACGGCACTCCAGTGCTGTTCGACTGGCGGTGGTGGTCGGCGGCCATGCTCGGCTTGCAGCAGTACGACGGGGCCCGGGTAGGCTGGTGTCGGCTGGTAGTCGGTCGCCAGGTTGGCCTGGAACACCCGCAGCGGGCCGCGCAGTGACGTGGCTCTGGCCTGTGCCGGCATCAAGCCGACAGCCTGCATGCGCTCCAGCAACGTGGCGCATTGTTCTTCCGGCTCCTGATTCGCCAGGGTGTCCAGATCAAGCTCCAGGCTGCATCCGGCGTCGAGTTCCAGCAACGCCACGTAACGCCCCAAGGCCTCGCGGGCATCGCGGGCCATGCGCTTGCCCGGTACACGGCTGTCGATCAGCAACAGCGGTGCCACCTGCGCACCGCTCGCCTGCAACTGGCGGGCGATTTCAAAGGCCAGCCAGCCGCCGAACGAATGTCCCAGCAGGTAGTAGGGACCCTGTGGCACCTGGGCTCGGATTTCCCGCACGTAGGCGCGGGCCGCCGCTTGCACCGACCTATGGGGTTCGCTACGGCCATCGAGGCCACGGGCTTGCAGCCCGATCACCGTCAACCGTGCATCCAGCTGGCGCACCAAAGGCACGAAACTGCTCACGTTGGCGCCTGCGCCCGGCACCATGAACAAGCAGGGCGCAGTGGGCGAGCCGGTTTGCAACGTCAGGCTGGCACGGCTGGCGGCAGATTGAAGCGGATGCGCCTCGCTCTGTGCCAGTGCCCGCTCCAGGGCAGCCGCCAGGCCTTGCAGATGCGTCGGATCGCGCATGATCGACCAGTGATCGCCGGCGACCCGCTGTTCCACCAAGTCCGGGCCCAGCAGCGCTCGCCAGTCGGCGCCCAGGTCGCGGGTGCCGATCAACTCGGGACGCGCCAAAACCGCACTGAACAGATGCACCGGCAAGCCCAGTGGCGCCGGCCGGTAGCGAACCATGGCGTTGCGCAAGGTCAGGTTCAAGCGCGCCCGGCGGATCAGTGCCGGGCGATTGAAGGCGGGCGGCAACCAACCGCGGGTGCGCGCCGTGGCGAGCACGGCGTCGAGGTCCAGGCCGCTGTGCCATGGCACCTGCTGGTCCTCATCGACCTGCTGGGTGGCCAGATAGCCAAGCAACTGCTCGCGCAGATCGCTTTCGCCGAGGCTGAAGGTCAACACCGGCGCCCGCAGCGCCCCTGGCTGGCTGCTGTCGATCAGCCCGAGGAACGCCACCTGCTCGTCCTCGCCCAGCAGTTGCCGCGCCATTTCATAGGCCAGCACACCGCCGGCCGACCAGCCCGCCAGCCGATAAGGACCGTCGGGCTGAACAGCGCGCAACAGCGTGATGTAGCGCTTGGCGAGGGTCGGGTTGTCGACACCGTCTTCCAGCTCGGCTGCGGCCTGCACGGCGTAGAGACCAAGCTCCGGGTCCAGGTGGCGGGCCAACCGTTCATAGGGCAGCGCTTCGCCGGTGCCTTCGTGGATGAAGAACAGCGGCGGCTGGCGGCCGCTGCCCGGACTAATACATAGCAGGCCCTGGGGGCCAGCGGCGTCCCGCGTCACCACCTGACGGGCCAGTGCAGCCAGGTCCTCGGCGTTGAACAGCGCAGCAACGGTGACGTCCAGGCCTTGCGCGCGCAGACCGTCGAGCAGTTGCACCAACAGCAACGAATGCCCGCCGAGGGCAAAGAAGTTGTCTTCGCGGCCGACCTGCTCGACTCCCAGCAATTGCGACCACAGTTGCGCCAGACGGGTTTCCGTGGCGCCGCGGGGCGGTGTGTAGGGGCGTTGTTGCAGAGCCTGGTGGTCTGGCGCTGGTAAGGCACGTCGATCAAGTTTGCCGTTGGCAGTCAGCGGCCATTCTTGCAACTGGACATAGGCGCCGGGCAGCATGTGCGCTGGCAGCTGTTCGGCCAGGGCCGCGCGCAGCGCACCCGGTGCCAGGTCGCCACCCGGCTCGGCCAGCAGGTAAGCGACCAGGCGCGGATCACCCGGCTCGTCCTGGCGCGCCAGCACCACGGCTGAGCGCACGCCGTCCAGCGCCGCCAGGCGCGCTTCGATTTCCCCCAGCTCGATGCGAAAGCCGCGCACTTTGACCTGCTGGTCGTTACGGCCCAGGTACTGCAACCGGCCGTCGGCGGTCCAGCGGGCCAGGTCGCCGGTCTTGTAGAGCCGCTCGCCGCGACTTCCGGCGAACCGCGCTGGCTGGAAGCGTTCGGCATCCAGGGCCGGTCGGTTCAGGTAACCCCGGGCAAGGCCGGGCCCGGCAACGTGGATCTCGCCGACCACGCCTTGGGGCACCAGCTCGCCATGCTCATCGAGTAAATAGATCCGCAGGTCCGGGATCGGCCGGCCGATGGGCACCAGTCCGGTGTCGGCGTCGCAGTCGGCGGCTTCAATCGGTTGATAGGTGACGTGCACCGTGGTCTCGGTGATGCCGTACATATTCACCAGTTGTGTACGGTGACTGTCCGGCCGCGCGAACCAGGGCCGCAGCGCGGCGCCGTCGAGGGCTTCACCGCCGAACACGATGCAGCGCAGGCGATGGGGCTCGGCGCGGGTCTGCTTCATCCAGGCATAGAAGGCGCTAGGGGTCTGGTTGAGGACCGTGACGCCAGCGTCTACCAACAGGTCGTAGAAGTCCTGCGGACTGCGTGAGGTCAAATACGGCACCACCACCAGCCGGCCGCCATGCAGCAGCGCGCCCCAGATTTCCCAGACCGAGAAGTCGAACGCGAACGAATGGAACAGCGTCCAGACGTCCCGTTCGTTGAAGCCGAACCAGCCTTCGGTAGCACTGAACAGTCGTAGTACCGCGCGGTGTTCAATCATCACTCCCTTGGGCACGCCGGTGGAACCGGAGGTGTAGATGATGTATGCCAGGTCGGCATCGCTGGCCTGGGGATCGGCGGGCAGGTCTGTCCCGGGCTGCTCGCTCCAGTTGCCGCGGTGCGGGTCCAGTGACAGCACCGTGCAGGCGGCAGGCACCTGCAGCGCTGGCGGTAGTGCCCCGAGGGTCAGCACCACCCGGGGGCTGCTGTCGCCAAGGATGAAGTTCAAGCGTTGTGCGGGATAGACCGGGTCCAGCGGCACATAGGCGCCGCCGGCCTTGAGACTGGCCAGGATGCCAATGAGCATGTCCAAGCCGCGCTCGGCGTGGATCGCCACACGGATGTCCGGGCCGACACCCAGCTCCCGCAGGCGATGAGCCAGGCGGTTGGCGCGCTGGTTGAGCGCCCGATAACTGAGGGTCTGCGTGCCGTATTGGAGTGCAATGGCATCGCCTCGGCGCGCCGCCTGGGCCTCGAAACGCTGGTGCAGGCGTTCGCCCGTCGCCGGCTCTACGCGGACGACCGGGTTGAAACCGTCGAGCAACTTTTGGCGTTCGGTCCGGCTGAGCAAGTCGATGCTGGTCACGGTCTGTCGATCGTCGGCGACCATGGCCCGCAGCACCGCCAACAGCGCATGCCAATGGCGCGCCACGGTAGCAGCATCGAATAGCGCAGTGGCGTAATTGAAACCGCCCTGGATCACGCCGTCGGCCTCATGGACGTCCAGCGCCAGGTCGAACTTGGCCGTGGTCACGGGTGCGCCCACGCTTTCCAGCTGCAAGCCGTTGCCCAGGTCAAGCTCCCCACGGGGCGCGTTCTGCCAGGCCAGCATCAATTGGAACACTGCGTTATGGGCCTGCGACCGCGGTGGGTTGAGGGCTTCGATGACCTGCTCGAAGGGCAAGTCCTGATGGTCCTGGGCGGCGAGGGCGAGCGCCCTGACCTGGGCCAGCAGTGCGTCGACCCGCGGCCCTTCGTCCAGGTCGATGCACAGGGCCTGGAAGTTGACGAAGAAGCCAATCAGTGGTTCCAGCTCGACCCGGGCACGGTTGGCGACGGGTGAGCCGATGACCACCTGGGCTTGGCCCGAGAGGCGACTGACCACCACGGACCAGGCGGCCAGCAAGGTCATGTACAAGGTGACGCCATGGCGCTGGCTCAAGGTTTTGAGACCCCGGGTCAGTTCCGCGTCGATATGCACTGGCAAGCTGGCCCCCGCGTAATCCAGCCGCGGCGGACGTGGCCGGTCGGTGGGTAGGGTGACGCAGCTCGGTGCGGCGCCCAGGTGTGCAGTCCAGTAGGCACGCTGGCGCTGCAGTTCATCGCCTTGCAGCCAGTGGCGTTGCCACAGGGTGTAGTCGCCGTACTGGCGCGCCAGCGCCGGCAATGGATCGTCCCGGCCCTGGCTGAAGGCCTGGTAGAGGCGGGAGAATTCGTCGGTGAGCACCCCCATGGACCAGCCGTCCGAGACCAGATGGTGCACGGTTACCAGCAGGATGTGGTCATCAGCGCTCAGGCGCAGCAGGCGGGCACGGACCGGCCATTGACAGGTGAGGTCGAAGGGCCGGTCGGCTTCTTCGGCGCAATCGGCCTGCCAATCCGTCGCGCCGGCGGTACTCAGGTCCAGGCTGACCAGCGGCAAGGCAGCGGGCGGGTCGATGACCTGTCGCGCATGTCCGGCCAGGCTGACGAAGCGCGTGCGCAGGCTTTCATGGCGCGCCACGATGCGGTCAAGGGCCCGACGCAGGGCGTTTTCATTCAATTGGCCACGCAAGCGCAAACCGGCCGGCATGTTGAAGGCCGCTGTCGAATCCGGATTGAGCTGCTGGATCAACCACAGGTTTTGCTGGGCGAACGACAGCGGCAGTGGTTGACTGCGATCAGCCTCCGGCAACGGCTCCTGGCGGTTGTGGACGGAGCCGCCAAGCAGCGTAGCCAAGGCGTGCAGGCGCGGCTGGGCGAAGACCGCTGAGAGCGGTACTTCCAGGCCCAACCGATGGCGGACCTGGGCGAGCAAGCGCAACGCCAGCAGCGAATGCCCGCCGAGGGCGAAAAAGTCATCCTCCCGGCCAATCGACTCGACGCCAAGCAGTTCACTCCAGATCGCCGCCAGACTGGTTTCCAATTCGCCTCGCGGCGCGCTGTAAGGCGTCTGGGCGAATGACTCGGGCGTTGGGGCCGGCAGGCGCAGGCGAGCGACCTTGCCATTGCCGGTCAGCGGCAGGCTCGCCAGTTGCACGAAGGCGCTTGGCAGCATGTACTCCGGCAGGCGTTCGCTCAACTGGCTGCGCAACGCCAATGGTGACAGCGCTTGGGCGGCGCTGAAATAGGCCACCAGGCGGGGCTCCCCATGTTCGCCCGGTTGCACGATGACCACCGACTCGCGAATGCCGGGCACTTGATCGAGGCGACTCTCCACCTCGGCCAGCTCGACCCGATAACCGCGGATCTTGACCTGCGAGTCGTTGCGTCCCAGGTATTGCAAGGTCCCCTCGGCGGTCCAGCGCGCCAGGTCGCCGGTTTTGTACAGGCGTGCTTCGGAGCGTGGGTCTAAGGGGTATTCAATGAAGCGCTCGGCGGTCAGGTCCGGTCGATTCAGGTAGCCTTGGGCCAGGGCCAGGCCCTTCACATGCAGCTCACCCACGGCCCCTTGGGGCACCCACTGGCCATGTGCGTCCAGCAGGCACACCTGGGTGTTGGCAATCGGCCGACCGATCACCGGTACGTCGGCCCATTGCTCGGGATCATCGCCCAAGGTATGGGCACAGACCACATGGGTTTCGGTCGGACCGTAGTGGTTATGCAGGCGCGCCTGGGGATGCCGGAGGAAAAACGCGCGCAGCGCCGCGGTGATGCGCAAGGCTTCGCCGGCAACGATCACATCGCGCAGCGCCGGCAATGCCAGCGGCGTTTCGCTCCAGCGCTCGGCCAGTGCCGCCAGGGCAATGTACGGCAGGAACAGGCGCTCGATGCGGGTCTCGCAGAGCCACTGCGGCAGGGCGGCGAGGTCCAGGCGCCGGGTCTCGTCCAGCAGCACCAGCGTACCGCCGCTGCCCAGGGTGGAGAACATTTCCTGGAAGGCCACGTCGAAGCCCAGCGCGGCGAATTGCAGGGTGCGCGCGGCACCGGGCAGCGCCTGGCCAGCCTGCCAGGTCAACAGGTTGCTCAGGGCCAGATGCCCCATGGCGACGCCCTTGGGCAGGCCGGTAGAGCCGGAGGTGTACATGACGTACGCCAGATCGTCCGGGTTCGGTTGCCCCAGCGGTGGTGCGGCGGGGGCTGGTGTCGCGGTGGCCGAGAGGCGGACGGACAACGTGCGGCAGCCCTCGCCAGTCTGCAAGGCCTCGACGCGCTCGACATCCCACAGCAGCAGGCAGGGCTGGCAATCGTCGAGGATGCCTTGCCGACGGGCAATCGGCTGGCTGGGGTCGAGCGGCACGTAGGCCGCCCCGGTCTTGAGCGTGGCAACCAGGGCCAGCACCATTTCCAGGCTACGGGGCAGGTGGATGGCCACGCGTTGGCCGGGCCCTGCACCCTGGTCGATCATTGCCCAGGCCAAGTGGTTGGCCTGGCGGTCCAGTTCCCCATAGCTCAAGCCGCGCCCATGCAGTTCGACGGCAATGGCGTCAGGCTGCAGCAGCGCTTGACGTTCGAAGGGGCGGTGCACCCAGCCCGCTTCAGGAAATGGCGTCGGCGCCGGGTTGAGCTGGTGCAGCAGGCGCTGGCGTTCGTCGGCGTCGACCAGTGCCAGGTGCGTGACCGCCTGGCGATCGTCGGCGATGAACTGACGCAGCACCTGGACCAGATAGGACCAATGCCGGCTGATGCTGGCGCAGTCGTACAGGGCGGTGGCGTAGTTGAGCCCGCCGACGATCCGTCCCTCGGCTTCGTAGAGTTCCAGGGAAAGATCGAACGGCGCGGTGGCCTGCTCGCCGGCCAGGGGCGTGAGGCTCAAGCCGTCGAGGTCCAGGCTGCTGCGAGGCGCGTTCTGCCAGGCGAACATCAGCTGAAACACCGGCGTATGAGCCAGAGAGCGCGGCGGGTTGAGCGCCTCGACCACATGCTCGAACGGGACGTCCTGGTGGGCTTGGGCCTGCAAGGCATGCTCGCGGACCTGGGCCAGCAACTGGCCGACTTCCGGTGCGCCGCTCAAGTCCACACACAATGCCTGGGTGTTGACGAAAAAGCCGATCAGCGGCTCCACTTCGCTGCGCGTGCGGTTGGCCACCGGGGTGCCGATCACCACCCGCGTCTGGCCGGACAGGCGCGCCACCACCACGGACCAGGCCGCCAACAGCGTCATGTACAACGACGTGCCATGGCGCCGCCCCAGCGCCTTAAGCGCCGAAGCGGTGGACTCATCCAGGGCCACCTCCAGGCGCGCACCGGCGAAATCCTGGCGCGGCGGCCGCGGGCGGTCGGTGGGCAGGTCGACCCGTTCCGGGGCCTCGCACAGGTGTTCGAGCCAATAGGCCAACTGCCTGGCGCCACGCTCCCCGGCCAACCATTCACGTTGCCAGGCGGCGTAGTCGGCGTATTGAATGGCCAGGGGCGCGAGCGAGTCGGGTGCGTTGCCGTGGAAAGCTTTGTACAGAACCGAGAGCTCGTCGATCAGCACGCCGATGGACCACCCGTCAGCAATGATGTGGTGCAAGGTCACGTGCAGTACGTGGCGATGGACACCCTGGCGCGCCAACCACACCCGCAGCAGCGGACCCTCGCTCAGATCGAAGGGCCGAGCGGCTTCGAGGGCCATGGCGGGCTGCAAGTCGGCGGCTTCGGCCAGCTCCACCCGTTCATAATCCCAGCGTGGCGTGGGGTCTATGACCTGATGGACTTCGCCGTCCTGCTCGATGAACCGCGTGCGTAGCACCGCGTGGCGCTCGACGATACGCGTCAGGGCACTGCGCAGGGCGTTTTCGTCCAACTCTCCATCCAATTGCAGGGCACCGCTGATGTGATAGGCGGCGCTGGCCTGGGCATCCAACCGTGCGATGAACCAGAGCCGCTGTTGGGCGAATGACAAGGGCCGCGCTGCTGCCTGCGGCAACACGGGAATGCCGGTCAGGACACTGCATGTCGCGTTGGCCAGCAGCGGTGCCAGTCCGGCCACGCTCGGGTGCGCGTACAGGGCGGCCAGGGGCAGTTCCAGGCCCAGGCGCTGGCGCACCCGCGAAACCCATTGCACGGCCAGCAGCGAATGCCCACCCAGCTCGAAGAAATCATCGTGTCGACCCACCCGGGCCACGCCCAAGAGGTCGCACCAGATGTCGGCCATGAGGCATTCCTGTTCGCCACGCGGTGCCTCGTAGGCTTGGGTACTCCAAGCGTCTTCGCCGGGGGGCGGCAAGGCCGCGCGGTCGAGTTTGCCGTTTGGCGTCAGCGGCAGGCTGTCCAGCGGTACGATCAGGGCCGGTACCATGTGCCTCGGCAAAACCTCGGCCAGGGCATCGCGCAGGGCCGGCGCGACCAGCGGTCCATGATTGGCGGCCGCCACGGCGTAGGCCACCAACGCCGGCTCGCGACCCTCGCGCGCCAGCGCCAGCACCGCCGCCGCGCTGACCTGGGGCAATGCCAGCAAAGCCGCTTCGATTTCCCCCAGTTCGATGCGGAAGCCACGGATCTTGACCTGGAAGTCGTTGCGTCCCAGGTAGTGGAGTTGACCCTCGGCATCCCAGAAACCCAGGTCGCCCGTGCGGTACAGCCGCGCCGTCGGGTCGCTGCTGAACGGGTCGGCCAGGAAGCGCTCCTGGGTCAGTTCCGGGCGACGATGGTAACCCCGCCCGACGCCGGCACCGCCGATGTACAGCTCGCCCGGCACGCCCACCGGCAATGGCTGCAGGGCCTCGTCGAGGACATGCACCTGGGTGTTGTCGATGGGCCGGCCGATGTGCGGCTGGAACCCACGGTCACGGTCCATCGACACCCAGGTCGAATAGACCGTGGTTTCGGTCGGGCCGTAGAGGTTGTTGACCTGGCGCACGACGCTATCGGCGAACAACCGCTCCACCAGTGCCCGAGGCAACGCCTCGCCGGCCAGGTTGACGCACGCCAGCGAAGCCGCCGGGGCATCGGCGCGCAGCAGCGCGTCGAGCGCCGACGGCACGGTGTTGAGCAGGCTCAGTTCCGGGCGCTGATCGAGCAAGGCGAGGGCATCGTCCACCAGTTCCAGGGTGCCGCCACAGGACAGCGGTGCGAAGCACTCGAACACCGACAGGTCGAAGTTGATCGAGGTGCTGAACAGGCTGCGTTCGAGGGTTTGCGCACTGAAGCTGCGCAGCGCCCAGTCAAGGAAGTTGCGCGCGTTGCGGTGCTCGATCATCACGCCCTTGGGCTGCCCGGTGGAACCGGACGTGTAGATCATGTAGGCCAGGTGATGGGGCTCAAGCCCCGCGCCCAACGGCGCGACGCCCTGTGGTGCGTCGTTGCCGCGCAGCACCTCGTCGACGTTCAGGCGCTGACAATCGCTGGCGAGGGGCAGCGTCAGCGGCGCATCGCCCATCGTCAGGATTGCCACCGGGGCGCTGTCTTCGAGCATGTAGGCCAGGCGCTGGGCCGGGTACGCCGGGTCCAGCGGAACATACGCACCGCCGGCCTTGAGCACGGCGAACAACGCGACGATCAGTTCGGGGCTGCGGCGCAAATGGATGCCGACACGCTGGTCGGGGCCGACGCCGAGTGCCTGCAGATGCCGAGCCAGTAGATTGGCTTGGCGCTCCAATTGGGCATAGGTCAGCTCACGACCCTTGCAACGTACCGCCACGGCCGCAGGCGTAAGACGCGCCTGGGCTTCGACGCGCGCGTGCAGCAGGGCGCGCTCGGGTTGGGCCCGCTGGGTGGCGTTGAACCGCGCCAGTTGCTGGCGTTCTTGCGCCGGCAGTACGTCGAGGCAGCGGGCAAGCCGCTGCGGGTCGCTATCCAAGGCTTCGACAAGGCTCACCAGGGCGCAGTGCATGAAGCTCCAGGCCCGTTGCGCGCCCACCGTGCCGGCGACTTGCGCGGTCAGGCTGAAGCCCTGGCCCAGGTCGTCCACGGAAAAGGTGAAGGGATAGTTGGTGCGCTCGGCGGTGCTGAGCACGCGCATACCCTCCACCTGCTGGTGCGGGGTGTCTTCCAGGCTGTAGCGGAAATTAAGCAAGGCGCAAAACAGCGGCGAACCGGACGGCACGCCGCTGTAACGCTGGGCCAAGGCCAATGGCGTGTGCTCATGTTCGAGCAGCGCCGACAACGCCTGATGGGTGTGTTGCAGGCTGTCGACCACCGAACGCTGTGCAAAACCGATGCGCAGCGGCAGGGTATTGATGAACACACCCAATGCCTGGTCGGCACCTTGCACCCCTTGCAGTCGCCCCAGCAACACCGTGCCGAACACCACATCGGCGCGGCCGGTGGCCTTGCCCAACACCAGCGCCATGGCCAGGTGAAAGAGGCTGGCCACCCCCACCCGGTGCCGACGCGCGGCCTGGCGCAGGGCAGTTGCCAGCGCCGGTTCAAGAAGGGCGCGTTCCTCATCAAGGGCGCCGGTATTCTGCACGTCGAGCAGGCCGAACGGGGCTGTGGGCTCGCTGACGTCGGCCAGCATCGATTGGAAAAACGCCTGCTGCCGGACGCGGTCCTGGCTCCGCCGGGCGTGCGCGACGAAGCGGCGAAACGGCACCGGTTCCCCCAGTGCACTGGCCCGGCCCTGTTGAATCAGGACAATTTCTTCGACCATGCGCTCCAGGGTGGTGTGGTCCAGTACCAGGTGATGGTGCAAGACCTGCAACAGCCAGCGCTGCTGCGCGGCGTCGAATGCCTTGACCACCCGCAGCAACGGCGCCTGGCAAATGTCCAGGCGTCGCTGGCGGGAGTCGGTATGGGCTTGCAACTGCGCCAGCGCATCGTCCTGGGTGATACGCAGGACCTCGACCGGCAGCGGCGCGGTGCGCCAGACCACCTGCACCGGTTGGTCCAGGTCTTCCCAGGCCAGGGCGGTGCGCAGGATGTCGTGACGCGCGATGACCCGTTGCAAGGCTTCGCAGAACGCGTCCAGGCCGGTCTCCTGGTCAAACGCCAGGGTGGTGTGCAGCAGGTAGGTGTCGCCCTGATCCTGCAAGAGATAATGAAAAAACAGGCCTTCCTGCAACGGGGCCAAGGGGTAGATGTCCTGTACGTTGGCCGCGCCCCCTTCAACATTGGCAACGATCCGATCGATCTGTGCCTGGGTCAGGTCCACCAAGGGCAGCAGGTCCGGGGTGATCCGGGTACAGCCCGCCGGCAAGGAACTGGCTGATACGTCAAGGGGGGCTGCCGGCGTTTCGCCGTGTTCAGCCAGGATCGCCGCGAGTGCGCCGACCGTAGGGGCGCCGAACAGCGTCCGTACATCGATGGCCCAACCGTCCACCCGCAGCTGCTCGACCAACTGCACCGCCAGCAGCGAATGCCCGCCCAGGGCAAAGAAGTTGTCCTGGCGTCCCACCCGCGGCACGCCGAGGGTTTGCGCCCACAGCTCGGCGAGACGATGTTCTACGGGGCCTTGCGGTGCTTCGTAGCGCTGCAGGGCGAAGTGATTTTCACTCGGCTCGGGCAGCGCGCGGCGGTCCAGCTTGCCGTTGGCGGTCAGGCTAAAAACCTCCACGTGCACAAAGGCCGCCGGCAGCATGTAGTCGGGCAATACCGCGGCCAACCGGGCCCGTAGCTCATCGGGCTGTTGAGCCTGGGTCGCACTGAAATAGGCCAATAAGCGCTGCTGGGCGTCGACCCGCACCACCGCTTCGGTGATGCCGGGCAGAGCCTTGAGCTGCGCTTCGATTTCCCCCAGCTCGATGCGAAAGCCGCGAACCTTGACCTGCAAGTCGTTACGTCCGAGGAACATCAACACGCCGTCGGCGCGCCAGCGCACCAGGTCACCGGTGCGGTACAGCCGCGTTCCGGGGGTGACAGGGTTGGCGACGAAGCGCTCTTCGCTCAACTGCGCCTGGTTCAGGTAACCGAGGGCCAGCCCGTCGCCACCGATATAGAGTTCGCCAGCGACGCCGATGGGCACTGCCTGGCGCTGCTCGTCGAGGACGTAGACCTGGGTATTGCCGATGGGCCGACCGATGGGAATGTCGCCCGCCAGTGCATCCTCAAGGGTGATGCGATGGGTGGTGGCGAAGGTGGTGCTTTCGGTGGGGCCATAGCCATTGAGCAATTGTCCGGGGGGCGATCGGCGCAGCACCCGTTCGATGCAGCGCGGGTCGAGCACATCACCGCCCACCATCAGCAAGCGCAGGGCGGCGAAGGCCGGGGCCAAAGCGTCGGCGAACTGATGGAACAATCCGGCAGTGAGCCACAGCACGCTGACTTCGTGGCGCAGCAGATGTTCATTCAAGCGCTCGGCGTCGAGCACGGTCTGGCGCGGGCAGACCACCAGGCAGCCGCCGTTGAGCAGGGCGCCCCAGATTTCGAGGGTGCTGGCATCGAAGGCCGGGTTGGCGGCCAGTGCGATGCGGTCCTGGGCGGTGAAGTCGGCAAAGCCGTTGTTGCGCACCAGTCGGATGACGGCCCGGTGCGGCACTTGCACGCCTTTGGGCACGCCAGTGGAACCGGAGGTGTACATGATGTAGGCAGGGGCATTCGCCGGCGCCGCGTTGACCTGACGCTGGGGCGCGTCATCGTCCAGGGACAGGTCCGAGTCCCACGGCACCAGCACCCGGCACGCCATGGCAGCGTCCAGCGGCGTGGCCGGCCATTCGTCAACGAGCAACCAGGCGCTGCCGCAATCCTCGAGCAGGGCGCGCTGGCGCTGCGCCGGAGTAGCGGTGTCGATGGGCACGTAGGTCGCACCATTTTTCAGGATTGCCAGAATTGCCGTGATCAGGCGCGGGCCACGCTCCAGGCACAGCGCCACCCGGGCACCTTCGCCAATGCCCTGGGCGGCCAGCCAGTGAGCCAGTTGCTCGGCGCGCTGGTCGAGCTGGCGGTAACTCATGGAGCCGGCGTCGTCCTGGATCGCCGGGGCGTCGGGCCGGCGGCGAGCCTGGGCCTCGAAGAGGCGGTGCAACGGCTCGTCGGCGGGGTAGTCGTGGGCCGTGTCATTGAAACCGTGCAACACCTGATAGCGTTCGTCTTCACCGAGGATCGACAGCCCATCGAGCGTCTGCTGGTCATCGTTGACCATGGCTTGCAGGGTGGTGCACAGCGCCTGCCAATGACGTTGCACGGTGGCCGCGTCGAACAGGGCGGTGGCATAGGTCAGGCGGCCGGCGATCATGCCGTCGCGTTCGTGCAGGTTCAGGGTCAAGTCGAACTTGGCGCTGTCTTCGGCGGTGGCCAGCGGCGTGAGTTCCAGGGTGCCCAGTTCCAGGCTCGGCTGCGGCGCGTTCTGCCAGGCGAACATGACTTGGAAGATCGGGCTGTGGGCCAGCGAACGCGGCGGATTCAGAGCCTCCACCAACTGCTCGAAGGCGACGTCCTGGTGCGCCTGGGCGTCCAGGGCGGTGCGCCGCACTTGGCCCAGTAGCTGGTCCACTCGTTCGACATCGGCAAACCGCACGCGCAGAGCCTGGGTGTTGACGAAGAAGCCGATCAGCGGCTCGATTTCGGCGCGGGTGCGGTTGGCCAGCACCGAGCCAATCACCACGTCGTCCTGCCCGGACAGGCGTGCCAGGACCACCGACCAGGCAGCCAGCACGGTCATGAACAGGGTGTTGCCATGGCGCTCGCTAAGTTGCCTGAGGGCCTGCACCAATGCGGCCTCCATGCTCACGTCGAGACTGGCACCGGTGAAATCCTGCTGCGCCGGGCGCGGCCGGTCCAGCGCCAATTGCAGCAACGGCGGGGCATCGGCGAGTTGCACGCGCCAGTAGGCCAATTGTTCGGTGACCCGTTGGACCTGACGGGGAGAGCGCTGCCACAGCGCGTAGTCGGGGTACTGGATGGCCAGTGGCGGCAGGGGATCGGTGCGGTCCTGGATGAACGCTCGGTAGAGTTCGCTCAGCTCACGGGTGAGCACGCCCAGCGACCAGGCGTCGCCGACGATATGATGCAAGGTCACCAGCAGCACATGCTCCTGGTCGGCCAGGCGCAACAGACAGCCACGGATCAGCGGACCACGTGCCAAGTCGAAAGGTGCTTCGGCGGCTTCGACGCAGTGAGCCTGAAACACCGCGGGTGGCTGGTCCCGCAGGTCGACGCTGCGCAGGGCGAAATCCGCTGGCGGGTCGATGACTTGGTAGGGCTCGCCGCCTTCGGTCACGAACCGGGTGCGCAGGGCTTCATGCCGCTCGACGATGCGCGACAGCGCGGCGCGCAACGCCGGCTCGTGCAGTTCGCCGCGCAGGCGCAGACCGCCGGCCATGTGGTAGGCAGCACTGGCCTGGGCATCCAGGTGGGCGATGAACCACAGGCGTTGCTGGGCGAACGACAGCGGCAGTGGCGCCAGCCGGGCACCGACCGGGATCCGCGCAGTGCCAAGGTGGCCCGACGCGGCCAAGGCTTCGATGGCTCGCGCCTGTTGTTGCAAGATCGGGTGCTCGAAGACGCTGGCCAGGGGCAGCTCGATCCGCAGCTGTTGGCGCAGTTGGGAAACCAGTTGCACGGCCAGCAGCGAATGCCCCCCGGATTGGAAGAAATGCGCCTGGCGGCTGACCTGCGCCAAGCCCAGCAGCCGGCCCCAGATCGCCGCCAGTTGGGTTTCCAATGGGCCCTGGGGCGCTTCGACGTGGCCGTCGACAACCTGATCCGGGGCCGGCAAGGCACTGCGATCGAGTTTGCCATTGGGGGTCAGGGGCAGCGCCGGCAAGGTCACATAAGCACTGGGTTGCATGTATTCGGGCAGCGCCGTGGCCAGGGCATCGCGCAATTGCGCCTCGCTCACCGGGGACTCGGGCTGCATCACCCAGTACGCTACCAGGCGCGGGTCGCCTGGCACGTCCTGGCGGGCAATGACCACCGCGTGCTGCACGCCCGGCACCCGGCTCAGGGTGCTTTCGATTTCGCCCAACTCGACGCGATAGCCACGCACCTTGACCTGGAAATCGTTGCGGCCCAGGTACAACAACTGTCCGTCGGGCGTCCATCGACCGAGGTCGCCGGTGCGGTACATTCGCGCACCGGCTTCGCTGGCGAACGGGTCCTGGACGAAACGCTCCTCGGTCAACGCCGGTCGATTCAGGTAACCACGCGCCACCCCGGCGCCACCGATGTAGATTTCGCCTGTGACCCCCAAGGGCACCAACTGACGATGGGCGTCGAGCAGGTACACCCGGGTATTGTCCAACGGCCGGCCGATGCCCTGCACGAAACCCTGGTCACGGTCCATGGACACCCACGTCGAATAGGTGGTGGTTTCCGATGGGCCGTACAGGTTGCACAGTCGCTGTACGGCACTGTTGGCGAAAATTTGCTCCACCAGTCCCTGCTTGAGGGGTTCGCCCGCCAGGTTGACCACCTGAGTCGACAGTGGAATTGCCTGGGCACCGACCAGCGCATCGAGCGCCGAAGGCACACTGTTGATCAGCGTCACCGGCACGGGGCAGTCGAGCAGCGCCAGGGCATTGCTGGCCACGTGCAGGGTCGCGCCGGCGGCCAGCGGCACGAAGTATTCGAAGACCGCCAGGTCGAAGTTGATCGACGTGGCGAACAGGCTGTCGCGCAGGCTGGCGGCGTCGAAGGCCTGCAATGCCCAGTGCAACAGGTTGCAGGCGTTGCGGTGCTCGATCATCACGCCCTTGGGGGTGCCGGTGGAGCCGGAGGTGTAGATCACGTAGGCCAGGTGATGCCCGCCCAGGCCCAGCTGGACGGGGTCCGGGTTGTCGGCAGGTTGTTCGGCGAGGCGCGCCTGGGTCTGCGGATCGTCCAGGCATAGCAGCGTGCAGCCATCGCTGGCGGCCATGTTCGATTGCAGTGCAGCGACGGTCAGCAACGCCCGCGGGGTGCTGTCGTCGAGCATGTGCGCCAGGCGTTCGCGGGGGTAGGCCGGGTCCAGCGGAACATAGGCCGCCCCAGCCTTGAGAATGCCCAGCAGGGCTACCAGCAGGTGCGGACCGCGCTCAAGACAAATCGCTACGCGACTGTCGGGGCGAACCCCGGTTTGCACCAACAGGTGGGCCAAGCGATTGGCCTGGCTGTTGAGTTGCCCATAGGTCAACGGCGCGACCCCGCCAGCAGCGTCGAAACGTGCGGCGATGGCCTCGGGCTGACGCTCGGCCTGCTGTTCCAGGGCCCGATGCAGCAAGTCCTCGGCGGGCCGTTCGCGGGCCGTGGCATTGAAGGTCTGCAGCAGTCGCTCGCGTTCCGCCTCGGGCAATACCGAAAGGTGGCAAGCCAGTGTGTCGGGCTTCCGTTCGAGGGCGTCCAGCAGGTTTTCCAGAGCACTGCCAAGCCAGCCGAGCACCGGCGTGGCGCCGACCTGGGGATCGATCTGCAGGCTCAACGAGAAACCCTCGCCGAGGTCGTCCACCGAGAGGTTGAACGGGTAATTGGTGCGCTCCTCGCCGCCGAGCACGCGCATGCCAGCGAGCGCCGGCGCCTGGTCGTTGCCTGCGCTGTGGCGGTAATTGAGCAGCGCCGAGAACAGAGCGGTGCCATTGGGCAGGGCGCTGCAGCGTTGGGCCAGGGCCAGGGGCGCGTGTTCGTGGGCGATCAGTCGGCTGAGCAGGGTGTGGGTTTGCTGCAGCGCCTGTTCCACGGGGACGGCCAGGCGCACCCGCAGCGGCAGGGTATTGATGAACAGGCCCATGGCCGTGGCGTCCTCGGCGGCGCCCGATAACCGCCCGAACATCACCGTGCCGAACACCACGTCGTCGCGACCGCTGGTCTTGCCCAGCACCATCGCCCAGGCCAGGTGGAACAGGCTCGCGCTGCTGACGTGCAGGCGCCGCGACAGCTCGCGGATGCGCCGACTCAACGCCACCGGCAGCGGCGCCTCCAACGTCTGCACCTGGCTACCATCCCCCCGTACATCGAGCAGGCCGCACGGTGCTGTAGGCTCGTCGATATCGCCCAGCAGTTCGCTGAAAAAAGCCGTGTGTTGTGCCTCGCTCAAGCTCTGGCGGGCGCGCATGACGAAATCGCGAAACGGCTGTGGCGCCTGTAATTGGTCCACGCACCCTTGCTGGATCGCCGCGACTTCCCCCACCAGCCGCTCCAGGGAGATGTGGTCCATGACCGCATGATGGTGCAGCAGTTGCAACAGCCAGCGCCCGCCGGCCGGGTCCTCGGCGGCGACTGCGCGCATCAGTGGCGCCTGGCGCAGGTCCAGGCGTTGCCGACGCGGATCGGTATGGGTTCGCAGCGCGGCTTCGACATCGGCCTGGTCGGTGGTGAATGGCTCCAGGATCAGTGGAGCCTGGCGCCAGACCACCTGCACCGGTTCGTCGAGGCCTTCCCAGGCCAGCGCGGTGCGCAGGATGTCGTGACGGGCGATGGCCTGGTTCAGGGCTTCCATGAAGCGCAGCAGGCAGGCCTCATCGTCGAAGGCCAGCAACACGTGGAGCAAATAGGTATCGCCATGCGTCTGCAGAAGATGGTGAAACAGAATGCCGGCCTGCAACGGCACCAGGGGATAGATATCCTGGATATTGGCGGCGCCACCCGGGACGCCGGCAACGATGCTTTCGATCTGCGCCTGATCGAGCTGACACAGGTCGAGCATCGCCGGGGTGATGTCGGTGGTCCCCACGGGCAGTCCGCTAGTCCGGGCCACCGGGGTCGCGGGCTGGCGCAGTGCTTCGATCAGCGCCGGTTTGTGGCTGCGCAGCAGTGCGATCAGTGCCTGATCGGCCAGGACTTCGTCGTCGGCCACTACCGACAGTTGATCGCCGCGCAGGGACAGGGTGACGCCACGGTGTTTGAGCAAGGCCAGCAATTGATCCGCAGTCACAGGAGCAGTTCCTTCAATGGAGTGGTGACCGCCGCCAGACCGGCGAGGGTCGGCGCGGTGAACAGTTGGCTGATGTCGGCCCGCAGGTTGTGCTGGCGCAGGCGCTCGACCAACCCCATGGCGATCAGCGAATGGCCGCCCAGGGCGAAGAAATTGTCGTGGCGGCTGACCCGCTCGACACTCAGCAGCTCGCACCAGAGGGCGGCCAGGACGATCTCGATTTCGCCCTGGGGCGCTTCATAGGGCGTCTGCACGAACGCCTGGGCGTCCGGCTCGGGCAGCGCGTTGCGGTCGAGCTTGCCGTTGGCGGTCAGCGGCAGCCGGTCCAGGCGCACATAGGCGCTGGGCAGCATGTAGTCGGGCAAATGTTCGCTCAGCGCGGTGCGGGCCAGGCCTGGAGTCGGCGGTGTGTCGCCCTGCAAGTAAGCGATCAGCCGGTCCACGCCGTGGCGATCGGGACGGCCCACCACCACGGCCTGGCGCACCCCGGGCAGCGCCAGCAAGTGGCTTTCGATTTCACCCAGTTCGATGCGATGCCCGTGGATCTTCACCTGGAAGTCGGTGCGTCCCAGGTAACTGAGGCTGCCATCCGACTCCCAGCGGCCCAGGTCGCCGGTGCGATACAGACGAGCATCGGGTGCGTGGGTAAACGGGTCGATGAGGAAACGTTCGCCGGTGAGCGCCTCACGCCGCCAGTAACCACGCGCCACCCCCTGGCCGCCGATATGAATCTCTCCAACCACCCCCTGCGGGACGCGCCGACCATGGGCGTCGAGCACTTGCACCTGGGTATTGGGCAGCGGTTTTCCGAGGCTCGGCAGCGCGTGTTGATCGAGCCAGGCGCTGGTGGTGTCGACGGTGCACTCGGTGGGCCCGTAGACGTTCAGTACCCGCACGCCGGCTTCGTTGGCCAGTTGTGCCCAAAGTTCAGCGGGCACCGCCTCGCCACCCAGCAGGATGCGTGGCGGCAACGGCTGTGGCCGGACTTGGGCCTGCCGGTGCTTGAGCAGCGCTTGCAACTGGCTCGGTGTGCAATCGAACAGGGTGACTTGCTGTTGGTGCAGGTAATCCAACAGCGCCCCGGCATCCAGCCGTATGCGTTTGGGGATCAGCACCAGGCAGTGACCACTGAGCCATTGGCAAAGCTGCTGCACCGAGGCATCGAAAGCCATCGACGCATTGAGAGAGCAGCGGCTGTTGGCGGGCATGTCGTCCAGACGCTGGCGCAGGCCGGCCCACAGATTGAGCACCGAGCGGTGCTCGACCATGACCCCTTTGGGTTGCCCGGTGGAACCGGAGGTGTAGATCATGTACGCCAGGTCAGCCGGCTGCGGGCCTGGCGCGGTTTCTGCCGCTGCTGGAGCGTGCTGCCAGTCAGCTACTCCAGGGGCGTCGAGGCTGATCAACGGTCCGCCCGTAAAGGCGGGCAGCCGGTCGCGCACCTGCTCCTGGGTGATCAGCGCCGCGGGGGCACTGTCGTCCAGCAGATAGGCCAGGCGGCTGGCCGGGTAGTCGGGGTCCATCGGCACATAGGCACAGCCGGCTTTCCACACCGCCAGCAGGGCGACCGCCGCATGCGCCTGGCGCTCCAGGCAGACAGCGACGAACTGACCGCGCCGCAGCCCTTGGTCCAGCAGGTGATGGGCCAGGCGACTGGCTTGTCGGTCGAGCTCACGAAACGTCAGGGACTGATGCTCGTCGATCACTGCCAAGGCGTCCGGCGTTGCCGCGACCTGTTCGGCAAACCGCTGCGTCAGCGTACCTTCGGGCGCAGCCGTGGGCGGCGGGTTGAAGCGGTCCAGATGCGCCTCTTCCTGCGGGGGGAGCACGCACAATTGCTGGACCGGCATGTCGCCTGCCTGTGCCAAGGCCTCTACCAGCGAATCGAGGGCTTGCAACATGAACTCCACGAGCCGCTCTGGTGCGTGTTCGGGGTGGGTCTGGGCCGTGAGCTGAAAACCTTCGCCCAGGTCGTCCATCGCCAGGTTGAAGGGGTAATGGGTGCGTTCTTCACTGTGCAGCAGGGTCATTCCCGGCATCGCCTGGGGGATGTTCGCTTGCCCGGCGCTGTAGCGGTAGTTGAACAGCGCACTGAACAGGGCTGTGCCCGCCGGCACCGCGCTGCATCGCTGGGCCAGCGCCAGCGGGGTCTGTTCGTGGCAGAGCAGACCGTTCAAGGCATCCTGAACCCTGTGCAGCGCAGCGTTGGTACTGTCTTGCAGGTGCACGCGCAACGGCAGCGTGTTGATGAACAGACCCAGGGTCCGGTCCGCATGGGCGCCAGCTTGCAAGCGTCCGAACAGCACTGTGCCGAACACCACATCGTCGCGGCCGCTGAGGCGCCCCAGCACCAATGCCCACGCCAGGTGGCAGATACCTGCAACGCTCACGCCGTGGGCATGGGCCTGCTGGCGCAGCCGGCGCGCCAGGTCCGGGGTCAACGCCTGCCGGTGCTCCAGGGCTTGCCAGCGCGGATCGGCGCGCAAGTCGACGTCGAAAGGCAAGGTCGGCTCGTCCAGGTCGCCCAACTGCTCGCTGAAGAACTTGCACGCAGCGTCCACCACCTCCGGACGCCGTGCCTGGGCCACCAGGCCACGGGGGCTGGTGGGCGCGGGCAGTTCTGCCCGACGACCGCCTTCGATCAGGGCAATTTCCTCGACCATCAACTCCAGGGAGGTGTGATCCACCACCACATGATGATGCAGCAACAACAGCAGCCAACGGTCATGGACCGCGTCATAGGCCACGCGGGCTTCGATCAGCGGCGCCTGGCGCAGGTCGAGACGAAAATGACGCGGGTCGGCGCTGGCGTGCAAGCGGGCGGCGATATCCTCGCCGTCGAGCACCAGGCGTCGGGGCGTAAAGGCGACGTGCCGCAGAACCACTTGCAATGGCTCGTCCAGATCCTCCCAGAGCACCAGGGTACGCAGCGCGTCATGCCGGGCAATGACCTGTTCCAGCGCGGCGCAGAACCGTTGCAGGCAGGCCTCGTCGGTAAACGCCAGCAAGCTGCGTAGCACGTAGCGATCGCCGTCTTGCTGGGCCCGGTGGTGATAGAGCATGCCTGCCTGCAACGGGCCCAGCGGGTAGATGTCCTGGATGTTGGCAGCACCGCCGGGCATCTGTGCGGCGATCTGGTCGATACGCGATTGGGACAACGCCACCAGGTCGAGCATCTCAGGGGTGATGCGCGAACAGGAGGGCGCGATGGCGCTGACGCTGGCCTCAAGCGCGGCGCTACGCTCGAGTGCTTCCAGGCGCCGGGCCTGAGCGGCGAGGGTCGAGCGCTCGAAGACGCTGCGGATGTCCAGGTTCCAACCATTGCGACGTAGTTGTTCGAGCAGTTGCACCGCGAGCAGCGAGTGCCCGCCAAGGCTGAAAAAATCATCCTCGCGACCGATCTCCGACTGGCCTAGCACCTGTGCCCAGATCGCCGCCAGACGTTGTTCAGTGTCACCGCGAGGTGGCTGCCTGATGCCCTCGACGAGGGTGGTGCCGGGCATCGGCAGAGCCTGGCGGTCGAGTTTGCCGTTGGGCGTCAGTGGCAGGCGCTCCAGGACAATGCAGGCGCCGGGCAACATGTAGTCCGGCAAGTGTTGTTCCAGATGGGCGCGTACAGCCGCCGTGTCGGGAATTGGCCCGTGGGCATCCTCGGCCACCAGGTAGGCGACCAGTCGCGGGTCGCCGGCCGGCGCGGGTTGCGCCACCACCACCGCTTCGCGCACGCCCGGCAGGCCGAGCAACTGGGCCTCGATTTCCCCCAGTTCAATGCGGAAACCGCGCACCTTGACCTGGAAGTCGTTGCGCCCCAGGTACTCCAGGTGCCCGTCGGCCCGCCAGCGCCCCAGGTCGCCGGTGCGGTACATGCGCGCCGCAGCATCATCGACGAATGGATCGGGCAGGAAGCGTTCGGTGGTCAGTTCGCTGCGGTTCAGATAGCCCCGCGCGACACCGGCACCGCCGATGTAGATCTCCCCGGCCACGCCCAGCGGCACCGGTTGGCGGTGTGGGTCCAACAAGTAGATTCGGGTGTTATCCAGGGGACGGCCAATGTCGGCCAGGTAGCCGTCTTCGCGGCGCATCGACAGCCAGGTGGAGTAGGTGGTGGTTTCGGTCGGGCCGTAGAGGTTGCACACCCGGCGCGCCGCGCTGCGGCTGAACAACTGTTCCACCAGCGCAGCCTTGAGCGGTTCACCGGCCAGGTTGATGACGCGGACGGTGTCGGGGATGGCATCGATCCGCAGCAGTTGCTCCACCGCCGAGGGCACGCTGTTGACCAGCGTCACGGCCCGCGGTTGCGCCACCAGCGAGAGGGCGTTGGCCACCAGTTGCAGGGTCGCGCCGGCGGCCAGTGGCACGAAGCATTCGAACACCGCCAGGTCGAAGTTGATCGAGGTGGCGAACAGGCTCAGTTGCATCTCCTCGACCTGGAAATTGTCCAGCGCCCAGTGCAGCAGATTGCAGGCATTGCGGTGCTCGATCATCACGCCTTTGGGCAGGCCCGTGGAGCCGGAGGTGTAGATCACGTAGGCCAGATGCGCCGGGGTCAGGTTCGGGATCTCTGGGTTGTCCAGGGACAGGGTGTCGAGTCGGTCCGCCAGCGGCGGCGAATCCAGCTGCCAATGGGCTGCGTCTGGGGACGTCGGCAGGCGCCCGTGCGCGGCCTGGCTGGTGAGCACCAGGCGCGGCGCACTGTCTTCGAGCATGTGCAGCAGGCGCGCCGTCGGGTAGGCAGGATCCAGCGGCACGTAGGCTGCGCCGGCCTTCAGGGTGGCGAGCATGGCCACCAGCAGCAGGGGCCCGCGTTCGAGGCAGATCGCCACCCGGTCATCGGGGCACACGCCAGCGGCCAGCAGGGCATGGGCCAGTTGGTTGGCGCGGCCATTGAGTTGCGCGTAGGTGAGTGATGTCTCCTCGGCACTGTCGATCTGCGCCGCCACTCGGTCGGGATGCAGCGCCGCCCGCTGCTCGAAGGGTTCATGCAGGAGGGTGTCGCGTGGGTGCGCCCGGTGGGTGGCGTTGAACTCGTTCAGTACCTGCTCGCGCTCGGCGCTGGGCAATGTGTCCAAGGTGCAAGCGCGTATCGCCGGCGTTGATTCGAGGCTCTGTGTCAGCGTTTCGAGGGCCTGAACCATGTGGGCCAGCACGACCTCGGCGTTCACCGAATGATGGATCTGCCCGGTCAGGACGAAGCCGTCGCCGAGATCGTCCACTGACAGGCTGAACGGGTAGTTGCTGCGCTCCTCGCTGCCCAGCCACTGCGCACCCGGCAGCGCGAACGCCGGTTGTGCGCTGCGTTGAGCCTGACTGTGACGAAAGTTCAGCAACGCCGAAAACAGCGGCGTCTGGACGGGCAGGGCGCTGCACCGTTGCGCCAGCGCCAGGGGCGCGTGTTCGTGGGCCAGCAGTTCGACCAGCCGGCCGTGGGTCTGCCGCAGGGCCGTGTGCAGCGGCGCGTCGAGGTCGATGCGCAGCGGCAAGGTATTGATGAACATGCCCAGCGCCCGCTCGGCTTGTTCGCCGGCGCTGAAACGGCCGAACAGCACGGTGCCGAACACCACCTCGTCGCGGCCACTGGACTTGCCGATCAACAGGGCCCAGGCCAGGTGGAACAGGCTGGCGACACCCACCTCCCAGGTCTTGGCCAACCGTCGCAAACGCCAGTCCAGGCCAGGCTCCAGCACGCGCTGGGCCTCACGATTATCGCGGCCCGAACCTTGTACATCGTGCAGCCCGTAGGGCAGGGTCGGCTCGGTGAGGTCGCCAAGCAGTCGCTGGAAATAAGCCTCGGCGCTGGCCTGGCGATGGGGCAGGCGCGCTTGGGCGACGAACTGGCGAAACGGCACGCTCGGGGGCAGATGGCAATGGGGGTCGAGCATCAGCGCACGAACCTCGGCGAACAGCGATCCCAGGGTGGCGTGGTCGATGGCCAGGTGATGATGGACCAGTTGCAGTTGCCAGTGCTGTGTCGCGCTATCGAAGCGCACGAAGGCCCGCGCCATGGGCGCGTGTCGGATATCCAGCGGCTGGTCGCTGAACCGTTCACCGTCGGCGAGCTGTTGCACCGGCAGGCTCGCGCTGCGCCAGACCACCTGCACCGGCTCGTCCAGGCCTTCCCAGAGTACCGCGCTGCGCAGAACGTCGTGGCGGGCGATCACTTGGTCGAACGCCGCGACGAAGCCTTGCAGTCGCTCGTGGCTGTCAAAGGCCAGGATCGCGCGCAGCAGGTAGGCGTCGTCATCCGGTTGCAACAGGTGCTGGAACAGCAAGCCTTCCTGCAGAGGTGCCAGCGGGTAGATGTCCTGGACGTTGGCCGTGCCACCCTCTACAGCCGCGACGACCGAGTCGATCTGCGCTTGCGGAAGACTGAGCAGGGGCAACAGCATGTCCGGGGTGATGCGCGGGCAGTCCGGGTCGATGCCCGAGGCGACGGTGGGCGCGTGGGGCTCGGCTGGGCTCACCGGGTGTTCGAGCAGCAGGGCCAGGTGGTGAAGGTTCGCCGCAGTGAACAAGGTCCCGATGTCGAGGTGCCAACCCTCGGCCCGCAATTGCTCGACCAGTTGCACGGCCATCAGCGAATGCCCGCCGAGGGCAAAGAAATTGTCCTGGCGTCCCACCCGGGCCACGCCGAGGGTCTGCGCCCAAAGCTCGGCGAGGCGAGTTTCCACCGGCCCCTGGGGGGCTTCGTAGCGCTGCAGGGCGAAGTGGTCTTCACTGGGCTCGGGCAGAGCGCGGCGGTCCAGCTTGCCGTTGGCGGTCAGGCTAAAGGCTTCCACTTGTACAAAGGCCGCCGGCAGCATGTAGTCGGGTAATACCGTGGCCAAGCGGGCCCGCAGTTCGTTGGGCTGTTGAGCCTCGGGCGCGCTGAAATAGGCCAGCAGGCGCTGCTGGGCATCGACCCGCACCACCGCTTCGGTGATGCCAGGCAGAGCCTTGAGCTGTGCTTCGATTTCCCCCAGCTCGATGCGGAAGCCGCGAACCTTGACCTGCAAGTCGTTACGTCCGAGGAACATCAGTACGCCATCGGCCCGCCAGCGCACCAGATCACCGGTGCGGTACAGCCGCGTACCGGGGGCGAAAGGGTTGGCGACGAAGCGCTCTTCGCTCAATTGCGCCTGGTTCAGGTAACCGAGGGCCAGTCCGTCGCCACCGATGTACAGCTCGCCAGCGACGCCGATGGGCAGCGGCTGGCGCTGCTCGTCGAGGACGTAGACCTGGGTGTTGCCGATGGGCCGGCCGATGGGAATGTCGCCCGCCAGCGCATCTTCGAGGGTGATGCGGTGGGTGGTGGCGAAGGTGGTGCTTTCGGTGGGGCCGTAGCCGTTGAGCAACTGTCCGGGGGGCGATTGGCGCAGCACCCGTTCGATGCAGCGCGGGTCGAGCACATCACCACCCACCATCAGCAAGCGCAAGGCGGCGAAGGCGGGGGCCAAAGCGTCGGCGAACTGATGGAACAACCCGGCGGTGAGCCACAGCACGCTGACTTCGTGGCGCAATAGGTGTTCATTCAAGCGCTCGGCGTCGAGCACGGTCTGGCGCGGGCAGACCACCAGGCAGCCGCCGTTGAGCAGGGCGCCCCAGATTTCCAAGGTGCTGGCGTCGAAGGCTGGATTGGCGGCCAAGGCGATCCGATCCTGGGCGGTGAAGTCGGCAAAACCGCTGTTGCGCACCAGCCGGGTGACGGCGCGGTGGGGTATCTGCACGCCCTTGGGCACGCCCGTCGAACCGGAGGTGTACATGACGTAGGCGACAGCACCGGCACGGGGCAGCGGCGGGTTCGGCGCATCTTCGAATGATCCGCCGACATCGATCAGTTGCACGCCTTGCACCGCCGGCCTGTCGTCACCTTCGACCAGCAGCCAGTCACTGCCACAATCGGCCAGTACCCGCGCTTGATGGGCCAGGGGAGCATCCCGGTCGATGGGTACATAGGCGGCGCCACGCTTGAGGATGGCCAGCACCGCCACGATCAACGCCGTGCCGCGGGGCAAAGCCAGCGCCACATGATCACCAGCGTTGATACCGCACGCCGCCAGATGCCCGGACAGGCGCTCGGCGCGGCGGTCTAGCTGGCGGTAGCTCAACGACTGTTCGCCATCGAGCAGTGCCGTAGCATCGGGACGCCGTCGTACCTGCGCTTCGAACAGGCTGTGCAGAGCTTCGTCGGCCGGATAGTCACGAACGCTGGCATTGAACCCATGGAGCACTTGCTGCTGTTCGGCGGCGTCCAGCAGCGAGGCCTCGGCCAGCGGCCGGTCGGGGGCGGCCAGCAGCTGTTCGGTCAGATGTTGAAGGCGCCGCAGGTGCGCGACCATGTCGTCGGCGCTGAACAACCTTGGGTCGTAGTTGAACTCCAGGAGCGGCTCGGTTTTCTCCTCGTAATGACGCAGGTAAATGGCCAACGGGTAGCGCTCGTGACCGTTGTGCCAGGTGCGCAGCGCGCAGCGTGCCGGCCCCAGGTGCACGTCCCCCGGGTATCGTTCGACTGACAGCATCACTTCGAACAAATGGCCGGGATGACCGGCGCGGCCGCGCAATTCGCGATGCAGGGTTTGTAACGGGTAGCGTTGGTGCCGATAGCTGCGCAGCGTCTGGCTGGCCACCTGCTGAACGGCGTGGGCAAAGCTCAGCGTCGGGTCGACCTGCACCGCTAGTGGCAGGACCGAGGAAAACATCCCGGCCGTCCGTTTTTGCAGCGGGTTGCTGCGGTTGTGCACGGGCAGGCCGATGACCAGCTGTTCGCGTTGGTCGGTCATTCGGCTGAAATAATAGGCCAACAGGGCACTGAGGCTGTGGCTCAGCGTGGCCCCCTGGGTTTTCGCCCATTGGCTCAACCGCTCAAGGCGCTCGCCACCCAGGGTCCAGATCGCCTGGGCACTGGGCACCGGCTCGCCGAAGTTGGCTCGGGCCTGCTGGAACAACGGCGCCGGCAATGCCGGAAATTGTTCGAGCCAGTAATCACGGGCCTTGGCGTAGCGCGTCGAGTCGAGGAACGCTTGGTCCCGGGCCACGAAATCGCGATAGCCCTGTGCCAACTCGTCGTCAAGGATAGGCGGCTGGCCTTGCAGCAACTGGTTATAGGCCGCGCCCACAGCCTGGCCGATCAGGCCCACCGAGGTGCCGTCGCAGATCAGGTGGTGATAACGGCTGTTCCACAATGCATGGGTGTCCGACAGCTGGAACCACTCCATGCTCCACAACGGCTGGTCGTAAAGGGTGAACGGGGTACGATTGAGCTGCGTGATGTGGGCCAGGGCGCCGTCGCGGGCCAGGGGTTCGGCGCGCCAGTCGTAGTAGGCCAGGGCACCCTGCACGGTGTCGTCAACCCGTTGCGTCACGTGCCCGGCATGCTCGCTGAAAACCAACCGCAACGCGTCATGCTGGGCCACCACGGCCCGCAGCGCGGCGGTGAACAGGGCGAGGTCCACCGCGCCGTGGATTTCCACGGTGACACCGATGTTGTAGGAGGGGGTATTGGGCGACAGCTGTTGATCGAGCCAGACGGACTGTTGGGTGGAACTCAATGAATAGCATTGCGCTTCGACCATGACACTTCCCTGTGAATGGTTGCGATCCCGGTCGACACGCAGCGGAGGCGGCGACTTTCGCGAACCGATTGTCCTTGAGAACGAACGGCGCACGGGCCTGGTCGACGGGCCTCTGCCTCCTGTCTGCAGAGGGGAGCGAGGCAAGCCACTGGCGGCGCCCGGACGTTCAATCCGAGCGCGTAACATAGCAGCGCTTTGGAAGATGGGAAGCTAATTTTTAAAGGTTGTACGATGTCATAACGCGATCAGATGAGCGCGGTTCCGCAGCCTAGAGCGGCCGCCGCGTCGGGTGGGGCGGATAAGGTTCACTGCGACGAACACGACGATGGGGTTAGGACCTTTCCGTGCGAACGCTCTTGGACCACAGTGCTGCCGCCAGACAGCCGATGCCAGCCCCGCCCATCACCAACGCCATGCCCTTCGGTGTTCCATCCGCTAACCAACTGACCAATGCTGCACTGAAAATGCCGCTCCCGTAGTGCATGGCCCCGACGAGGGCCAATGTCCAGAAGATTGCCGGCCATGACCACAGCAAAAGCATTGGTGGGCCGCCGGAGGCAGAGTCCCGATCCTTTTGCTGCGGGGCAAACAGGATGTTGCGGCGCTTCCCGAGAATGCATGGGAATTCAAGGCTGAGTTTCCGGATCGGGTCACGCTGATTGAAATCGATCACATGGGCCATGCCGCGTTTCCTGAACAGCCGGATGCCATCGCCAAGCATATTGAAGCCTTTCTCGGGTCGTGAGCGTGCGGCCCACCTGGCTTCAGATTTGGTTGAATCACGCACTGCTGGCACTGTTGCTGGCAACTGCTTGAAAAATCAACGCATAAGTCATTATCTCCAGATGTGCGGGGGGCTGGAGCACGGCCCTCCGAGTCCTGAGGTGGCTGGTGCAAGGCGCTACTTTCTCTTCCAGTACTTCTGCATTTCGAGAAACAGAAAGGATGCCGTCCAGGTGATCAGCACCAGACCGGTCAGTGCTTGCAGGCCGGTCAGGTACTTGATGTTGCCCACGGGACTGATGTCACCGAAACCGATGGTGGTATAGGTCGTGAAGGAAAAGTACACGCAGTCCATGAAAGAGCCATTGAACTGGCCGGACAGGCTGCCCCACTCGCCATCGCGGGTCATCAGGTAGTACGCCAGGGCGAAGCACCAGACTTCGATCGCGTGCGCCAACAGAGCGCCCAATACGCCTATGACCATCCTGAAGCGGCTCCAGACCTTCAGCCGTGGCAGCCAGTCGTTCATGCGCAACAGGCATTCGTAATGAATGACCACGGCGGTGATCACTACCAGCATATTGATCAGCGTAATGGTCAGCATGGCGAGCCTCGGCGGGTTGTTCTCAGGACGACGCCCAACTCGCGGCAACCGCGACCAGCTTGAGTGGCAACAGCGCGGGGAAGTCCGCCGGGGTCAGGCTTTCCTTTTCCATCAACAGGCGTGCGCCGGTTTCCAGGTCGGAGCGATGCGCCTGGAGCAAGGTCTTGGCCCGTGCGTAGGCTTCGTCGAGCAGGGCGCGTATACACAGGTCGACCTCCCTGGCAGTCTGTTCCGAATAATCTTTCTGCCCCGTGGCCTGCATCTGCTCGCCCAGGTAGCTCAGGCTTTGTCGCTCCAGCACCGACTGTCCCAGCTCGGCGCTCATGCCGAAGCGGGTCACCAACTGCCGGGCGATATCAGTCGCGCGGGCCAGGTCGTCGGCGGCCCCGGTGGAGGTCTGGCCATAGATCAGGCATTCGGCGGCGCGGCCTGCCATCAGCACGACGATACGATCCTTGAGCATCTGGCAACTGATCAGGAAGTGGTCTTCCGTCGGACGCTGCAGGGTGTAGCCCAGGGAACCAATGGTACGGGGCACGATGGAGACTTTGTGCACCGGGTCCATGGCTGGCAGGTGAGTCGCCGCCAGGGCGTGGCCCATTTCGTGGTACGCCACCACCTGGCGTTCTTCGGGGCGCAGCACGCTGCTCTTGCGTTCGAGGCCGGCGACCAGGCGCTCTACGGCTGCCGTGAAATCGTCCAGGCTGACCGTGTCGGCACCGCGACGGGTCGCGACTATCGCCGCTTCATTGACCAGGTTCGCCAGGTCGGCGCCGGTGAAACCGGTGGTGATCTCGGCAATGCGCGCACTGTCGAGGGCCGGGTCCACGGCGATTTTTTGCAGGTGCACGCTGAGAATCGCCTGCCGCCCCTTGCGATCCGGACGATCGATCAAGACCTGACGGTCGATCCGACCGGCGCGCAGCAGTGCCGGGTCGAGAATTTCCGGGCGGTTGGTGGCGGCCAGCAGCACCACGCCCTCGCGGGGGTCGAAGCCGTCCAGCTCCGCCAGAAGCTGGTTGAGGGTCTGTTCTTTTTCGTCATTGCCGCCCAATACGCCGACGCCGCGCATCTTGCCCAGGGCATCCAGTTCATCGATAAAAATGATGCAAGGCGCGGCCTCGCGCGCTTGTTCGAACAGATCATGGACCCGAGCAGCTCCGACGCCGACGAACATTTCGACGAACTCCGAGCCCGAGATCGAGAAGAACGGCACCCCGGCTTCGCCTGCGATGGCTTTGGCCACCAGGGTCTTGCCGGTGCCCGGCGGGCCGACCAGCAGCGTGCCTTTGGGAATATGCGCTCCCAGCCGTGCGTACTTGGCCTTGTCCTTGAGGAACGAAACGATCTCCACCAACTCGGCCTTGGCTTCATCGATGCCGGCGACATCAGCGAAGGTGACGCCGGTGTCCCGTTGAACAAACACTTTGGCCCGGGATTTGCCGATGTTCATCAGCCCGCCCAGGCCCTGTTTTTCCGCGACGCCGCGGAACAGGAAATGCCAGACCACCATGATTAGGATAAAGGGCAACAGCCAGCCCAGCAGGCCGCTCAAGAAGCCATTGTCATTGACCCCCGTGAAGCTGGCCCCCGATTGCGCCAGGTTCTCGGCCAGCGCGGGGTCGACCCGCACGGTCGAGAACAACGTGTGACCGTCGATCGGCACTTGCAGCTTGCCGCGGATCTGGTCTTTCTCGACCTGCAAGTCGCTGACTTTCTGCTCGTTCAGCAGTTGCAGGAACTGACTGTAGGGGATGTTTTGCACCACCCGATGTTCTGCCCACAGAAACTGTGCAGCTGCGAACACGACAAACGCGGCCAGAAAGTAGGACAGATTCCATTGGTGGTTCTTTTTCATGACCTCGACTCACAAGTAGGTGCGTACGGCGAATGCAGCCGCTGGGTGTTATGACGGGCGAAGATTGGCCAGTGACTGGTTTCTACACCCAAACCACGGAAAGTCATTGAGGTATATCAACAAGGCACGAGTGACTTGGCCATTGGGCAAGGGCCTGACATTAGTTGACAAAGATCAGAGTGCACGTCGGGCAACACCGGATACTTGAACGATGGTTTTCAGTCACGCGCTGCTCGGCAGGAAGTCGTGCTGCAATCATGCCCGTAGGCCGAGGTCTCTAATGTCGACATTCAAACGTATTCTATTGATTGCACCTTCGGAGATGACTCGCACTCCGGCCTTTGACCGGGCCCACGCGCTGGCCTGTGCCACTGGCGCGTTGTTCCATATCGTGGCGTTTGACTATGTGAAGCCGCTGGCATTGGCCGGGCTGTTCGACCATGACGCGATGGCCCAGGCCAGGGAAGGCTATCTGCAGATCCATCGCCATTGGCTGGAGCAGCAAGTTCGCTTTCATCGGCGCGCGGGGCTGGAGATCCACTATGAAGTGGTGTGGGCAAAACCCAACCCGGCGCATGTGCTGGCGTATGTGAACGATTTTCGCGCTGACCTGGTGGTCAAGGACGCTCAGCATGTCTCGGCCCTTGACCGGACCTTCCATCAACCCCTGGATTGGCTGTTGTTACGCGACTGTACGGCCTGCCTGCACCTGGTCACCAACGCCCGCCATCCAAAACCGCTGAAAGTACTCGCCGCCGTGGACCTGTCACATCTGGAGGAACTGACCTACGGGCTCAACGAACGCGTGCTCGAATTCGCGTCGACATTGGCACGAGCCTGCGATGCACAATTGCATCTGTTGAATGTCAGCAACTGGTCGGTGATGGGCGATCCCCCAATGAGTGTGCCGACCCTGAGCCTGGAGAACACTTTGAGCGACGCGGTCAATGACGCCCAGGCAGAAGCGTTCGACGCCCTCGCCGAACGCTACGGCATCGACTGGGCGCACCAGCATGTATTGACTGGCATTCCTCACAAAGTGATCAGCCTGTTCGCCCGGCAGAATGCGTTCGACGTGGTCGTGCTGGGCACGGCCTATCGCGACGGGCCCGACCGGATGATGGGCAGCACTGCCGAGAGTGTGCTGAACCGTACTTCATGCAGTTTGATGATCGTCAAGCCCTTGCCCTGGCTTGACTGAAACCGCCGATAGCGATGGACGCGCGGGGTTTTCGATGGCACGGGTAGTTGATTTTTATCAATCGCTGCCCGCGGAAAAAGAGCAACGTGCGGGGGCTGGTTCAAAGCGCATTCGCACAAGATGCCTTTGCCCACCGAGCCGCTGCACGGAATGAACGGCAAGATCTCAACCTCATCGAGTATCGGTTGACGGGGCCTGCACCACCGAACCCGTCATGGAGCAATCATGCATTTCCTAGCCTTGGCGGTGGACTATGACGGCACGATTGCCGAGAGCGGCAATGTTCCGGCGCAAGTCTGTACAGCGCTGGCCACCCTCAAGGACAGCGGTCGCAAGCTGTTGTTGATTACCGGCAGGGAGCTGCAAGCGCTCAAGCATCATTTTGACCGTTTGGATCTGTTCGACCTGGTGGTCGCGGAAAACGGAGCGCTCTTGTACGACCCGCGCACCGACACAGAGGAGCTCATCGCCGATTCTGCCTCGACTGAACTGGTGCGGCGCCTGCGGGAAAAAGGCGTTTCGCCTTTATCCGTTGGCAGGTCGGTCATCGCCACCTGGCATCCGTTCGAGGGCGCGGTGATCACCTCGATACGCGAACTGGGCCTCGAGTTGCAGATGACCTTCAACAAAGATGCGGTCATGGTCTTGCCGTCGGGAGTGAACAAGGCCTCGGGCCTGAGCGCGGCGTTGCTGAGACTGGGGATCTGTGAATTGAACGTGGTCGGTGTGGGCGATGCCGAAAATGACCACGCGTTTCTGGCGATCTGCGGCTGTGCGGCGGCGGTGAACAACGCCATTGAATCGATCAAGGCCCAGGCAGATATTTGCCTGCGCAATGATCACGGGCAAGGAGTCTGCGAATTGATCGACATGCTCCTGGAAAAGGACGCGGCGCTGGTTCCGGTCGAGCGTATCGGCATGGAACTGGGGCAGACCGCCGATGCGCGCAAGGTCTGGCTGGCGCCGGAGTCGGTGATGCTGGTCATCGGCAATTCCGGCTCCGGCAAGTCGAGCTATGTGACCTGGCTGACCGAGCGCATGGTCGAGGCGCGTCAGGGATTCTGCATCATTGATCCCGAAGGCGATTACCTGTCCCTGGACGGTGCGGTAACGGTGGGAGGACTGACCGTTCCGCCGACCACCGAAGAGTCATTGCATCACCTGTTGCTGGCACGGCTCAACGTCGTGGTAAGCACCTTGGCCCTGGACCCGCCGGCCCGGGTGCAACTGTTCGGCGAATTGCTGCCTTTTATCCAGCAGCTACGCAGCACCTCGGGTCGACCCTACTGGCTGGTGGTGGACGAGGCTCACTACATGTTGCCCCACTGTGCTGCCTGGCCTGCGGGGTTCCTGGCCAATATGGGGGCAGTCATCGTGGCGCTGGATTTCGAGCAGGTCTGTCCGTCCGTGCTGGAGGTGGTTGACGTACTGGTGACGCTGGGCAGCACCGCCCGGGAGCTGGTCCAACGTTTTGCCCAGCACACGCAGCGCAGCAGCCCGGATTTTGCACCGCGCACCTCAGCGCCTGAATACTGCTGTCTCTGGGAGCTGCGCAAAGGTAACGAAGTGGTGCAGATGACCCCGCAGCAGCCCCAGCAGAAACATCATCGCCACAGTGGCAAATATGCGGCGGGGGATGTGGGGGACTGGCATGCGTTCTACTTTCCAAGCCTCGACCAACGCGCTTCGAACCTGGCCGAGTTTTTATCTTCGCTGGCGCGCCTGGACGATGGCGCCTTCTGCCAACACCGCCAGGCCGGAGACTTTTCCAACTGGTTTCGCGAGGTGATCCGCGATGACGTGCTGGCCAACGAAACCCATCTGCTGGAAACCGACGCCTCGGTGGCGTCCCAGGATGCCTTGGCTCGGATCGCGCGCCTGGTGCAAGCGCGCTACCATCTGGAACACCGATGAAAGGTCGGGCAACTTACCCGATTAGAGCTCCAGTTGGTGAACAATGCGATCGAAGTCCCGATCCAGGTAGGCCGAGGTAAAGCCAAATTGCTTGTACAACCCATGAACCGGGTAATCGGTCGACAGGTTCGTCGAGCACATTTTGCGATACCCCTTGCGCCTGGCTGCATCTATCAGATGCCCCAGCAATAAACGGCCCAGGCCCTTGCGTAGCCAGGGTTCGGCAACGGCGACAGCGCAACCGCAGTGCTCGGGATTATCCGCGGCACGCCTGTAGTGGCTGACGCCGATGACCTGCAACTCGCCCTCATGGTGGATCAGTGCCAGGTAACCTTGGCTGAACGTCTCGGACTCGCTCAGCAGTGTATCGATGGCGTGCCCATCGACATGGTTCACCGCCCCCAGAAAGCGCAAACGCAACGACAGTGGAGACAAACGCTGGAAAAAAAGCAGCAGGCGCGCATGATCGTCGGTCGACAGCGGACGAATGAGCACATGGGTTCCGTCGCTCAGCTTCTCCAGCCAGTGTTCTGCGGGCGGTGCTTTATCCATCTCGGCAATGAGAGCAGCAGTGTGTTGATTAGCTAGCATGGTGGACTCCAGCGCACAGTGAGGTCGAACAACGACCGGGATCACATTGAGGGTTCGGGGGCGCCGGCGTATTGATCAAAGTCAGAAAGCGCGATGCGGACCCGCAAAGGCCGTGGCATTCAGCGACATATGCTCCACCCGCACATCCGTACCGCTGCCGTTCGCGGGTTGACCTGGGTCAAACGCAGCCATCCGTACCGCGCCAGAATCAGGCACTCTGCTGATTCGTTCAGGGGCACGGCATGCCTGTCAAATCGCCCACTCCAGGTGTCATTGATTCGCCTGTGTGTGAAGAAGACCCACCCTATAGCCGCTCCGCGCTGTGGCTAAGCTGGCTGCTGGGCGCCGCGATGTTTGCGGCCGTGGTCGGTGTGGCTCTGCGATTCACCGACGTCGAATCGTTCACACGCTTGCTGGCCCGGGCAGAGCCGTTATGGCTGGTCGCCGCACTGGTTCTGCAGGGGCTCACGTATATCGCTCAAGGCCAGGTCTTTCGAGTCGTGCTCAAGGCCGGGGCACAACCGCTTTCACTCTGGGACGCGGGCAGACTCAGTGTGATGAAGCTGTTTGTCGATCAAGCGCTACCGTCCTCGGGCATCAGCGGAGCCTTCGCGGTCGTGGCCTCCTTTGTCCGCCTCGGGTTCGCAAAACCGCTGGTACTGGCAAGCCTGGTGCTGGACTTGTCCGGGTATTTTCTGGCGTATGCAGTGTCAGTCGGCGTGGCATTGCCGGTGGTGATCCTCCAGGGCCATGCCACACCGACGGTCATGACGGCGTGCCTGCTGTTCGTCAGCGTAAGCCTGCTGCTGGCAGTCGTCATGCCTCGACTGACGGGCAACCCGCGATGGGTAGCGCATCTGCCGGGACAGCACTTTTCGATTGTCGCCAGAGTCGTGTCATTGCTCACGGGCGCGGACAAAGACCTGGCTCGCAGCCCGGGTCTGCTCTGGCGCATTACCCTCTTGGAGCTGATGATCATTGTGCTGGATAGCGCGACATTGTGGGTTCTGGTCCGGGCGCTGGGTGTCTCGGCACCTCCGTTGGGGTTGTTTGCCGGCTTTATGCTGGCCAGTGTGCTGCGCAGTATCGGCATAGTGCCCGGTGGGCTCGGCGCCTTCGAAGCGGCGGCGGTGGTGACGTTGCATTGGGTCGGAGTGAACGTTGCAGTGGCGCTTTCCGCCACCTTGTTGTTTCGCGGGTTGACCTTCTGGTTACCGATGCTGCCCGGCCTTTGGCTGGCCCATCGCGAATGGCGCTCCACCGCCAGGCAACCGGAGCGCCTGGCTACCACCGATTACTGGAGCCCGGCGCTGAACCAGGTATTCAGCAACGTCCACAGCAGCCCGCAAGGGTTGAGCCAGGCCGAGGCCCGTGCGCGCATGCGTAGCGCGCCGGCCCGGCCCAAGGACCGCCCGCGCGGTCTGGGCAGGCTGGTGCTGGAGCAAATGCGCACACCTCTGGTGCTGATCCTGATTGTGGGCACGCTGGTGGCCGTGTCGGTGGGGGACTGGCTGGATGCGGCGATTGTCGGCTGCATTGTGCTCATCAGCGCGGTACTCAGCGCCTGGTATGAAAATCGCGCGAGCACGGCGGTGGAGCAATTGCGCAGCAAGATCGCACTGCGCGCCACGGTACGTCGCGACGGCAAGCCCCTGGATATTGCCGCAAGCGAGGTGGTGCCGGGGGATATCCTGTTGCTCAGCGCCGGCAGCCTGATCGCAGCCGATGGCCGGATTCTGCAGGCCCTCGATTGCTTCATCGGCGAGGGTCTGCTTACTGGCGAAACCTTCCCGGTAGAGAAATTACCGGGCGATTGCACACCTGAGGCCACCCTCGGCCAACGGCACAACTGTGTATTCATGGGCACCTCGGTGCGCAGCGGGACCGCCGAGGTGCTGGTCACCCGCTACGCCTCGGACAGTGAAATCGGGCGCATTGCCAAGACCCTGACGCTGCGCCCGCCCGAGACCGAGTTCGAGCGCGGCCTGCGACGCTTTGGCGGGTTGCTGCTGCGGGTGATGCTGGTGATCACGATCGTGGTGTTCGGCATCAATATCCTGTTGCATCGTCCCGCCCTCGATACCTTGTTGTTTGCCATCGCGCTGTCCATCGGGCTGTCGCCGGAGCTGCTGCCGGCGATCCTGAGCATCACCCTGGCCAAAGGCGCACAACGCATGGCGGGCAAGGGCGTCATCGTGCGTCACCTCAATGCCATCGAAAACCTGGGGGCGATGGACATCCTGTGTACCGACAAGACCGGTACGCTGACCCGAGGTGTCGTCGTGCTGGACGGCGCCATGGACGCAGAGGGCAATGTCGACGCCACTGTCCTGCAGTTGGCGGTATTCAATGCCAGCCTGCAGACCGGCATGCGCAACGCAATGGACGATGCGATCACCCTGGCTGGTAAAACCCTGGCGCCCTGTCCCGGGGCGAGCAAACTCGATGAAGTACCGTATGACTTCGTCCGCAAGCGCTTGAGCGTGGTGGTCGCGAATGCACCGGAGGCCGCCAGGCTGATGGTGACCAAAGGGGCGCTGGATAACGTGCTTGAGGTCTGCACCCATGTGCGCCGCGGCGAACAATTGCTGGCGCTGACCGCGAACGAGCGGGCCGCGATCACGCAGCGTTTCGCCGACTGGAGTGAGCAGGGGTTCAGGGTTCTGGGCTTGGCCACGCGTGTCTTGCCGGACCTTTCGCACTATGGCCGGGACGAAGAAAAGGACATGACCTTTCGCGGTTTTCTCCTGTTCTTCGATCCGCCGGAGCCGGGTGTCAAAGACACCATTGCCAGCCTTGGCCGCCTCGGCGTGCAGGTGAAGATCATCAGCGGCGACAGCCATCTGGTCGCCCGGCATGTCGGCCAGGCCGTGGGCCTGCCGGTGGAGCGGATCATCACCGGTGCCGAACTAGGTGCCATGAAAGACGAGGCATTGATGCACTTGGCGCCGCTGACGACGCTCTTCACCGAAGTCGACCCCAACCAGAAAGAGCGCATCATCCGCGCCCTGCAAAAGACCGGGCACGTCGTCGGTTATATGGGGGACGGCATCAATGATGCTCCGGCGCTGCAGGTGGCCGATATCGGTATTTCCGTGGATAACGCCGCCGATGTGGCCAAACAGGCCGCCGACTTCGTGCTGCTGGAGCACAACCTCGACGTGTTGCGCGAAGGTATCGAGGAGGGCCGGCATACCTTTGCCAATACCCTGAAGTACATTTCCATCGTCTCCAGTGCCAATTTCGGCAACATGATCAGCATGGCTCTCGCGTCCCTGGTCTTGCCCTTCCTGCCGATGCTGGCCAAGCAGATTTTGCTCAACAACTTCCTCTCTGACATCCCCTCCATGGGTATCGCCAGCGACAACGTCGATCGCGAATGGGAAAATACCCCTCATCGCTGGAACATCAGTGAAATCCGCAACTTCATGGTGGTGTTCGGACTGGTCAGCTCACTGTTCGATGTATTCACCTTCGCGGCGCTGTACCTGTTGGCGGAAAAGGGTCCCGAAGTCTTCCGCAGTGGCTGGTTCGTCGAGTCGCTGCTGACCCAACTATTGACGATTTTCATCGTGCGCACCTACCGCCCGTTCTACCACAGCCGGCCGGCGAAGCTGTTGCTGTCGAGTGCCGCGGCCATCGGTGCGTTGGCCGTCGGGCTGCCTTACAGCCCGATGGCGCCGTGGTTTGGCCTGGTACCCTTGCCCTTGCCGATCCTGCTGACAGTGCTGGCAATCAGCGGGGTGTACATGGCGGTGGCTGAAGGAGCGAAGCGGCTCTTCTACCGCCACCAACGTTTGAACCGCGCTCGCGGTATGGCATAGGAACGCGCCTTCCAGGGCTTGCCTCAGGCGATTCGCGAGATGGATGCTCCGCTATTTCTTGTTTCTGATTTTTCTGATCTGGATCAGGACCCGCCCAACAGCGGCTCCTATGCTCGGATTGGCGCCAGGCGTTGGGATAAACCAGTTTGCATTCTGCCGTCCCAATCTCCAGGACCATCGCGACCGGCTGGACCAGAACACAACCGCGCCCTGACGGCCAGTCCGATGTAATCAAACCGCAGGCGTCAGCGCCTGATGAGGTGAGCTATGACCCATAGTCCTTCTCTGCAAACCCTCTGGCAGGATCGGTCTGCGGCCGGTCAAAGCCTGGTGGAGCCGTTGCTTAAATATGCACGGCGCCCCGACGTCATCGTCCTGGCCTTGCCCCGTGGCGGCGTTCCGGTGGCCTATGAGGTGGCGACCGCTCTGCAGGTGCGGCTGGACCTCCTGGTGGTGCGCAAGCTCGGTGTTCCCTCCCAGCCGGAATTCGCCATGGGCGCCATCGCCAGTGGCGGGATACGCATTCGCAATGAAGAGATGCTGCGGGCGCATTCGATAGATCAAGACAGTTATGACGCCGTGGTCGCACGGGAAACCCGCGAGCTATTACGCCGCGAGCAGGTGTACCGGGGGACGCGGCCGCCGGTGCCACTCAAAGACCAGGTGGTCATCCTGATCGATGACGGCCTGGCCACGGGGGCCTCGATGATCGCCGCCATCCACGCGGTGCAGCTGCAGGCCCCGGCGCGTATCGTCGTGGCGGTGCCGGTGGCGCCGCCAGATACGGTGGAAACCCTGCGCTGCATCGTCAATGAAGTGATTTGCCCGCTGATGCCTGAGCGGATGATGTCCGTCGGTTACTGGTACTCGAGTTTCCCCCAGACCAGCGATGAGGGTGTCATTGAGTTAATGCAGCGGGCCTGGCAGCGCCGATGAGGCTGATGTCGGATCAATCGCCATGATCCTCCGGCCCATCATGAAGTTGATGAAAAATGTTGCGCTTCATGCAAATGAATTCCGGGTCCATGACCATGTCGAGATTGCGCGGGCGGCCGATGGGTACGTCGAGCACTTCCTTGATCCGGCCAGGGCGCGCGCCCATCACGAATATGCGGTCGCCGAGCAGGATTGCCTCGTCGATGTCGTGGGTGACGAACAGCACGGTTTTCTTGCTGTGCTCCCAGACCTTGAGCAGCAGTTGCTGCATTTGCAGGCGGGTCTGGCTGTCGAGCGCGCCGAAGGGTTCGTCCATCAGTAGGATTTGCGGGTCATTGGCCAGCGCACGAGCGATCGCCACGCGCTGCATCATTCCGCCTGAAAGCTGTTTTGAATAGTTGTCGGCAAAGCGCCGCAGACCGACTTCGTTCAGGTAGAACTCGACGATGTCCTTGCGCTCTGCGGCGGGCATGCCGCGCCGCTTGAGGCCGAACTCGATGTTCTTGCGCACGGTCAGCCACGGGAACAAGGTGTAGCCCTGAAACACCATGCCGCGATCGGCACCGGGGCCGTCGACTTGTTGACCGCCGACATAGATGTCGCCAGCGGTTGGCTCAGCCAGGCCGGCGGTCAGGTACAGCAGGCTGGATTTGCCACAACCTGATGGGCCCACCAGCACCGCGAATTGTTGATCGGGAACGTCGAACGTGACCTTGTCCAGCGCCGTGAAGGTATCGCCCGACGGCGTCTTGTATTGCAGGGTGACGTTGTCGACCCGCAGGCGCGGTGTGGCAGGGGCGCTCACGGGGGTTGGTCGTAGCTGAATCGGTGAGGTTGCGGTTACTGAGCCCATGCGGCCACCTTCAAGCGAAGAAGTCTGAACAGTTGATCGGTGATCAGGCCCAGCAGGCCGATGACGGCGATCGCCAGGAAAATCACATCGACCTGAAAACCACGCATGGCCTTGAGGCTCAGGTACCCCAGGCCGCTGGAAGCCGCGACCAGTTCGGCCACCACCAGGTAGGTCCAGGCCCACCCCATGGTGACGCGCAAGGTGTCCAGCACACCGGGAAGCGAAGCCGGGGCGATCACGTGCAGCACCGCATCCGTGCGACTGGAGCCCAGGGTGTAGGAGGCGTTGATCAAATCCTTGGAGATGCCCTTGGACACGTCGGCGATCATCACCAGTTGCTGGAAAAACACGCCGAAAATGATGATCGACACCCGCTGTTCCAGGCCGATGCCGATCCACAGGATGAACAGCGGCACGAATGAGGTGACCGGCAGGTAGCGGATGAAGTTGACCAGCGGTTCGAGGAACGCTTGCACGACCCGGAAGCTGCCCATCATCAGGCCGATCGGCACCGCGACCACCGACGAGACGATGAAACCGACCATCACCACTTCCACGCTGGCCCACACATGCGGACCGAGGGTGCCGTCACGGGCCAGGCGCATGGCTGCCTCGAAGACTGCGCCCGGTGTTGGCAGGAACATCGCTGGTACCACGGCGCCGTAGGAAAGAAAGGCCCACAGACCGATCATCAGGACCCAGGCCAGGCTGCTGGCACTCCAGATCACCTGTACAGGCAGGCTGGTCTTGGGCGTCAGGCAGCGGTTGAGCCACGAATTGCGCTTGGACATGACGTGCTCCTGGTTTATTTCGGGCTGATGAAGCGGTTGTCGATCAGGTCGCTGTAACTCACGTTGTACGGCTTGCCCTGCAACTCGCTGGCGGTTTCGTTGGCCAGTTTGATCACCGTGGCGGCATCGCCCTGGGTGCCGTTGCTGCCCAGCAGTTTTTCGCTCATGGCCTGATCGTAGAAGCGCACGCCCTGGGCGGCAGCTTCCAGTTCAGCCGGGTCGGCGAGGTAGCCACCGACACCTTTGGCCATGATCGCGTAGGCCTCTTTCGGGTGGTCCTTGGTGTATTGCACGGCCTTGTAGAGGCCGCTGACCAGCGCCTTGACGTCAGCCTGCTGTTTGTCGATCACATCACAGCTCAGTGCCACGACATCGACGATCACGCCAGGCGTCGTGCTGCTGTCTACCAGTACCTTGCCTTGTTGTTTCTTGCGCACGGTGGTCAGGTGCGGTTCCCAGGTCACCGCGGCCGGCACGCGGCCGGCGATGAAGGCGGTGGCCGCGTCGTCTGCGGTCATGTTCTGGATCGTCAGGTCGCTCATCTTCATGCCGGCGTTTTTCAGCAGATAGTTGAGCCAGAACTGCGACACCGAACCTTCGTTGACGGCAACGGCCTTGCCTTTGAGGTCCTGCAGGCTGTTGACGTCCTTGCCCACCAGCACGCCGTCGCCGCCGTGGCTGTCATCCAGCGCGGCCACGGCCTTGAAGCAGAACTGCGGACGGTATTTGAGGATTTCATCGAGGGTCGAGGCCGAACCGGACAACTTGCCCGAGGCCTGGGCAGCCATGTACATGGAGGCTTCTTCGATGGTCGGCAACTCGACGGTGAGGCCCTGTTCCTTGAAGTAGCCCAGGTCCTTGGCCAGGTAGAGGGTGCCGTAGCCGACCCAGGTGGTATGTCCGATGGACAGGGTTCCGGCTTGAGCACCACCGGCAAGGCCGGCAGCGATTGCAGACAGGGCCAGCGGACGCACGCAACGCGATACGAAAGACTTGATCATGTAACACTCCCGGAATCGTGGTTGTAATTCGTTATTTCTCGGGGCAGTGGGCTAGACGCCAAAAACACATCGCTTATGGCCTCTTGCGGACCTTTTTGCCTCTGTGGGCAGGATTGATGGTGGCCGATGTCGGGGGATAGGAAAATTAGTAAATATGTGGTCGGTGATGAGGAAAAAACTGGGGTGGGGAAGGGGGCGTGAATAGCGTTCCAACCTGGGGCGCGCAATAAGAAAACGCCGCTTCCTGGTGCGGAAAACGGCGTTCTTCGAGGCTGCTGCGTGACTTCAAGAGACGGTGGTACGGCACCGGATCAGATCCGCCGCTTTCTCGCCGATCATGATGCAAGGCGCGTTGGTATTGCCGCTGATCAGCGTCGGCATGATCGAGGCATCGACCACGCGCAGGCCTTGAATGCCATGCACTTTGAGGTCCGGCCCGACCACACTCATGGCGTCGACTCCCATCTTGCAGGTGCCCACCGGGTGGAACACCGTCGCGGCATATTCGCGCACATAGGTCATCAGCTGTTCGTCCGTCTGTACGTGGGCGCCGGGCAGCATCTCCTTGCCACGAATGCCATCGAACGGTTGATCGGCGAGGATCTTGCGCGCCAGTTTAAGGCCTTCGATCAAGACCCTGGCGTCCTCGGGATCGGAGAGGAAATTGAAGTCGATGACCGGTTTGGCCGCGCTGTCCAGGCGTATCTCGCCGATGCTCCTGGGGCGCAGCACGCAGGTGTGCACGGCATATCCGTGTCCCCACTCGAACAGCCGTCCGCGATGACTGCGATAGCCTGGCACGAAGTGAAATTGCACGTCCGGCAGGGCGTTGGCCAGCGGTGTACGGGCAAATCCCCCAGCCTCGACATAATTGGTCGTCAACCAACCTTTTTTGCGCCATACATAACGCAGCGGCGACAGGACGATGCTTGGCAGGGCGCCCAGTGAGAAACCCAGTGTCAGCGGGCTTTTCGAACGCACCGTGATGAGCCCGTCGAGGTGATCCTGCAGGTTCTTGCCGACACCGGGCAGGTCGTGTTCAACCTTGATCCCGGCCTTTTCCAGCTCGCTCGCAGGTCCGATGCCGGACGCGAGCAACAGGCTCGGGCTGCCCAGCGAGCCTGCCGACAGAATGACCTCCCGGTTCGAACTCAGGACCAGGGTCCTGCCGTCCGAGACCACCTTCACCCCCTTGGCCACTCGCTGCTGGAGCATCAAGGCCTGCACCGAGCAATCAGTGATCACGGTGAGGTTGGGGCGATCAAGCACGGGGGCGACAAACGCGCGATAGCTCGACAGGCGCCGTGCGTTTTTCTGCGTCAGATTGTAGAGGCCACAGCCTTCAAGCGTTTCGCCATTGAAGTCGTCGTTGAGAGGGATGCCCATGCGCTGCGCGGCGTTGACGAACAGTCGCGACACCGGATTGGGATCGCGTGCCGCTTCGACGTGCAGCTCGCCAGCCGTACCATGCAGGCGCGGGTCCTGGCCGAGTCGGTTGTTTTCCGATTTCCTGAAGTAGGGCAGCACGCTGTCCCAGTCCCATCCGGCACAACCGGCCTGCGCCCAGCGGTCGTAATCACTGGCGTGACCGCGAATATAGATCATGCTGTTCATCGAACTGGAGCCGCCCAGCGCCTTGCCGCGTGGTGTGTGCAGGGTTCGGCCGTTGAGGTGCTTTTGCGGCGCCGAGAGGAAATTCCAGCTGTACTTTTTGCTCTTGTACAACGTGATGGTCCCGGCTGGCGTCTGGATACGCAGGCTGTTGTCGTGGCTTCCCGCCTCGATCAGGCAGACGCTGACGTCGGGATCGGCACTCAGGCGGTTCGCCAGCACGCATCCGGACGAACCGGCGCCGACAATGATGTAGTCGTATTCGGTTTTCATGCGTTCCCTCTTGAAAGCGCCCCAAGTGGCAGGCATGGCTCAGCGCAGCTGAAACCAGGTGGTCTTCAGTTGTGTGTATTTATCGAAGGAATGCAGCGACAGGTCGCGACCGAAGCCGGACTGCTTGCCACCGCCGAACGGTACGCTGACGTCCAGCGCGTCGACGGTGTTGACCGAAACCGTCCCGGCATTCAGTCGGCTGGCGACCCGGTGTGCGCGATTGAGGTCGTCGCTCCACACCGATGCAGCCAGCCCATAGATGTGCTTGTTGGCCATCTGCACGGCCTGGTCTTCATCATCGAATGACGTGATTGCCAGCACTGGGCCGAATACTTCTTCACGAGATAGGCGCATGCCCGGTGTGACGTCGGTGAACAGCGTCGGCTGGATGAAGTTGTCCGAGCCGTTGATGACGACCCGTTCACCGCCCGCCACCCGTCGTGCACCGCTGGCACTCGCTTCGCCTATGTAATCCATGATGCGTGCGGCCTGGGTGGCGTCGACGATGGCGCCCATTTTGCTGGCCGGGTTCAGTGGATCGCCGGGCTGCCAGTGCTGCGCTTTCTCGATCAGGCGCTCGACGAACTCATCATGAATCGAGCGCTGCACCAGCAGCCGCGAGTTGGCCGAGCAGACTTCTCCCTGGTTGAAGAAAATCCCGAACGCGGCTTTTTCGGCGGCCAGGTCCTGATCCTGGCAGTCGGCGAACACCAGGTTCGGGCTCTTGCCACCGCACTCCAGCCACACCTGCTTGAGGTTCGACTGCGCCGCGTATTGCATGAAGTATTTGCCCACCTGGGTGGAACCGGTGAAGACCAGTGCGTCGACATCCGGATGCAGGCCCAGTGCGCGTCCTGCCTGTTCGCCGAGGCCGGTGATGACGTTGAAGACACCTTCCGGTACGCCAGCTTCCAGCGCCAGTTCGGCAAGGCGCAAGGCCGAGAAGGGGGATTGTTCCGCGGGTTTGAGAATCACGCTGTTGCCGGCGGCAAGCGCCGGGGCGAGTTTCCAGGCCGCCATGTCCAGCGGGAAGTTCCACGGCACCACGGCAGCGATGACCCCCAGCGGTACCCGAGTGATCGTTGCCAGCGTGCCAGGGCCGGTCGGTGCGACCTGGTCGTACAGCTTGTCGAGGCTTTCGGCGTACCAGGCGAATACGTGGGCGGCGCCCGGGACATCAATGCTGTAGGCGTCCATCACCGGCTTGCCCATGCTCAGGGAGTCGAGCAGTGCAAGCTCTTCGCGATGGGCCAGGATCGATTCGGACAGGCGCAGCAGCACAGCCTTGCGCTCCCTGGGGTGCATGCGCGCCCATGGCCCGGTTTCAAAGCAACGGCGAGCGCTCTGGACTGCCTCGTTGACTTCGGCATCCGAACAAGCGGCCACATTGGCCAGCAAGTCATTCGTGGCCGGGTTGACCACGGCGAAGGTCGCGCCGTTGCGCACCTGGTGAGGCTTGCCCGCGATCATTGCCGTGTTGATGAAGCGTTGGCTGTCAGCCAGGCGCTGCCAGCTTTTCAAGTCCGTCACTGCACACTCCTCAATGGCCTCCAGGGCCATGGTCACAATCAGTGGGGCCGATAGTGGGGGAATGCCAGGCGACGGGAAATTATTAAAAATGTCGTTGCTACCGATAAAAAAGCTCGCCCGAAATGTTTCCTTGAGAGGCGACTAAGACTGTATGAACATCGCTTTTTTAGCTTCATTGGAGAGCAATTTGCTTGTTTCTTCGCGGCTGTGAACCACGCAGAATAACGCGCAGGATCCAGCACTCCGGTTCACCCCATTCGAGGTAGCTATGGCCGCTTACAACCTGCGACAACTCAAGTACTTCGTCACCACGGTGGAGTGCGGCAGCGTCGCCGAGGCATCGCGCAAGCTCTACATCGCGCAGCCTTCGGTTTCGACCGCGATCAAGCATCTGGAAGAGAGCTTCGCGGTGCAGTTGTTCATCAGGCACCATGCCCAGGGCGTGACGCTGACCCCTGGCGGCGCGCGGTTCTATCGCAAGGCGCAGGAACTGCTGCGGGTGGCCCATGAGTTCGAGCAGAACGCCCTGGCCGACAACGATATCGTTGCCGGTCAGATTGACATTGGCTGTTTCGAAACCGTCGCACCGCTGTATCTGCCGCGGCTGCTTTCCGGTTTTCGCGATCGCTGGCCGGGGGTGGAAATTCGCATGCGCGATGGTGAGCAACAGGAACTGGTGCAGGCGCTGACGTCGGGCAGCATCGACCTGGCGATTCTGTATGAGCATGACCTGGACAGCACGATCGAAACTGCACCGCTGATGGCGCCGCAGCAGCCCTATGCATTGTTACCTGAGGGGCATCGCTTCGCCAATCAGGCGAAGGTGTCGCTCAACGATCTGGTGCTCGAACCCATGGTGCTGCTGGACGTACAGCCGAGCCGGACCTACTTCGTCAGCATCTTCGAAGAACGCGGTCTGTCCCCGCACATTCAGTTCAGCTCGCCGTCAATCGAGATGGTCCGGGGCATGGTGGGGCGCGGTTTTGGCTTCTCGATCCTGGTGACCCGACCCAAATCCGAATACACCTACGATGGACAGAAAGTGGTGTGCGTGCCGCTGGCCGAGCAGGTCACCGGCTCGGGACTGTCAGCCGCCTGGCTTCGCCGTTCGGCATTGACCAAACCGGCGCAACTGTTCGTGGATCATTGCCGGGAAGAGTTGGCGCCCAGGACCTGAGTCATCCGACGCAACATCTCATCGCATCCCTCGAGTTGTTCGAGGCTCACGAACTCATCCGGCTTATGCCCCTGATCCATGCTGCCTGGGCCGCACACCACGGTAGGAATGCCGATGGCGTCGAACAGGCCACCCTCGGTGCCGAACGCGACGGTGGTAAACGCCTGTGAACCACAGAACTGTGCAATCAGCTGTGCTGCCTGGCTTTTGGCATCGGTGGCGAGGCCTGGATACGCCGACAGCTCGCGGAAACGAATGTCGCTGCCCGGATTGACTTCACGCATGCGCGGCAGCACTTGCTCCCTGGCGTACTGTTGCAACTGCTGTGCGACTTCGAGCGGGTCCTGGGCCGGCAGCGCACGCACTTCGAAATCGAACCGACAATCCGCCGGTACAATGTTCAGTGCCTTGCCCCCGCTGATCATGCCGGTTTGCACGGTGCTGAACGGCGGATCGAAGCGAGTGTCATGCAACTGCGGGGCGCGCAGGGTTGAGCCGATGCGTCCCAGCTCCGTAATCAATTCGGCGGCGTACTCGATGGCGTTGACGCCTTGGGGCGAATAGGCCGAATGGCAGGCCGCGCCCTCCACGTCGCAGCGCATCGCCAGCTTGCCCTTGTGCCCGAGCACCGGCTTGAGCTCGGTGGGCTCGCCGATGATGCACAGCAGCGGTTTGACCGGGCGCTGCTCAAGCTCGGCCAATAACGAGCGGACACCGAGGCAGCCGAATTCTTCGTCATAGGACAGGGCGATGTGCACCGGCATCCGCAACGGCTCGGCCAGCAATCCGGGCACCGCCGCCAGGACACAGGCGATGTAGGCTTTCATGTCCGCCGTGCCGCGCCCGAACAACTTGCCGTCCTTTTCGCTCAGCTCGAACGGCGCCACGGTCCAGGGTTGGCCGTCCACCGGCACCACGTCGGTATGACCGGACAGCACGATGCCCGGCCGATCAGGCGGGCCTATCGTCGCGAACAGATTGGCCTTGTTGCGCTGCTCGTTGTAGATCAGCTCACAGGGCACGTCGAACTGCGCCAGATAATCACGAACGAACTCGATCAACTGCAGATTGGATTCGCGGCTGGTGGTATCGAAGCCCACCAGGGCGGCCAATAGATCCCGGCTGCTGCTCATGTGTTCGCTCAATGGTGCTTTATTCATCACCAGGCACGCCGTAGCTGGGGGCCTTGGTCGGGTCGAGCGCACGAGTGATGTAATCCTGCATCTGCGGGCTGTAGTCGGCCCATAGCTGCGCCAGCTTGCCGATCGGGTCTTCGTCAGCCCAGTCCACACGCAGATCGACGATCGGCCAGGTCAGTTCGCCCACCACCACCAGCGCCGCCGAGTGCACCGGGCCGGCTTCACCTCCGGCCGCCACGGCTGCCTGCATCGCGGCAATCAGTCGATCTGCCAACTGACCGCCGCTGTTTTCAAAAGTGTGTACCAACGTCTCGATAACCGCGCGATCCGCTAGCATGTTGCCCGCACCGACGCATTGCTCACCGGTGAGTGCATGGTGCGTGCCGAGGGTTTCGCTGCCGCTGAAGTGGGCGGTCTGGCCGAGGTGATCGATGGCGGTCAGCTGGCGAAACTGGCTGTAGCCGTTGCTGGTCAGCGCCTTGTCCAGCGCCTGGGCCACAGACAGTCCGCGTTCCAACTGGTCGAGCACCTGAGGGCCGAGGGCGGGGAGGGTGATGTTTTGCGTGGCAACCGCGCCCACACCGGGGCGCAGCCACGGACAACGGGCGCCCACGGCAATGCTGGAAGAGCTGATCGCGATACCCAACTGCCCTGTTTCGGCGCAACGACCGACGATGGAAAACGTCATGGTGTGTTCGTCCTGTTTCGTCCAGACCTTCCATCCGCCGCCCGGATCGCGTGTGCGACGCTATCCGGGCGAGGACGGTGCATGAGCGCATTGTGTCGACGCGCTGCAGTTGGCGAAACGAGGTTTTTTGTAGAGCCTGCCTACGTAAAAACTTCTCAATCGGAGTTTGAAGTTACGGCGTTTCCTTACAGTCGTCCGTATTCTCGCGCCGTGCGATCCACCGCGATGCGGGTCTTGTCGACCAGTTCGTCCAGTTCCGCGCGGGTGGCGACCAATGCCGGGGCCATGATCATGCGGCCTAATGTCGAACGAATGATGAGGCCTTCCTCGAACCCGAGGGTGCGGCAGCGCCAGGCGATGTCGTTCTCGTTGGCGAAGCGTTTGCGGGTGGCCTTGTCTTCGGCGAACTGCAATGCCGCCACCAGTCCCACGCCCTGGACTTCCCCCACCAACGGGTGATCGCCGAACACCTCGCGCAGGCATTTCTGCAAGTAAGGTCCGGTGTCGGTTTTCACTTGGGTGACCACGCCCTCGTCGCGCAAGGCCTTGAGGTTGGCGATCGCCACTGCGGCGGCTACCGGGTGCCCGGAGTACGTCAGTCCATGGGCGAAGACGCCACCTTTTTCCACCAGCGCTTCGGCCATGCGTCGCGACAGGATCAGCCCGCCCATGGGGATGTAACCCGAGGTCAGGCCCTTGGCGATGGACAGTGTGTCCGGCTCGAAGCCCAACGCCTGGTGAGCGAACCATTCGCCGGTGCGGCCGAACCCGCCGATCACTTCGTCGGCGCACAGCAGTACATCGTATTGGCGGCAGATGCGCTGGATTTCCGCCCAGTAGGTCTGCGGCGGAATGATCATCCCACCCGCGCCCTGGAAAGGTTCGGCGACAAAAGCGGCCACCTTGTCCGCGCCCAGTTCGAGAATCTTGTCTTCCAATTGACGCGCCGCGCGCAGGCCAAACTCTTCGGGGCTCAGATTGCCTTCATGGGCGAACCAGTAGGGTTCGTCGATGTGTGCGACATCGGGAATCGTACCGCCCATTTCGTGCATGAACTTCATGCCACCCAGCGCCGTCGCCGCCAGCGTCGAGCCGTGGTAACCGTTCCAGCGACCGATCATGACTTTCTTCTCGGGCTTGCCCATCACTTGCCAGAACTTGCGCACGGTGCGGATCAATACCTCGTTGGCCTCGGAGCCGGAGTTGGTATAGATCGCATGGCTGTAGTGCGAGGGCAGCAGGCTGAACAGCAGCTCGGACAGTTCGATCACCGCTGGGTGGGTCGTGTGGAAGAACATGTTGTAGTAGGGCAGTTGAGCGAGCTGAGCGCTGGCAGCGGCGACCAGATCCTTGCGCCCATAGCCCAGGTTGGTGCACCACAGCCCTGACATGCCGTCCAGGTAGCGCTTGCCGTCGTTGTCCCACAACGACAGCCGATCCCCCCTGACCATCACTCGCGGTCCTTCTTCATTCAACGCTTTCTGATCGACGAAGGCATGAATGTGATGGGCTGCGTCGGACGCCTGGTAATCACGGGTAGTACGGACGGGATCGAGTTCGATGGACATTGCACTTCTCCAGGATGATGGCGCCGCAATTTGCATTCAAGGGAATGGGCGTGGATGAGGGCAGGGCGCGCATCAAGTTTTGGCACTTAAAAATATTTTTGTAAAGAAAATATTTGTTGATCGAAATTATTATCCGTAACCTGCAAGTCATCGAAAAAACCACGCCTGGGGCACCATGACAGGACTCAGAGAGCGACAAAAAGAGCAGCGCCGGCAGAACATCGTCGAGGCCGCGCTGGCGTTATTCAAAGCCAACGGCTTCGGCGCCACCACGTTGGAGCAGATTGCCAATCAGGCAGGAGTGTCCTCGCCTACGGTGGTCAATTATTTCGGCGGCAAGCAAGAGATCCTGCTGGCCCTGTTGAAGGCGCCCGATGAACAGGCCATGGGGGAGGCGAGGGCGAATCTGAACGAAAACGCCGACCCACTCGATGCTCTCTGCGAACTCGAAGGCTTGATGACGCGCTATCAGTTGCGCGCCATGCCGACGTCGCTGTGGCGTGAACTGGCACCGTTTCTGTTCACGGGGGAGTTGGCCCAGGCCTTCGAGCCATGGAATGCTGCCGTGGTCGAGGAGGCCAAGGCGTTGCTCGTGCATTTCCAGAAGCTGGGCAAGGTGCGTGAGTCGGTCGACGTCGACGTGGCGGCCACGTTGTTCAACCAGTACGCCAACCTGGCGTTCATCCAGCTGGCAACCGCAGCGGTGCCCGATCGCGAGGCCCATGCAGCGCACATGCGCAGCGTGCTGGGGTTGATGTGCCATGGGATGCTGACTGAGGCAAAGCCTGCCTGACGACAACTCGGGCAACCCCTAGTTTTTTCCTGCTCTGCGACGACAAAAATCATAATTTCGCTATCGCCTGTTCCTGCACAGAATGCGTCCACACCCGCCTTCGTGAAGGACACAGGTATGACAGCTGGAAACAACGAAATCGATACGCTCGTGGTTGGCGCAGGTCAGGCTGGCATCGCCATGAGCGAGCATCTGAGCAAACTGGGCATTGCTCACCTGGTCCTCGAGCGCAGCCGGATTGCCGAGGCGTGGCGCACAGGCCGCTGGGACTCATTGGTGGCCAACGGGCCGGCCTGGCACGATCGTTTTCCAGGGCTTGAGTTCGACGACCTGAGCCCGGACAGTTTCGCCCCGAAAGAGCGGGTCGCCGATTACTTCGAAGCCTATGCGCGCAAATTCAAGGCGCCGATTCGCACCGGCGTCGAGGTACGCAAGGTCGAGCGCAATGTCGGTCGCCCGGGCTTCACGGTCCAGACCTCCGAGGGGGTGATCCAGGCCAATCGCGTGGTCGTTGCGACAGGGCCTTTCCAGCGTCCCGTGATCCCGGCCATTGCCCCGAAAGACGCTCGGCTGACGCAGATTCACTCTGCCCAATACCGCAATCCCCAGCAGCTTCCTGACGGCGCCATTCTGGTGGTGGGCGCCGGGTCCTCCGGTACCCAGATCGCGGATGAACTGCAGCGCGCCGGTCGCGAGGTCTACCTCTCGGTGGGCCAGCACGACCGTCCTCCACGTGCTTACCGCAATCGGGATTTCTGTTGGTGGTTGGGCGTGTTGGGCGAATGGGACCAGGCGACGATGAAGCCGGGCCGTGAGCATGTCACGATCGCCGTCAGCGGCGCCCATGGAGGGCGCACCGTGGACTTTCGCGAGCTGGCCGAGCGTGGCATGAAACTCGTCGGTGTCACCCGTTCGTTCGACAACGGCGTCGTGACGTTTCAGCCCGACCTGGCCGACAACCTCGCGCGTGGCGACGAAAACTATTTGGCGGTGCTCGATGCGGCCGATGCGTACATCGAGCGCAACGGCCTTCAACTGCCGCCCGAACCCGAAGCCCGTCGTGTGTTCCCTGACCCTGAATGCGTGCGCAACCCGATTCTTGAGCTGGATTTGTTCAAGGCGGGCATTACCACGATCATCTGGGCCACCGGCTATGCCACCGATTACAGCTGGATGAAAGTCGACGCATTCGACGCCAAGGGCAAGCCTGTTCACCAGCGCGGCGTGTGCAGCGAATCGGGCATCTATTTCCTGGGATTGCCGTGGCAATCGCGCCGGGGGTCGTCATTCATCTGGGGTGTCTGGCATGACGCCAAATACGTGGCCGACCACATCGCGACCCAACGGACCTACCTGGAGTATCGCGATGCGGCACAGCGCGAGGCCGAGCAGTCCGCTTCGATGATTGCGCCGATTCTGGATCGCCCCGTCGGTGTCTGATACCCCGCGCCCATTTTGTTGTTTGGAGAGACCTCGCATGACACAACCGACCCACACCCGCATCCGCATGTTCAACACCAAAGAGACCTACCCGAACCAGTCGCTGGATAACGATCTATGCCAGGCCGTTCGCGCGGGCAACACGATTTACGTTCGCGGCCAGATCGGCACCGATTTCGAAGGCAATCTGGTTGGCCTCGGTGACCCACGTGCCCAGGCCGAGCAGGCGATGAAGAACGTCAAGCAACTGCTCGAAGAGGCCGGCTCGGACCTGTCACATATCGTCAAGACCACCACCTACATCATCGACCCGCGTTATCGCGAGCCGGTCTACCAGGAGATCGGCAAGTGGCTCAAAGGGGTCTTCCCGATTTCGACGGGGCTGGTGATCTCCGGCCTGGGCCAGCCTCAATGGCTGATGGAGATCGATGTGATTGCCGTGGTGCCGGACGACTGGCAGCCGAATCAGAAATGACAAGCCCAGCACGGTTTGCGCAGTGTATGCTCAGGGGAGCCATCGCGCCTACACCCTGGCGCCGGCTCTATTTCTACCCAAAAAGGGCTTCTTGCCCTCAGCCGTCGAAGAGCGAATCGCAACAGTGCCAATACGAGGAAAAATCATGCGGATGTGGATGATGGCAACGGGAATTTGCCTTGTCGCAATCGTAACCAATGCCCAGGCTCAAACCCCGCCTCAAGCCACTCAGGAGATAAAAGGCTTGCTGGACTTTGTCGAGCACAGTGAATGCCGATTTGTGCGTAACGGAGAAGAGTTCCCAGGTCCCCAGGCGCGCGCGCATCTGGAAAAAAAGCTGAATTACCTGGAGGACAAGAACAAGGTGAACAGTGCAGAAGACTTCATCGATCTTGCTGCCACGCAAAGCAGTATGAGTGGCCGCGACTATGAGGTGCGATGCCCAGAAGGCGCACAGCCTGCTGGCACCTGGCTCAAGCGGGAACTACAGAGACAACGGCAGCTTCATTGATTTTGTCTCAAGACGAATAATGTAAGCACTGCTAAGTTGCTTTCACCGATGAGTGCGGAAAGACAAGATGAGTAGCGAAAGTCCACACATCAACGTTGAGCGTCTTCGTATTCCGCGCACGATCTGGGCTTTGGGTTTTGTCAGCCTGTTCATGGATCTATCGTCCGAGCTTGTACACAGCTTGGTGCCTGTGTTTTTGGTCACCACACTGGGTGCGAGCGCATTGACTGTCGGGATAATCGAGGGGATCGCCGAGTCGACCGCCATGCTCGTCAAGATATTCTCTGGCGCCATCAGCGATTTCATTGGCAGGCGCAAAGGACTTCTGTTGCTTGGGTATGGTTTGGCTGCCCTGACCAAGCCGCTTTTTCCTTTGGCTCACTCGGTTGAAGTGGTCTTCACTGCGCGCTTTTTGGATCGAATCGGAAAAGGTATTCGTGGTGCGCCGCGAGATGCCCTCGTGGCAGATGTCTCGCCACCAGAGATCCGTGGAGCCTGCTTTGGGTTACGCCAATCGATGGATACCGTAGGGGCCGTTCTTGGCCCCGCTCTGGCCATCTTGTTGATGCTGTGGCTCGCGGATATACAGCTTGTACTGTGGGTTGCAGTCATTCCGGCAGCTATAGCGGTGGCGCTCATTGTCACCGGAGTAAAAGAACCCGTTCACGCCTCCCGGGAACACAGATTTCGATCTCCAATACATTGGCGCGTCCTTCACGACTTCTCCGCTGGGTATTGGTGGGTGGTTGTCGTGGGCGGGGTGTTTACGCTTGCCCGGTTCAGCGAAGCGTTTCTGGTATTGCGGGCGCAACAGTTGGGCTTGTCAGTGACCTGGGTTCCGCTGGTGATGGTAGTCATGGCGCTTTTCTATGCGTTGTCCGCTTACCCTGCCGGTTGGCTATCCGATCGTATCAGTCGCACGAAACTGCTCTGTGTGGGTATGGGGCTCCTTGTCTTGGCGGATCTGGTTCTTGCTCAGTCCAGTTCTGTCATCACGATGCTGCTGGGCGTCGTGTTATGGGGGGTTCATATGGGATTCAGCCAAGGCATTCTCGCCTCTCTGGTGGCCGATAAAGCCCCAGGAGAACTCAAGGGTACGGCCTTCGGCATTTTCAATCTGGTCAGCGGTGTATGCATGCTGATCGCCAGCGTTCTTGCGGGCTGGCTATGGCAAAGCATTGGATCAGGCAGCACGTTCCTCATGGGCGCATTGCTTGCCGCAATCGCTCTAGTCCTGCTTTTATTCAAGAAGCAATAGCGTTTTAGGCGGGGAACGCCTTGACGCGCTTTCACGGCGAAAAGAGGGTTTGAAGCCTGCCGGGTTGGTCAGTGCTTGGGGGATCACCGGAAATCCTTTTGCTCTCCTGGACGGGCGTTTGTTGGGCGGCGCGCAAAGCCATTCCGCCGAAGGACACGCTGGCATCCACATAGCGCAACGCGGACTTCATGTCCTTCCAGCCGACATATCCCATCAATCCCTTGATGTCCCAACCGTTCGCAGACGCCCAGGTCGCAAATCCGCGCCGCATCGAGTGACTGCTGTACAACTCCGCTGGCAATCCTGCCTCTTTGAAAATGCGGCGCAACACGGGAATCAAGCTATGCGGTTGCATGGCTTTGCCTGACAGGTTGCCCCAACGATCAATTCGCTGGAACACCGGGCCACTTGCGATTCCGGCCACTGTTATCCAGTTGATATAGGCCTCAACGGGACAGAGCATGACGAGCGCCGGCGTCTGGAAGGTCGCTCCTTCATGCTGACGGTCGCCCTTGGTGTAGGGCAGGAAAAAGGTAATCCCTTCACCGCTTATGGCTTTCGTGTTCTCTACCGTCAGCCTGGTCAACTCATCGCCCCGAAAACCACGCCAGAACCCAATCAAGATAATCGCCACCGAACGACGGTGACGCACCAGCGACTTGTAGTCTCCGCGTTCAAGCGCGGCAGTTGCTTGCCCTTCAAGCCAGGCGACTGCTTGCTCAAGGTGCTTCAGCAGCAGCGGGGCGGCCTGTCTGACCTGTGCAGGGTGCACGACCCTGATGCCTTTGATCATTTGGCGGACATCAGGCGTCTTGGTCGGGTCAGGGAAGCCCTGGGTGATGTGCCACTGGGCCAGGGCCGCCAGACGCTGCTTCAGCGTGTTGATGGAGAGCTTGTCGGCGTACTCCGCGAGGTACCGAACCACACCTTTGCCGGTCGTGGGCAGGTATCCGCCCCACGTGACCTCAAAGTGCTCGATCGCCGCCCGGTAGCTTTTTCGCGTGTTCTCCCGGGTGCCGGCGCTCAGGTACCGATCTGCCTTTTCCATCGTCTGCCGCCTTCAAAATCGGAGCGTTTCTGCCTGCATACGCCGCGGGGAGGTGTTCCGGACGCAGCGACGGTTCAAGAAGCCATAAAGCTCTATTATGGGCTTGTAGAAAATCAAGATCAAAGGGTGTAAGGTTCGCTTAATTCAATATGTATTTACATGACATGTAACACAGTACGAAATCGTAGGAGGCCCTATGGCTCGAGGCGGGATCAACAAAGCTGTAGTGCAGAAGGCACGTCAGGCGCTGCTGGCCAGAGGGGCCAACCCCAGCATCGACGCAGTGCGCGTAGAGCTTGGAAATACGGGGTCCAAGACGACGATTTCTCGTTACCTGAAAGAGCTTGAACCCTCCAATTCAGAGCCCGTGACCTCACGTGAGCGCATGGGTGAAACGCTCAATGGCATGGTGCAGACGCTGCTGGATCAGCTGATGGAGGAGGGCCAGGAAGTCATCTCCCAGGCCACTGCAGCTTTTGAACAGCAGCGGACTGCGCTGGAAAACCAGATCAGCGAACTCAGATCGGAACTGGCCACCGCTCAACGTCAACTGGCTACCCAACAGGCGGCGATAGAGACGCAGAGCGCTGAGCTCGCAACCACCCAGTCCTCGCTCCAGGCTGAGTTGACGCGTAACGCACGACTCAGCCAGCGCTGTACCGACCTGGAATCCTTGGTTGCTGAAAAGGACAAGCACCTCCAATCGCTGGAGGAAAAGCACGTCCAAGCCCGTGGGGCGCTCGAACATTATCGAGAGGCGGCGAAGGAACAGCGTAATCAGGATCAACGCAGGCACGAGTCTCAACTGCATGAGATGCAGGTTGAGCAACGCAAACTGCGAGAGACTATCGCCGTAAAACAGGACGATCTGACCCGTCTGAATCGCGACAATGAACGCCTGCTTGGTGAAGCCCGGCAACAAACCAAAGCCTTGCACACGCAGGAAGCTTTGGTTCAGTCGTTCAATGCTCAAATTGAGGCACTACGCCAGGGCGAGGCCAAGACCGCTGGGCTGACTGAACACCTCATGGAACAGATCTCGGCTCTGCGTGAAGAGGTAAAGGCGCTCCACAAGGCCGCCGCTGTAGCCGATCTGCGTGAGCAGGAAACCACGGCGCTGATCGCGTCGCTTCAGAAAGAGAATGAGCAACTTCGGCGGGTTGAGAGCGGTGAGTCAGGCCCGGAGGAGGGGAGCGATGCCTCCTCAGGGGTAGAGAAGAAACAACTCGCCGGGCACGCCAAGCCTTCGAAACGACCTAGGAGATGAAGCATGGATCAGATCGCAGGAAATCCGCAGAACCGTGATGAAGGCTCGTCAGCTTGGAAATTCGCTCATCAGCGTCTCTCCCGGATGCTGATGGACAGGGTTGAGCCGTTTGGCTCCCTGGTTCCGATCATGAAGCTGCATGCCGCCGACACCAGAGAACACCGGCCGACATTCAACGTCACCGAGAGGCGAACCGGTTAAAAGCGTCCCAGCTTGAGGGGGTACTCGATCACGATATAAACCCGGTCGATGTCATCCCCACCCTGGGCGCTATTGGCCCGATGGGCCACCTGGGACACCTGCACGGACAAATCCTTGGCCGGTCCCGATTGCACGGTGTAGTGCAGATCGATATCCCGTTCCCAATGGCGTCCTCCATCCCCTTGTTGCGGGACGAACTGGCCGGCATCCGGGTCAAATGGGTTGTACGCCCCACCTTGGGGGGCATGGGTGCCATCGATGCCGCGGCCGGTGACGTAGCGGGTCATGAATTTCAATCCCGGGACGCCGAAGGCTCCCAGATCCAGGTCGTAGCGCGCCTGCCACGAACGTTCGCCTGCACCGTTGAAGTCGGCGTATTTGATGGAGTTGGCGAGGTAGATCGAGTCGCCGCCCACAAAGTCGAAGGGCGTGTCGCCATGGATCTTCTGATAAGCCAGGGTGAAGCCCTGGGCGCCGACGGTGTATTTGCCAGACAGGCTATAGGCGGTGTTATCAATCGCGCCGGCCTCGGCGTCAGCGTAATCCTGGGTGTGGTAAAGGTTGCCGTCCAGAAAGAACCCGGATTGCTTCAGATGCAGGTTGGCGTAGTACTGACGCCAGGTGTCGCTCAGCTCGGACGCGTACAGAGCACCGCCCAACGGCTGGTCCTCGAACAATTGGGCACCGAGGAAACTGATGTCACCGGTTTCGGTGCTCACTCCATAACCGGTGAAGTCCCCTCTGTGGGTCGAGGCATCCTGATTCTTGAACGCGGTGAAGCGCCCGGCCTGCAAATGCACGTCGTCGAACTCCCGGCTGTCGAGCAGAAACCCCGTGGCGTATTCCGGTTGTAAGCGTTTGTCGGCGGTGTCGAACACCGGGGTTTCCACGGTCATCTCACCGTAGGCCAAGGTGGTCCGAGACGCGCGCAGTTTCAACGCGCCACCGGCACTGGAGAAGTCGCTCTCACTGCGGCCATCCGAATCCAGCGGCAGCAAACCCGTTCCGGAATGCCCCTTGCCGCCATCCAGCTTCACACCGAGAAAACCATGGGCGTCGACACCAAACCCGACGGTGCCAGGGGTAAAGCCGGAGGCAAATGAGGCGATGAAACCTTGGGCCCACTCCTGCTTATAGTTTTTGTTCGCCGGGGAGGGGGATCGGTAGTCATTCTGCAGGAAGAAATTTCGGCTCAGCACATCTAGGGTCGAGCCGTCCATAAAGCCTTGTGCCGATGGCTCGGCAGCCAGGGCTGTGCCGCAGGTGCCGATTAGCAACATGGATAACCAGAGCTTGGATCGTGGCCATGGTTGCGCGCGAGCTTTATTGCTGCAAAGGCTCTGGGTGTTCAGTGCTTGGTTTGCGGTATGCATGCTGTAGCCAGTTCGGTGACGAGGGCCTGATTATTGGCCGCGGGGCTCTGGCTGGTGAGTTAAACGTTGTTAATTCTGAGTGGAGATGGCTCAGTAAATTGGGTAGCCGGATCTGACAATCTGAAAATCAGATCCTGTCATGGACATAAGAACGCTTGAGGGCTGGCGGTGTGGCGCAGACCCCACGGTCTATGCTGGATTCGTTACAGCGGACGGACCAGAAGGTGGAGTCTTTGAAGCAGAACCTTACAAAAGCCGAACATCAGGATCGGCCGACGACACTGGAGGCTCCGGTAGATGGCACGGTACAGCAGTTGAATGTACATACCTGGATGGAGTGGACACGTGCGCAGCCGTTGTTGACGATTGTGTCTATTAGGCTGCCGGTGAAAGTCGATAGGCGTCACGTGACTGGTTATTTTCCGAGTCCACTGCAGCAGTACGTGATGGAAAGCTTGTGAGAGTAGTAATCGTTGCTTTCCATTAATTTCAAGTGTCAAGGAGCAGGAAATGGAAGGTGTCATCAGGACTCTCGCTACAGGGTGCGTTGTGGCGATTTCATTATGCGTTGGTCAGAGTAATGCGGCGGGAGAGAAGTATCAGGAGCAAGGGCGCATTCTGGGCGGGATTTTGATTTCCGTTTTGATCAAGGAGGGGGCATGTGCTAATTCTCAGGAATGCTTTAAGAAGGAGCTTATATTCGGAGACGATGACACTGCCGTTAGAATAAATTTTTATGACATGCAAGATACTCGATTGATAAATGCCTTGATTTCAGAGGCGATATTGTTTGGCTCCCAGCTTGAACACAAGGTTCCTGTGAAATTAACATTTAACTCTCGTCGCAAGGCGGAGCTGATGGGCTTACGGTTTTGGTGGGAAAAGTCTGATATATCAGTGGAGATAAATTAATAGGCAGCCAATAATTACCATGCCGGTGATGATAGGGTATTCATCATGTCGTCATGCCTGTTATATGTACAAAAACCTGGCAGCGCACTTGATGTTTTCCTCTGAGCGCGGAACTGAGTGAAAAGGACCGGATAGTTGAGCTGGATACTGTTGTAGGTTTTATTACGGACCACCTTGTCGACGCGCTTGCCCACCGCATCGGTGTAGCAATTCTACGTAAGCTGACAGGGGTAAACTCAAGGGCGAGAGTTGCCAAATGACGCGTTGGGAAAATTCCTCGCTAGTCATTATTTCACCCGGATATGCGTGCTGTTTGGCACCGAAAAGATGATCTAACGCCCGAATTCTATGGCGCGGCCAAACAGACCGCTTGGCGGTTCCAAAGGCGCCGCCTACTCACAGTGGGAGCGAATCGGGCTAAAGCCAGCGCAAACTCGTATGGCATTGAACGCCTCGCAACGCCTGTCCTCCAATCACTATCGGAAAGAAGAAGGAGAACCAGCATGCAGCCTGAGACTGAAGGACTCGAAGAGCGCGGCCCTAGCGGCGTGCCCTACATAAACGACCCGGAAAAGCCCACTTCACCGCCCTTGAACGACGCCGACGCCACTGATGCAGCCGAGGCGGAGGAAGATATTCAGGACGAAGCAGAATCCATTTAAATGTGAGGAGCAAGACAATGGACAATTATCACCTGAGCCCTTCTGCGGATGGTTGGGAGCTTAAAAAAGCCGGCGCAGAACGGGCTTCCAAAAAAGCTGCCACAAAGCAGGAGTTGATGAACTCTCTGGCAGATTTCTTTGATGGCAAGACCGCCTCGGTGAAGATTCACAAAGCCGACGGCTCCATCGAGGAAGAACGCACCTATCCGCGTTCCGCTGACCCCAGGCGAACCAAGGGGTGACCCCCATTTCCGCTGCCGACCTGGGAATCGAGATCGACGCCCCGGGCGGCCACGGAGTGTATCGGTGGCTGCTCGCCAGTTTTTTGATCGGTAAAAGGATCCGTTCCTCTGTCGCCGTTGAGGCGTACCGGAACCTGGTTGATCGATATGGACTGGATACGCCAGCAAAGCTCGCCCGGTGCCCACATCGGGATCTTGTCAGGCTCCTCGGGCAAGCGGGCTACGCACGATACGATGAATCCACCGCGCGGCGACTGCACGAGCTTGGTGTGGGCCTGGATACCGGACTGAAGTCTCGGATGAACGCTTTGCAGGGCGGTTCAATGGAGGCTGCGGAGTTTGAACGATGGGTGCTCAGCTTTAACGGCATCGGGCCGAAGACGTTGGAGATCTTCAAGCGCGAGGTGGTGCTGAGAGACAAATAGGTACAAACAGCTTTGGCATGGAGAACTCGCCTCTTACCCACCCACGGTCGCTGCGATTAGACGCTGAACCGCCGCAGAATCACTTCCAGTCCATTGGACATCGCCTTGAGTTCCTGGGTCGTTCGCACGATCCCTCCCTGGGCGGCGGCGTTCTCTTCGACACTTTGTGCCATTTTTTCTACGTTGCACGCGACCTGCTCACTGGCGGCGCGCTGTTCCTGCAACGACAACGAAATGAAACTGACGGCGGCAAGAGATTCGTCCAGCGCGCTCTTGATCCTGCTCATGGATTCGCCTGCACTTTCGACCAGTTTCTGGCCATGGGTCACACGCTCGGAGCCTGCGGCCATGCTCTCTTTGGCTTTGCTCATGCCATTCTGAATCGTGTTGACCAACGTGACGATTTCCGTGGTGGATTGAGCGGTGCGGGCGGCCAGGCCGCGAACTTCATCTGCTACCACCGCAAAACCGCGGCCTTGTTCGCCGGCTCGGGCCGCTTCGATGGCGGCATTCAACGCAAGAAGATTGGTTTGTTCAGCGATGCCCCGGATCACACCGACAATCAGACTGATGTCGTTCGACTGAATAGCCAACTGATCGATATCGGATGAACTTTGCGCCACCAGATTGGCAATGTGTCCCATTTCCTGGATGGACTCGTGCATCACCGCCATGCCGTCATCGGTGATTTGTCCTGCTTTCTGCGTGGTGTTCTGGGCCTGTTTTGCGTTGTCGGCAATATGGGTGATGCTCACCGAAAGTTGCTCTACCGTGGCGGCCATGGACGAGGCTGTCTCGCTTTGCAGGGCGGCGCTGCTCATTCCCTGTTCGGAAGATGCCGATAATTGCAGGGTAGTGCCCTCGATCTGCTCGGAGGCGTGGCCGATCTTGCCGATCATTTCGCGCAGGCTATGGCGCATGGCCTGAACGGAGTGCAGAACCCCGGTCGACGGCTGTCGCAGATCCAGCTGTGTACCGGCCAGTTTTCCTTGGGCGATGTTCGAGCTGATAGCGGCGAGTTCTGTGGGCTCGGCACCGAGTTGGCGGCTCAACAGCCTGGAAAAGTACAACCCGTAGGCCGCACCGGTGGCCAGCGCCAGGACCAGAATCAACAGGCTGAGTTTGAGGTAAAAGGTGTAGGCGATCTGCTGCTGATCGAACTGGCTTTTGGCTTCGACCAGTTGCACTTCGATCAGCTCGGAGAATTTGGCTGATAAGGGGTCAATCAGTGGATACAACTGATCCGTCGCAAAGCGTGCGATACCGGCATTGTCGTTCTGACGCAACATACCCTGCAAGTTTTGCAGTGGCCCGCGGGAGGTTTCCATCAGCGGCTCGATTTGCGCGATCAGATGGGTTTCTGCCGGGATCAGTTGCGTCGATTTATAGGCTTGCCATGTTCGATCGATTTCCCGCAGGGCTTGCTCTATACGGGTCAGCGATTCGGCTTTGGTAAAGGTGCCGTTGCGCGTCTTGTGGGTGGCGTCGACGATGTCCACAGCGTACAGGTCGGCAATTCTCTTCAAGTCCCTCAGGGGTACGACTCGGTCGAGATAGACGGTCTCCAGACTGAGTACAGCGGATTGCATTCCAAAGAGTCCGAGTCCGCCGACGCATAACAAACCAATCAGTAACGCGCTAGTGAGCAATAGGAGATGGGTCCTGATCTTCCAGCTTTGCATATTCCATTATTCCTAATCACCTGGATCGGGTTTCTGATCGAAGGGCAGAGCCAGGTGTTGCACGCCCAGTGAAGGCATAACGATATCGTGTTCTGTGTGGTCCAAGGTAAAGGAACGGCGACCCCGCCTTGCCTGATTACGCCGGCTGTCACTTATGCGGCAGAAACTTCGAGGGTGTGGTGGTTCTTGGGCGTAGCACCACACCCATGAGATCGCCGCCCGAGCTATGCGCTTTGACAGGTCAAACCTGAAAGCACAGACCTGAGTCGCTCCATCGTCGTCGATGAGCAAGTCTGCATGGGCTCACGAAGCTCGTTGCTGATCAGGCCATGGATGCTCAGAGCTGCTTTGATGACAGCCGGGTTAGGCTCAGCGAACGCCATCTTTATCCAAGGCAGCAGGCGGTAAAATGTAGCCCGGGCGCACATGACATCGCCTCTATCCATCTCCTGCATCATCTGGACATACAGACTTGGACAGATGTGTGCCGAGGCTGAAATGGCGCCGGCTCCACCCAGGGCGAGGTTTGTGAAAATCTGGATATCCTCGCCAGTCAGAATCTCTGCATTGCCGTCCTTGATCAGGGCCATAGTGGTTTCGACGTCACCACCGCAGTCCTTGATCGCTGCGATTTTTGGGTGACGCACGATCCTTCTCAGCGTCTCTCGTTCGATCCTCACGCCTGTTCGGTAGGGAATGTCGTAAAGGACTACCGGGACAGATGAGGCATCGGCGACTGTTTGGAAAAATGACTCGATGCCTTGCTGCGAAGGCCGGATGTAGTAGGGCGCTGGAATCAGAATGCCGGCGATGTCACGGCTCTGGATCTTTTGCTGGAATGCCAGGGCTTCCTGCAGGTTGTTGGCCGACAGCCCCATGATCACCTGGTCCGGTCGAGCGATCTGCAGAACGGCATCCAGTACCTCGAGCTGTTCATCCTTGTTCATCGCTGCGGCTTCGCCAGTGGTGCCGCATACGACCAGCCCCCTCACGCCTTCAGAAAGCAGTGTTTTCACCAAACCTTCGAGCGCGTCGAAGTCGACGTGTCCCGAATGAAAGGGCGTCACCAGTGCAATCCAGATACCGCGAAAATTAGACATGCATTACTCCTCAGGCAGACCGATTAGTCGACGTCAGAGGAGGGGATGGGAATCAAGCGGGGAGGAGGCCTGGCGCTATCTGTCCTGTCAGCTCATCTGACGGGACAGCGCCCCGGTCAAATGAGCGGCTGTTTCTTGGATTTCTTGGCAACGGACACGCATGCGCATGCCTGGGCGCAGAGGCCCTTGGCAGACAGCATGTGGTCAGTGGTGAGAATCATGGTTGATCCGTTGCGAAGAGGAACTGCTCGATAGTGCACAGGGTGCGGTGCCTTGGTCAACTATGCGGCGGAAAAATGATCACGCAGTTCGGTTGGGCGACATGCTCAACGGCGCGACAATCCACAAGGGGATAAGCGGTGGACATGTTCAACCTCCTTGAGCACAGGCATCCAGCGCTTGGCTGATGTCGGCCAGCAGGTCCGCGATGTCTTCAAGGCCCACCGACAAACGCACCAACCCCTCGGAAATCCCGTGGTGCGCACGCTCTTCAGGCGTGTAGGTGGAATGGGTCATGCTGGCTGGATGCTGGGCCAGGGACTCGGCGTCTCCCAGGCTGACCGCGCGGGCGAACAACTCCAGTGCGTTCATGAAACGCCGGCCGGTGGTCAGGCCGCCCTTGAGTTCGAAGGCGATCATGCCCCCGGGCAACTTCATTTGCCTCGACGCCAGGTTGTACTGAGCAAAGGAGGGCAGGCCGGGGTAAGTGACCCATTCGACGGCCGGGTGCGCATGTAAATACTCGGCGATCACCTGGGCGTTGCTACAATGGCGTTCCATGCGCAGTGACAGGGTTTTGAGCCCGCGCATCAGCAGAAAAGCGTCCTGAGGCGACATTACCGCACCGGTCAGGTCCTTGAGGCCTTGCAGGCGAATGCGGTCCGCCAGTGGATGACTGGTAACCACGATGCCGGCCGTGATATCGCCATGGCCACTGAGGTACTTGGTGGCCGAATGCACCACTACATCCGCACCCATTTCCAAGGGGCGTTGCAGGTATGGAGTGCAGTAGGTGTTATCGACCACCAAGGTGACATTCCGATGATGGTGGGCAATCTTAGCCACCGCGCAGATGTCGACCAACTGCATGTTCGGATTGGCCGGGGATTCGAAATAGATCATGCGCGTCGAAGGACTGATGGCATCGCGCAGTTCGGCCAGGTTGGACATGTCAACATGGCGCACCTTGACGCCAAACTCGCCGATACCGTGGTGCAGCAGGGCGAAGGTGCAACCGTACAACGTACGGTTGAGAATGATCTCGTCACCGGGGCGCAGCAGGGTCCAAAAGGTCGCGGCAATGGCTCCCATGCCGGAGCTGAAGGCCACCGCCGCCTCGCCGTTTTCCAAAGCCGCCATGCGTGACTCCAACAGAGCCAATGTGGGGTTGGAGATCCGCGTGTAAAAATGCCCGGATTCTTCGCCGGCGAAACAACCGGCGCCGTACTCGGCGGTAGGGAAGGCGAACGTGGAGGTCAGGTAGATCGGCGGGATCAGTGCGCCGTTGTTGTCCAGCGGCTTATAGCCGTGATGGATGGCGCGGGTGGAAAAGCCCAGTTCATTGTTTTTATTGTTCATGTTGGACGCTCCTGTATTTCCTACAATGCTATGCTCAATTCCAACAAGAAAAATTCCAAATTGACCCAGAAATAACCCATAAATTGGAATAAAGGCCCCGGAAAACACAATTTGGAGGCAAGACATGCCCGGCGAACTGGATCGTACCGACAAGGCCTTACTCGCGGCCCTGCAAAGCAACGCCCGGCTGACCATCGCCGAACTGGCCGAACATGTGGCGCTGACCACTTCGCCGTGTTGGCGACGGGTGAAAATTCTTGAAGAGAACGCAGTGATTACCGGCTACCAGGCGATTCTTTCGCCCAAGGCACTCGGCTACGGCGTCACCGCATTTGTTAGCGTGATGATGGAGTCCCACAGTCAGGAAATGGCTCGATCCTTCGAACAGCGCCTATTGGAAATCCCGGAGATCGTCGCCTGTCACAACGTTTCCGGACGCTACGATTTTCTACTGGAAGTGGTGGCCAAAGACCTGGAGTCTTTCGGCGAGTTTGCGCGAGAGGTGCTGCAAACCTTGCCGGCGGTCAAAGAGATTTATTCAAGTTTTTCGTTCAAATCGGTCAAGCCCTCACGAGTGATCCCGGTGCTGGGCTGAGCGCGGTATTACCTTTGACTGTCGGCCCGGGCAGGCGCGTTATTTGAGCAGCCAAGTTCTGATCTAATTGCGCAATGTCCCAGAATGTAGATAACTTCACCCGATGCAACATTGAACTCGTCAAATAGCTATTTACTGTTGCCCGATTACGAAGATCTCCTCGAAACATGCAGCGGAAAAATGATCACGCAGTTCGGTTGGGCGCGATGCTCAATAGCGTGTCATTCCGCTCTTGCTCTTGTAAATGACTAGACAGAGGGGGAGAGTCAGCAATAGCAGTCCGGCCAGCACCATCAGTCCGTCGGTCACCCCTGTTTTGTCCGAGATGGCACCAATCAGCACCGGGGCCAAAGCGCCGCCACCTACGGTACCGGTATAGAACCAGGCGAATATCCGATCACGTCGGTCACGGGCGGCGAAATCCGGCACCAGCCCGCCCAACACCGATGAGGTTCCGTTCAGTGCAACTCCGATCAGCGGCATCACCAGCATGAAGGCACCGAAGGGCAGCACCAGCGCCAGCAGGATGAGTAATGCCGTCAGCACCTCGGTGCAGATCACCGTGCGCACGGGGCCAAGCCGGGCGCCGAGGTAGCCACAGAACAGCTTGCCAAAGGCGCCGCCGAAGAACAGCAGTGAAAGCGCCAGGCCGATATGCCCAGTGCTGGCTCCCTTGCTTTGCAGTAGGAACGGCAGGAAAGTCAGGAAACCCATGCGCACGCCGCTGTCGAGAGTTCCGGTAGCGATCAGTGCCACGAGGCCCGACGTGGTGCCGGTCTTGTCGGAGATTGTGATTTTCTTTTTGTCCGTTACGCTTTCCCGAGTTTTGGGAACCAGCAACCAGAGGCCGATCGCGGCGGCGATGCCGATCATTCCAAGCAGCGTGGCGCTGGTCTGCCAGGAGATGTACGCCAATGCCAACCCGGTCGCGCCCGGAATGACGGCCTTGCCGACATCTCCAGCAAAATTGTACTGAGCCAGTGCCTGCTTGACCCGGCCGCTTCCATCATAGGCATCCGATACCAGGGCCGATGCGAGCGGATGCTGCGTACTGGCGCCCAGCCCGCCGATCATCAACGCCAACAGCAACAGGCCTATATCGGTGGCCTGTGCGGCAAGCAAATAGGCAATGCCGGCCAAGGCTGTGCCTCGGATCAGCAGCGTTTCACGGCCCCACCTGCGCGCGCCGCGACTGGCCAGCAGTTGGAAGCCGGCCATCATTCCCGCATAAACGCCACGCAGCAGACCTACTTGGGCATAGCTGAGGCCAAAGTAGGTCTGCCATATGGGCAGCAGTACATAGATTACGTCGGTCAAACCATCGTGTGCGGCATGCGCCAGGCTTCCGGCGGCAAGGGCTTGTCGGCGGTTTGCCTCGGAGGTCGCCGATTCATCGAGTGGTTGTATCAGAGGGATATCCTGACGCATTGATTGGGCCCAATCCTTTGACCTAGGCTAGCCGTGTTGTGAGGCTGTTGTTAGCGCCGACAAGAAGGTGGTGGTGCTTGCCGGATCGATTCGAACGGACAGGAGCTTGCGGAAGTTCGCAATCTTCAAGTACCGGATCTGCATGGCTTATTCCTTGTGACGGCTAAGGGTGGACCGCCGGGCTGATGGATTTCGAGACTCTAGCTCAGCTGTCGCAGGACTCCAATGACCGCCGTTGGATTTTGCCACGACGGTAGCCTAATTGGCTCTCGACTCCTTAACGCATTCTGATGCAGGTTGATGTCCATCCGGCAAGCGACAGCCTCACTGCACTTATCGAGCAGAGCCAAGCCGGGATCGATGGTCTATATGTTGGCTCGCTTGATCCGATTGATAGTGGTGTTTCTTTTGTATTCGATATGGTAATCGAGGGGCATCATTTATCAGTCGATTCTATATGAGATTTATAGAAGCATTGAAAGTGTGAGATGGCTCGAGCGGCCATGAAACAGCTTATCGCAAATTATAATTGCGAGCGGTTCGATCAAGGGACGCTTAAGAGTTTTGCCAGATATCTTTCCTAAGAAACCTAGCGAGTCGTTGCAATCGCTGGACTCCATTTTCCTTGCGAAAAGCTTACGGAGTTTCTTTGGCGTCAAGAACTCCTTCGTGTGTGCAGATCGCAAAATTGACGTCAATAAATATTTTCTCTTTTAGGAAGCGCAAGGAGGGTGGCCCTCAACTAGTACTTAACAGTAAATGGTGTGATAGCATTTTGATCTAAGTATTTTTAGTTCGTCGTAAATTCCTAGTCTACGCTCGCTTTAGTGCCTCTTCGTCAGAGGCAGAAGCGAGTCGTATACCTATGGATGCGATTTTTGATGAAGGCGTCGATACAGCCGCCGGACTGCCGCCCGAGGCAGTCGACACCGGACTGACTTGTCTAGTGATGCTCGCTCGTTTTCATAATATAGCTGCCTCTGCGGAGGAGCTTAGTCACCAGTACCTTTCCCAAGGACAGGCGTTTGGTAAAACGGAAATATTGCTGGCTTCACGCGAGCTGGCGTTAAAAACCAAAGTCGTCAAGACAACAATTGAGCGCTTGGCACATACTCCTTTACCTGCCATCGCTTGCGCAACCGACGGACGCTTCTTCATCATTGCTCGGTTTGATCAAGACAAAATCCTGATACACAATCCAGAGTCGTTGCGTCCCGAGGTTTTAAGTACAGACCAGTTATTGGGTATGTGGCAGGGAGAACTCATCTTATTGAGCTCACAGGCCACTCAAGCCGCCGAATTAGCCAGATTCGATTTCACCTGGTTTATCCCGTCCATTATAAAATACCGAAAATTACTCAGTGAAGTGCTACTTGTCTCCTTTGTTCTACAAATTTTCTCGCTACTGACACCACTCTTCTTTCAAGTGGTAATGGACAAGGTGCTGGTACACCACGGGCTGACCACCTTGGATGTCATTGCCGTTGGACTACTAGGGATCATGTTATTTGAAACTCTTCTGAGTGGCTTGAGGACCTACGTTTTTGCACATACAGCCAGCCGTATCGATGTGGAATTAGGGTCCCGTTTGTTCCGCCATTTGGTGACACTGCCTTTGGCGTATTTCCAGGCCAGAAGAGTGGGCGACTCGGTGGCTAGAGTCAGAGAGTTGGAGCACATCCGAAGTTTTCTGACAGGTAATGCTATCACCTTGGTGTTAGATATCTTGTTCTCGGTGGTTTTTATCACCGTGATGTTTTTCTACAGCGGTTGGCTGACGCTGGTTGTTGTAGTCTCGTTGCCTATGTATGTACTGGTTTCCATATTTATTACACCTTTACTTCGCTCTCGGTTGAGAGAGAGTTTTGCCCGGGGAGCGGAAAACCAAGCATTTCTGGTAGAGACGATCAATGGCATAGATACGCTCAAGTCGATGTCGGTCGAGCCACAGATCACCCGCAAGTGGGATAACCAGCTCGCCGCCTACGTATCTGCAGGGTTCAGAACGCAAACCCTGTCGAACATCGCGAATGAAGGTGTTTCGTTGATCGGCAAGCTGGTGACGGTGGCTACGCTTTGGTTAGGCGCGCGATTAGTTATCGACGGCCAGCTTTCGGTCGGGCAACTGATTGCTTTCAACATGTTAGCGGGACGCGTTTCGCAACCGATTATTCGCTTAGCTCAACTGTGGACCAACTTTCAGCAGACAGGTGTTTCAGTACAGCGTTTAGGCGACATTCTAAATAGTCGCACTGAGCTGTCCCAGGCCACCCGCAGTGCTTTGCCAGCGCTTAAAGGTCACGTGGAATTTGATCAAGTTCAGTTTCGTTATCGGCCAGAAGGGTCAGAAGTCCTGCGTGGAGTCAGTCTCGTTATTCAGGCTGGCGAGGTATTGGGGGTAGTAGGACGCTCCGGCTCCGGGAAAAGCACACTGACGCGTTTGTTGCAGCGACTTTATGTACCGCAGCGAGGACGTGTTCTAGTCGATGGCATGGACTTGGCTTTGGCAGATGTTTCATCCCTGCGTCGTCAAATCGGAGTAGTGCTACAAGACAATATGCTGTTCAACCGCAGCATCCGTGAAAACATCGCCCTCACAGATCCTGGCGCACCGCTGGAGGCAGTCATACATGCAGCCAAGATGGCCGGAGCCCATGATTTCATCCTGGAGTTGCCGGAGGGCTATGACACGGTGGTGGGTGAGCACGGAGCTTCGTTGTCTGGCGGTCAGCGACAACGGGTTGCGATTGCTCGAGCACTTATCGGTAACCCAAGGATTTTAATTTTCGATGAGGCCACTAGTGCCCTTGATTACGAATCCGAGCGAGTTATCCAGCAGAACATGAAGGACATTTGTAAAGGTCGCACGGTGATCATCATCGCCCATCGGCTTTCCGCTGTGCGCGATGCTCATCGCATTGCGGTCATGGACCGTGGTCAGATCGTGGAGCAAGGTACCCACTCCGAACTGCTGGCGCTTCAAGCCGGTCATTACTCACGTTTGCATCGCTTGCAGCAAGGTTGAACTGCCATGGGCCAATCTTCGGCAACACGCGAGTTATTGCGCCGCTACCATCATGCCTGGCGGCATTCGTGGGGGCAGCGCAGGTTGTTGGACACTCCCCACCGGCTCCCCCATGAAGTGCAATTTCTGCCGGCTGCCCTGGCTTTGCAAGAGCAACCGGTGCATCCGGCGCCGCGCTATACACTGTTCGCAATCATGCTCTTTGCTGGCTTAGCGTTGCTATGGGCTTGCCTAGGAGAAATTGATGTGGTTGCCACGGCGACTGGCAAGGTAGTCGCCAGCGGGAGAAGCAAAACTATTCAGCCCAGCGAAGTAGCTGTGGTCAAGGCGATCCATGTTCACGACGGTGAACAAGTCAAAGCTGGGGACGTCCTTGTCGACCTGGATGCCAGTGCAACAGGGGCAGATGTGAAACGCTTGAGCAACGACTTGTTGGCTGCTGAGGTAGATAGCGCCAGGGCCGGTGCAATGCTGGAGGTAATTGAATCCCGCAAAGAGCCCGGTCCTTTGACGGGCAAAATTAAGAATGCAGACCCGTTACAGCAATTGGCCGCAGAACGGTGGTTACAAGGCCAATACCTTGAAATGCGCAGTGCTTTGGATCAAGTAGATGCGGAGATTGATCAGCGATCTGCAGAAATTCTGTCGGCAACGGCCACTGTCGCATCACTGCTCAAAACCTTACCCATCAGTCGACGCTTGGCCGATGACTATAAGCTGCTGTTGGAAAAACAATATGTACCTCGTCATGCCTACTTAGAAAAACAACAGGCACTATTAGACCTTGAACGAGAAATGGCCGTGCAGCAAGTGCGGGTCATCGAGTTGCAAGCAACAAAAAAAGAAGCGCAGCGTCGTCGAGAGGGAATTCTTGCCCAGACCCGCCGCGAGATGCTCGATCTTCAGCAGCAATCCGAGCAAAAGATTGCATCACTGACTCAGGAAGTTAGAAAGGCTGAACAACGTGATCACCTGATGCACTTAACGGCACCGGTGGATGGCACTGTTCAGCAATTGGCTATTCACACGGTCGGTGGAGTAGTGACGGCCGCTCAAGCGTTGATGGTGATCGTGCCCAAAGATCAGGTTGTTGAGGTTGAAGCCATGCTGGAGAACAAAGATATCGGTTTTGTACATGCCGGACAGTTGGTTACGGTAAAAGTCGAAACATTTACGTTCACCAAGTATGGCGTGTTAGAGGGCGAAGTTATCAGTGTTTCCGATGACGCGATAGAAGATGAAAGACGTGGGCTTTTATATAGCGTCAGGATTCGGCTGCCGAAAGCCAAAGTTTTGGTGAAAGGGCAAGAAATACAGTTGATGCCGGGAATGTCTGTGTCCGCCGAGGTAAGGACGGATCATAGGAAAGTTATCGAGTATTTGTTGAGCCCTCTAGAGCAACATCTGTCGGAGGGGCTCAGGGAGCGATGATTAACCTTGATTGAGTTGGTAAACAAATTACTATTTTGGTGAAAAATAATGGGCGCTAACATTTCCGATCGATCTAGGGTTGCCTACAGAAATTTTGCGATTTTTAGTTTCGTTGGTTATCTGGGATTTGTGATTATTGTTCTGTGGCATCAGTCCATATCATACATTCCGGATAGATTAAGCGAGTCCTCAGGTGTTCTTTCGGAGGAAAGATTCAAGGGTAAAGCCATCACGAAAATCATCGACGGTGAGAATGTTTATCGGTTTACCTGTGCTTCAAATTTAGGGGGGTATCCAACGTGCATAACGAAGCAGAAAAGCTCGGATTTATTAGGTAAGCATGCCCGTGTTTTCTGGTATGAACAAAAATTTTTGCCTGCGTTGGAGCAGCGAAAATTAGTAGTTCTGGAGGTGGATGGTAAAGAGATCATCAGTAGAGCGATGTCCGAAGAGAGGTTGGCTAAAGGTAAGAGAGGTAGTGTTTGGGTTCTCGGTGGCGTTGGTTTTTTTGCGCTTTGCATTTCCGTCTTCTTTTTAAGGAAGGCAAGGAGGAATTAAAGTGGATAAAAGTACATTAGATGCAATTTCCAGCGCCCTGTCTTATCTAAGTACACCAGTGGGGTCGGGGTCGGTAATTGTTGATGCATCAAAAGGGCAAGTTTTTAGTGCGGCCCTTGGAGCAACGCAGACGTTAGTTAGCTTCGGGGAGATGATGGGGAAACGCCTGCCTATCGCAGGTTCAGCTCTTGCTTATTCGGCCCTTGGTCGTGACTTTTTGAATATGAAAACGACCATCGACGATTCTGGTGAAGTTCACGTAAGTGATATTTACTCTGTCTTTGCCGATCTGTCGGCAATTGTGGCGTCGGCGACATTAGCTGCTGCAGTCGGCGCAGCTTCGGCCCCGGCTTTGATCGCTACGGCTGTAGTAATTACAGCGGCTGGCGCAGTGCTCACGGTTATGGCAATGAATAGTGGCGATGAAAGTATTGATTTAAATCCATATATTGACTCTTTGAGTAACGCTCTTCACGGCTTGGGTGAGGTGCTAGGTGAGGCTTATACATCGGCCATAGAAAGTTTTCAGGATGCGATGGAGGCGACCGGGGACTTCGCTCAAGCGTTCAATGATTATGTGGTCGGGGCTCTGGATGATATTACGGATGCCGTTTCCTCTAGCATTTTCAACTTCACAGATTTGATAGTTGAGAATTTGCGTGATGCCTATGATGCCGCCCTGAATACGGTAAGTCCACTGATCTTGGATTTGGATGGAGACGGAGTTGAAACACTGTCTTTGAGTAGCGGTGTATATTTTGATCACGATGGCAATGGCTTCGCTGAAAGCACCGGCTGGGTCGGAAAAGATGATGGTTTATTAATATGGGATCGAAATGGCAATGGACAAATAGACGATGGGAGTGAGCTTTTCGGCAATTACACTCATTTGACAAACGGGCAAATAGCTACCAATGGGTTCTCGGTGTTAGCTGACCTGGACAGTAATCATGACGGCAAAATAGATGCTAATGATGCGGCTTTTGGCCAGTTGGGAGTATGGAAAGATAGTAATAGTGATGCGAAACTTGATGAGGGAGAGTTGTTGAGCCTTGGCGAGGCTAATGTTCAAAGCCTTAGCGTAGGTTACGTAGACGAAAATACGACTGATTCCCAAGGCAATAAAGTGCTGCAATCGGGAACCTATACAGATAGTAGCGGTGCGTCACATGATTTGGACGATGTTTGGTTTGTGGTGGACACCGCGCGGACTGTAGATCTAAACAAAATAGTATTGGGGGAACAGACGGCATCTTCAATCGACCTGGATGGGTTTGGTAATGTGGCGGACCTGAGTCAGGCAATATTGCGCGATACGACTGGGCACCTTAAACAGTTAGTTGAGCAGTTTGCGGTTGAGACAGACACTACGAAGAGATACTCGCTGCTCGATCAAATCATATTCTCTTGGAGCGGAGCGGCTGCATATACTTCAGTCAGTCGTGGGGGATATATCGATGATGGGCGCAAACTTTATGCCTTGGAAGCGTTTTCGGGACAAGGCTTTATCCAGTCAGCCGGGATCAATGTAGGCACTGGCAATCCGGGACCTAATGCTGCCGCAAAACTCATGCAGGCATATGGCCAACTGGCTGGTTTTCTGTATTCGGGGTTAATGTTGCAGACTCACTTTAGGCCTTTAGTTGAAGCAATCGATCTTGGCTTTGAAAATTACGAATTAAAATTTGACGTTGCTCGTTTGGTCGAAATGTTACGATTTGCATATGACGAAGATTCTGCGCTCGGCGCGCAAGAGATGTCCGAATTTTCTAAGGCTCTATTAGACTCTGGTGTGCAGGGCGGGGCTATACTGACTAATCTGCGGCAAGCCGGAGATGTTAATGTTCCAGGCTTTGATTGTCTGCTGGCCAATATGGGTTACTCGCTAGGTGGATTAATTAACGATGAGTTGTATGGCGACTCCCATAATAATGCACTTTTCGGCTTGGCTGGCCGCGACACTTTATATGGTGACGCTGGTAATGATATTTTGGACGGTGGGGCTGACGACGATTATCTTAGTGGTGATGAGGGATCTGATATTTATCGATTCAGTCGGGGGTGGGGGCACGACACACTTAATAATTTTGATAGCGGCGATAATAAGGTCGACTTCATCGAATTTGCTTCAGATATAGCACCCTCCGAAATAGGCGTCACTCGCTCGGGAGATGATTTGGTTCTTGTTTTACGTGGTGGTGCTGACAGGATAAAAGTAGTCAATTATTTTTATAGTGATGGTGCGAGTGACTATTATTTAGAAGAGATCCGCTTTGCTGATGGTGCGATATGGAGACTTGAACAAATTAAGGCCATGGTGGGTATCACTACTCCAGGCGATGATGAAATTCATGGTTACGCCTCATCCGATAATTTGAGTGGAGGACTGGGTAATGACAAATTGTTTGGAGCCCAGGGTGACGATGTGCTCATTGGAGGAGGCGGCAATGATTATATTGAAGGTGGTACTGGTTCAGATGTTTATCATTTCAATCTTGGTGACGGGCGAGATGTAATCAACGAAGATGTTGAAAATCTTGGAGACTCGGATGTCTTGTACTTTGGTGAAGGAATATGCCCCGCGGATATAAACGTTAGCATTCAGGGGAGTAGCTTGCTTTTACAGCATGGTAATGGCCATGATCAAGTGGTTTTTCTTAACTGGTTCATTCAGCTAGGTTCTCGTTATCAGGTGGAACGAATTGAGTTTGCCGATGGAACTGTCTGGATGAGTTCAGAGCTTACAAGTAGTCTACTAAATAGGACTGGAACGGAGTTCGATGATGTTATTACAGGAGCTAGTTCTAGGGTCAGCCAAACATTCCTTGGCGGGGGCGGTAATGACAACCTGACGACTGGCGCGGGTGACGACCAACTCGAAGGCGGTACTGGTAATGATATTCTCAACGGTGCGGCGGGCTCCGACATCTATCTCTTCAACGTAGGAGATGGGCAGGACGTTATCAACGATGACAACATCTCTTACTACTACGGTGGTGTCGACGTCTTGCGGTTTGGCACGGGCATCCAGGTCTCTGACATCATGGCCAGCCGATCCGGAACCAGCCTGGTGCTTAGGCATATTAACGGTCAGGATCAGGTGACGGTTACCAATTGGTTTACCGAAAACACCGATCGTTATCAACTGGAGCGCATCGAGTTCGCCGACGGCACGGTGTGGACCAGCTCGGTGTTGTCTGCCCAACTGCTCCAGCTCATGGGTGGCGCGGGCGATGATGTGCTCACCGGAATCGGTGCTGCCTTCAAGCAGGTGCTGTCCGGTGGTGGTGGCAACGACACGTTGACGGCCGGGGTCGGGGATGACCAGCTTGAGGGCGGTGTGGGCAACGACACGTTGAACGGTGGGCAAGGCTCCGATCTGTACCTCTTCAGCCTCGGAGATGGGCGTGACGTCATCAACGATGACAATCTCTCCTACATGTATGGCGGTGTCGACGTTTTGCGGTTTGGCACGGGTATCCAGGCCGCCGACATCCTTGCCAGCCGATCCGGTACCAGCCTGGTGCTTAGCCATGTCAACGGTCAGGACCAAGTGACGGTCACCAATTGGTTCACCGAAAACACCGATCGTTATCAGTTGGAGCGCATCGAGTTCGCCGACGGCACGGTGTGGACCAGCGCGGCGTTGTCTGTCCAGGTGCTCCAGCTCACAGGCGGCGCGGGTGACGATGTGCTGACCGGTGTCAGTAGCAGTCAGGCTCAAGTTATAAGAGGTGGCGGTGGTAACGATACTTTGACCGCCGGCGCTGGTGCTGACCAGCTTGAGGGCGGTACGGGCAATGACACGTTGAATGGTGGCCAAGGCTCCGACCTGTACCTCTTCAACCTCGGCGATGGGCGTGACGTCATCAACGATGACAATCTCTCCTACATGTATGGCGGTGTCGACGTTTTGCGGTTTGGCACGGGCATCCAGGCCGCCGACATCATTGCCAGCCGATCCGGCACCAGCCTGGTGCTTAGCCATGTCAACGGTCAGGATCAGATAACGGTCACCAATTGGTTCACCGAAAACACTGGACGTTATCAGCTGGAGCGCATCGAGTTCGCCGACGGCACCGTCTGGACCAGCACGACACTGTCCGCTCAGTTGCTCCAGCTCACAGGCGGCGCGGGTGATGATGTGCTCGTCGGAATCGGCGCGGCCTTCAAGCAGGTGCTATCCGGTGGTGGTGGCAACGATACGCTGACGGCTGGAAGCGGTGATGACCAGTTGGCGGGCGGTACGGGTAATGACACATTGAACGGGGGGCAAGGCTCCGATATTTATCTCTTCAACCTCGGCGATGGGCGCGACGTTATCAACGATGACAACCTCTCCTACATGTATGGCGGTGTCGATATCCTGCGGTTTGGTATGGGGATCCAAGCCTCTGACATCGTTGCCAGCCGATCCGGAACCAGCTTGGTGCTTAGCCATGCCAATGGTCAGGACCAGGTGACGGTTACCAATTGGTTTACCGAAAACACCGATCGTTATCAGTTGGAGCGCATAGAGTTCACCGACGGCACCGTCTGGACCAGCGCGACGTTGTCAGCCCAGATGCTCCAGCTCACAGGCGGCGCGGGTGACGATGTACTGACCGGTGTCAGTAGCAGTCAGTCTCAAGTTATAAGAGGTGGCGGCGGTAACGATACGCTGACGGCCGGCTCCGGTAATGACTTGCTTGAAGGCGGCACGGGCAACGACACGTTGAACGGCGGCCAAGGCTCCGATCTGTACCTCTTCAGCCTTGGAGATGGTCGTGATGTCATCAACGATGACAACATTTCTTACTACTACGGCGGTGTCGACGTCTTGCGGTTTGGCACGGGCATCCAGGTCTCTGACATCAGTGCCAGTCGATCCGGGACCAGCCTGGTGCTTAGCCATATCAACGGTCAGGACCAGGTGACGGTTACCAATTGGTTTACCGAAAACACTGGACGTTATCAGCTGGAGCGCATCGAGTTTGCCGACGGCACGGTGTGGACCAGCGCGGCGTTATCTGCCCAGTTGCTTCAGCTCACAGGCGGTGCGGGCGATGATGTGCTCACCGGAATCGGTGCTGCCTTCAAGCAGGTGCTATCCGGTGGTGGTGGCAACGATACGCTGACGGCCGGTACCGGTGATGACCAGCTTGTGGGCGGTACGGGCAATGATACGTTGAACGGTGGAGCGGGTTCCGACACCTATGTCTTCAACCTCGGCGATGGGCGGGATGTCATCAACGATGACAACATCTCCTACTACTATGGCGGTGTCGATATCCTGCGATTTGGTGCAAGCATCCAGGCCTCTGACATCAGTGTCAGCCGATCCGGAACCAGCTTGGTGCTTAGCCATGTCAACGGTCAGGACCAGGTGACGGTTACCAATTGGTTTACCGAAAACACTGGACGTTATCAGTTGGAGCGCATCGAGTTTGCCGACGGCACGGTGTGGACCAGCGCGGCGTTATCTGCCCAGTTGCTTCAGCTCACAGGCGGTGCGGGCGATGATGTGCTCACCGGAATCGGCGCTGCCTTCAAGCAGGTGCTATCCGGTGGTGGTGGCAACGATACGCTGACGGCCGGTACCGGTGATGACCAGCTTGTGGGCGGTACGGGCAATGATACGTTGAACGGTGGAGCGGGTTCCGACACCTATGTCTTCAACCTCGGCGATGGGCGGGATGTCATCAACGATGACAACATCTCCTACTACTATGGCGGTGTCGATATCCTGCGATTTGGTGCAGGCATCCAGGCCTCTGACATCAGTGCCAGCCGATCCGGAACCAGCTTGGTGCTTAGCCATGCCAACGGTCAGGATCAGGTGACGGTTACCAATTGGTTTACCGAAAACACTGGACGTTATCAGCTGGAGCGCATCGAGTTTGCCGACGGCACGGTGTGGACCAGCGCGGCGTTATCTGCCCAGTTGCTCCAGCTCATAGGCAGTGCAGGTGATGATGTACTGACTGGTGTCAGTGCTGCCTTCAAGCAGGTGATATCCGGTGGCGCTGGCAACGATACGCTGACGGCCGGTAGCGGTGATGACCAGCTTGAAGGCGGTACGGGCAATGATACGTTGAACGGTGGAGCGGGTTCCGACACCTATGTCTTCAACCTCGGCGATGGGCGGGATGTCATCAACGATGACAACATCTCCTACTACTATGGCGGTGTCGATATCCTGCGGTTTGGTGTGGGCATCCAAGCCTCTGACATCAGTGCCAGCCGATCAGGAAGCAGCCTGGTGCTTAGCCATATCAATGGTCAGGATCAGGTGACACTCAACAACTGGTTCACTGAAAACAGCGGACGTTACCAATTGGAGCGTGTCGAGTTTGCTGATGGCGCTTTTTGGAATACTTCTCAAGTTGCATCGAGGGTAAGTACATCGGGTAATGACACTATAATAGGCTCCAGCACTAACGACCTGTTGCAAGGAGGCCAAGGTAACGACCTGCTACAAGGCGGAGAGGGAAGTGATACTTATATTTTTGTCGCAGGAGATGGCCAGGATATTATAAATAATGACTCTGCTACGCCCAATGACATGGATACCCTTAGTATCTCTGGGATTACACCCCAAAACCTGTGGCTGTCCCGAGATGGCAATAATTTGGTAATTGATGCGAGAGGGACTGATGATCGAATTACAGTCAAAGATTGGTACGTGAGTGCGGCACAAAAAATTGATGTGATTCAGGCAGGGAGTACAGCGTTGTACGCCAATGCGGTAGACAATCTGGTCAACGCCATGGCTTCTTTTGGAGATCCGGCTGGCGGCGAGATCAATCTGACTCAAGAACAGCGTGATCAAGTTAATGTAGTGATTGCTACTAACTGGCAGTAAGGGATTGGGGGCCTGCACGTAACGTAGAGCTTTTCTCCATGGCAGATTTTTGTTGTTCGGTTCTTATACGATCTTAACGCTGTATTCTGGGCATGCTGAAAGCCCTTGATTCTATTAGATCTACAGACGGAAATGGGCTATCAATGATTGCACTGTTTTGCATCGATTTCCATTTCAGCTCTGTGCAGTACCAGGAGCAACGATGCGGCATACTCAGCAATGGCAGTTTCACGAAGTAGCGGTCGAAGCGCAGCAGACGTATGTCTCGCGTCGCATGCGATTTCGGTGTAGCTGTGCAATCGCGCAAGGAAAGCTCGGGTTTGTCGCCCTTGAGCTGCTGAGCCAGAGCGAGCATTGCGCGATTGAAAGCCGTTTGGCAATATCTGATGCCCTCGTTCTTTCGTCGGCTCTCCATCCCTCTCAACTGGGGGCTGGCGGTAGGAGAGAATGGGTAACCCGGCCTTCGCGCCGGGTTTTTTGTTTGTGCTCTAGCAAGTTCAGGGAACGGAACAGAAAAGAGGAGCCCAAGCGAAAGGGGAGCGAGGCTTCACTACTCGATCCGGAGGTGCCACTGAGCACTGACCAAAAACTATGATGTAGAAATCGAACTCGACTCACCGTTCATACCGCTTATGCGACCGTTGGTCGCCATCAGCCCGCAGGATGCGACTTGGTTTTGAAAGAGGTGCATTGCTATTTTTCGACAATATTCTGTAAAAATCATTTAAAAACAATGGTTTGCGTGAAGTTTAAAACACGACGACGGAACTGGAATAGCTAAGCAGACTTCGTAGGTAGGTGCGAGTGATAACAAAGGTGCATGGAACCAGTGGTGGCTCTTTGATATTATCTCCATAAGCCATGTCGATACGACACAGACGCCCACTCCCAAATGACAAAGTCCGATTGCTATTAAACGCGCAACGGATTTCTACATCTCCTATGGGGATTAAAGCAAATAGTATTAAAAATACTTCTTACCGATTGCGATAAAAAAATTGGTTATGAGTGAAGTATAACAATGCGTGTTGATGGTTCGAGCTGCCTTTTACAATTTGGCATGATTCGACAGGTGGGTATTGCTTTTCCTGATTTACCCGCATGGCTGAAGCGCTACGGGTTATAAAGCTAATCGCTATTTAGGTTATAGCTAAATGTTATTATTGTCCGATTTTGCGAGCTATTCATAACCTATTGATGCTTATCGAAAAAATTGGCTGCCCGCCCGGTTTTTAACTGGGCCGAGTGTGTGTGATCTTTGCTTAGGAAACAAGGAATCAAGTTTCTGACTGTTAAGCCGAGCTAATGGATTGATGTTTAAAGTCGAGCATTTCTTGGATAAGCAATGAATCTCATTAACACAGTGTGCCAAAGTGTATTATTCATGGGCTGCGTATCGAGCCCTTTAGCTTTTGCGTTTGATAATTCTTCCTTGGAGCATGCCGACCTTCTTGGTGTGTACCAGTCCGCCTTTAACAATGACGCTCAACTGGCTGCCGCGCGCCACGCCTACTTGGCTCAGCGCGAAGCGGTTCCTCAGGCTCGTTCGGGCCTGCTGCCAAATCTGACGGCAGGTGCAACTTCAGAGACGGTACGGCTGGAGCGCGACGAGCCCTCTCTCAGTCGTGAACGCAGCGGGACCACGTTTCGCGCTAACCTCAGTCAACCGCTTTTTCGTGTAGACCGCTGGTTCCAGTTAAAGGCGGCAGAGTCCAGCGTTGCCCAAGCGGAGCTAGAGCTTTCGGCCAAGGTACAGTCCTTGGCGTTGACTGTTGCTCAAGCGTATTTCGAGACACTGCGTCAGCTTGATGCTTTGGCTGCCGCCCAAGCTGAAGAAGCCGCTCTGCTCCATCAGCGTGACCAGGCGCAAGGTAGGCTGGAAGACGGTGCCTCAAGCATTACTGACGTGTACGACGCACAAGCGGCCTATGACAACGTGCAGGCGAATCGGCAAGTCGTGCAGCGCAAGGTCGATGACGCGTTTGAGGCGTTGGGTCGTTTGACCAATCAACCCTACAGAACCATTTCTGGAATGGGACACCAACTCCCTGTCGAGTCGCCCATTCCTAACGAAGCACAATCGTGGGTCGACACAGCGGTTCGGCAGAATCTGCAGCTTCAAGCTAGCGAGCAAGCGGAGCAAGCCGCTGACCAAACGCTCAAGCAGCACAAGGCTGGTCACTTGCCGACGATCGATGCGGTAGCCTCTTACCGCAAGGGTGACAACGACAGTTTCGGTTACAGCAATCCCACGGATTTTGGCCGCAATGGCTACCGTGACAATGTTGCGCAAGGCAGTATCGGTATTGAACTGAATATTCCGATTTACTCTGGTGGAATGACTCACTCCAAAGTTAAAGAGTCTGTCGAGCGACTGTTACAAAGTCAGGATGAAAAAGAAGATCGGCGCCGTGAGATTGTATTGAATGCGCGCAATGCGTTTAGAGGGGTTAATACCGATATCGCACAGATTGCTTCGCGCCGACAGGGGATCGTCTCTGCCCGCAAATCCGTCGAGGCCAATCAGGTAGGTGTCGATATTGGTTCGCGCAATATTGCTGACGTGCTCACCGCGCAAAGGCAGTTGTATTCGGTGGTGCGCGACTATAACAACGCACGTTATGACTACATTATCGACAACCTCAAGCTGAAACAGGCTGCAGGGACTTTGAGTGTGGATGACCTTAAGTCTCTATCCGTCTACTTAAAGCAGGATTATGTGCCTGAGCGAGATTTTCTCCCGCCGGGGATTTGAGTGGATTCAGATCAATAGCGAGCCCTTGGGCATACATGCTCATTATCTAGAGTGTGCTTTTTATTAACCACGGTTTCACTCCGTGCCTGGAGTGCAGGTTGCCGCCTGCACAAGGAATTCTGTAAACGTAATGATTGAAACTGAAGCGGGCGATGCAACGCCTGAACAGGCGCCCCCATTTGACACTGGCTTAGCTTCGCTTGTGATGCTCGCCAGGTTTCATCAAGTTGCGGCTTCCGCCGAGCAGCTCGCTCATGAGTTCGGAAACGTTGATCACCCATTTGGTCACGCGGATATGTTGTTGGCTGCGCGAAAGCTCGGTCTCAAAGCCAAGATGGCGAACACCTCCATCGACCGCCTTCATCGAACACCGCTGCCCGCCATCGCCACCGATGTGAATGGGGAATTCTTCATTATTGCGCGTCTGGATCAAGGCAAGGTGTTGATTCACAACCCGGCCGTGCAACGCCCCGAAGTAATCACCCTTGAGGCTCTTCAATCCCGCTGGACGGGTCAACTGATGCTGATTCGCTCAGAGGCAAATACGCCTGGTGAATCTTCTCGGTTCGATTTCACCTGGTTCATTCCCGCCATTGTTAAATACAGAAAGCTGCTCGGCGAGATCATGCTGGTTTCGTTTGTGCTGCAGATATTCTCGCTGGTGACACCGCTCTTCTTTCAAGTGGTGATGGACAAGGTCCTGGTGCACCACGGTTTGACCACGCTGGACGTGATCGCGGTGGGTTTGGCGGTGGTCATGCTGTTCGAGTCGGGCTTGACTGGGCTACGCAGCTACGTGTTTGCCCATACGGCCAGCCGTATCGATGTGGAGTTGGGTTCCAAGTTGTTCCGGCACTTAATCACGCTGCCGTTGGCCTATTTTCAAGCGCGGCGTGTGGGCGACTCTGTGGCTAGAGTCCGGGAGCTGGAGAACATTCGCAGCTTCCTCACTGGCAATGCGATCACGCTGATTCTCGACGTACTGTTTTCCGTCGTGTTCCTGGCAGTGATGTTCTATTACAGCGGTTGGTTGACACTCATCGTGCTGGTGTCATTGCCGCTCTATATCCTAGTGTCGGTGCTAATCACACCGATACTGCGCTCGCGACTGAACGACAGCTTCGCCAGAGGGGCTGAGAACCAGGCCTTTCTGGTCGAGACCGTCAACGGTATCGACACTCTCAAATCCATGGCCGTTGAACCTCAGGCCATCCGTAAATGGGACAACCAACTGGCTGGCTATGTGGCAGCGGGTTTTAGAACCCAGACCCTGTCCACTATTGCTAATGAAAGCGTGTCGCTGATTGGCAAATTGGTCACTGTAGCGACCTTGTGGGTGGGCGCTCGACTGGTAATTGAAGGGCAGTTGTCGGTAGGCCAACTGATTGCCTTCAATATGCTGGCCGGTCGCGTAGCACAGCCGATCATGCGTTTGGCGCAGCTGTGGACTAACTTCCAGCAGACCGGCGTTTCCGTGCAGCGTCTGGGCGACATCCTCAACACTCGAACCGAGATCGCTCAAGCGACACGCAGTTCGTTGCCGCCGATTCGCGGTCACATCGAATTCGACCAAGTCCATTTTCGCTATCGCCCTGATGGAGCCGAGATCCTGCGCGGTGTGAGCCTTCGCATTGAGGCGGGGCAGGTAATTGGCGTCGTCGGGCGTTCAGGCTCAGGTAAGAGCACGCTGACTCGCCTGCTCCAGAGGCTTCACGTCCCCGAGCGTGGGCGTGTAATGGTGGATGGCATGGACTTGGCGCTGGCGGACGTCTCTTCGTTGCGCCGACAGATTGGCGTGGTGTTGCAAGACAACATGCTATTTGCTCGTAGCATCCGCGAAAACATAGCCCTGGCCGATCCCGGCGTATCACTGGAGAAGGTCATTCATGTGGCCAAGCTCGCCGGTGCCCACGAGTTCATTCTGGAGCTCCCCGAAGGCTATGACACCGTGGTAGGAGAGCACGGCGCATCATTGTCTGGAGGTCAGCGGCAACGGGTTGCTATTGCTCGAGCGCTGATGGGGAATCCGCGGATCCTGATTTTCGACGAAGCCACCAGCGCTCTCGACTACGAGTCCGAGCGCGTGGTTCAGCAAAACATGAAGGATATCTGCAAAGGCCGCACGGTCATCATCATTGCCCACCGGCTCTCAGCCGTGCGGGATGCCAATCGCATTGTTGTGGTTGATCGCGGTCAGATCGTTGAGCAGGGCAGTCATGCCGAACTCTTGACCCATCAGGCTGGGCATTACTCACGCTTGTACCGCTTGCAGCAAGGAGCCAGCAATGTCTAACGCTGAATCGGCAGGCCTGTTGCGGCGTTATCGACACGTCTTGCGTGAGTCATGGAAGGCTCGTCGGAGTATGGACGCACCAAAGCGCTTGGCCCATGAAATACAGTTTTTGCCGGCCTCTCTTGAGCTACAAGAGCGTCCAACTCATCCAGCGCCTCGCGTGTTCATGTGGGCGATCATGGCATTTGCTGCGATTGCGCTGGTTTGGGCGTGTGTTGGCAAGATTGATGTTGTGGCAACCGCGACTGGCAAGATCATTCCCAGCGGTAAAAGCAAGGTGATCCAGTCCAGCGAAACGGCGGTGGTCAAAGCCATCCATGTACACGACGGTCAGACGGTGAAAGCCGGTCAGTTGCTGTTGGAGCTGGACTCTACGGCCGCTGAGGCTGATGTGGGGCGAGTGCAAAGCGAGCTGTTGGCCGCCCGCATCGACAGTGCCCGGGCGAGCGCCATGCTCGATGCCATCGATCGACAGCGAGCGCCGCGGACCTTAAATGGCTCGATTCCGGGAGCGGACCCCGAGCACGTATTGGCTGCTGAGCGCTGGCTGCAAGGTCAGTATCAGGAGTACCGCAGCAGTCTGGAGACTGTTGACGCCGAAATAGCCCAGCGCCAGGCCGACATACAGTCCGCACGTGGACAGGTGGCCAGCCTTCAGAAAACCCTACCTATCGTCGCCAAGTTGGCGGATGACTATCAGCATCTGCTGGAGAAACAGTACATCGCTCGCCATGCCTATCTGGAAAAGGAGCAGGCGCGGCTGGACGTTGAACGACAGTTGAGCGTGCAGCAAGCCAGCTTATTGCAGTCCTCAGCGGCGCGACAGGAGGCTGAGCGCAGGAGGGCTGGTGTGGTCGCGCAGACCCGACGGTCTATGCTGGATTTGTTGCAGCAGGCGGATCAGAAGGTGGCGTCTTTGAAGCAGGATTTTGCCAAAGCCGAATATCAGGATGGACTGACGACACTGGAGGCCCCGGTGGACGGCACGGTACAGCAGTTGAATGTGCATACGGTGGGTGGGGTGGTGACACCTGCGCAGCCGCTGTTGACGATTGTGCCGATGGGGCAACCGGTTGAGGTTGAGGCTGTTTTTGAGAACAAAGATGTTGGGTTTGTTCACCAGGGACAAGCCGTAACGATAAAAGTAGAAACTTTTACTTTCACCAAATATGGAGCGGTCTCGGGTGAAGTCATCAGTATTTCTGATGACGCTCTGGAGGATGAAAAGCGTGGCTTGATATACAGCGGCAAGATTCGCTTGGATTCGGATCATTTGAATATTAAAGGGCAAGATATCAAATTACTGCCGGGTATGGCGGTGACTGCAGAAGTAAAAACAGATCAGCGAAGGATAATTGAGTATTTCTTAAGTCCGTTGCAAGTTGCAGCGAGTGAGAGCTTGCGAGAGCGGTGAGGCAGGAAAGTATGGAAGCGAAGCGCTATGTAACCAGAAGTATTTTCCTAGTTTTGCTGGGGGTAGCCCTACCCATGATGCCATTCGAGAGTAGCTCGCTTGCAGTTGCGATGGACGTCAACGAGAAGCGTTGTGAAGTGGCGGATTTTAGTTTTAGTGTCAAACCATCTGAGTGCGCATCAATAAAATCGTATGATTCGGATGTGGCGACTTTTGGTGTACGACTGACAGATATGCAAATCATAAAGCCAGAGACGGCTCGAGATTCGCAAATGGTTGTGCGAGTCCGGCCGACTGACACTACATCGCCCAGAAGCAGTACGCAAATAAAAGAACGGCAACCGGATTCTATTATTGAGGGGCGAAGCGAATATAAATTTTCAGATCTGACGATTTACCATTTTCAAGGCATGGATGGTAAGTCTGTATATGTCAGTGGTGGTGTAATGACTTGGGAAAGCAATCGGATATTTGGTGAAGGGATTGAGGTGCTTTATCAGTTCGATAAAGGTCGAAATGATTTTGAAACTTTAGATGGGCGACTGGTTGAGCTGCTTAAGCAGATCGAACTGAAGCTTGAACTTAAATAAGGCGCCTCATGAAGTTAATGGTCATGACTTATGATAAAAAGTGCACGTGAAAGAAGGCTGTGCCTAGAAAACGTTGCTGTGGCAACAGGTCTTAGTTTTTTTATGTGCAGAGAGGTGGTGGTTTTGACGAATAATTCAGATGCTAATAAAGAAAATTGGAGGCAGTCTATGAAGACTGTTTTTTATAAGTTGATATTGTTTTTTTCTTTCTACCTGTCCTTGCATGGGCGGAACCTCGTTGGGGATGCTGGGTAACGCCCTAATTAAGTTTGACTCAAAATATTTGCAAAGGTGAAAATTATAAGTGTCGATTATTGAGTATTTATTAGGTCCGTTACAGGCGCAATTCAGCGAAAGCGTAAAAGAAAGGTAGTCGATTGAACGCTAACGGAGGATTTTGAGAGTTTTTGGGGCGGAAAATATTTCGTTTGATTTCTATGCTCGCTACCGAAGTGGCGCGTTTATTGGTGAGGACGGTTGAGTGTTAGAATTGATAATGGATTTTATAGTTAATAAGCTGCTTTACAAGATCGGTTTTGCGTTTCTTTCGTTTATAACCAGAGGGCGATTTAAGGGTGAGAGTAACTATTATTTCTCATTAATTATCCTGGTAGGCTTTTTAGTGCTACTTGTTCCGGCTGTACTTATTTTCTTCGGGTGGGCAATATGGCACTGAGTCGTAATCAAAAGATAGCTGGCACATCTTTTTTTAATAGCCTGGCTGGCGCGAAAGTTCTTGGTATAGGGGTGGTTGGTCGAGTTTCTTCGCTAGCCTATTATATTGATCCTTACCACATAGAGGGATTTACCTACGATGCGGAAAAGAAAAGTTGGTGGAGTAAAACTCCAGAGCATCTAGGTTCACTTCTCTATTCTGCTGATCCTACTACGGCGGCTGAGCTGGATAGGTTGAAGAACATTTATGAGCAACATAATGAATTGGAGGGGCTAAGTCCATCCGACCCTGTACCGGAAGAGGACCCATTTTTTACACCTTCTTTATGGAAAAATTTAGTAGAGGGTCTTTACGTTGGGGCGCCTGTACTAGCGGAGAAAGTTCAAGAGGCTTTTAAGAAAGCAAGCAGTACGGTTTCGCCGATTATTTTGGATCTTGATGGCGATGGTGTTGAAACGGTAGGAGTCAGTGAGGGAGTTCACTTCGATCACGATGGTAATGGTTTTTCTGAACTGACCGGATGGGTTTCTCAGGATGATGCGCTCTTAGTCTTTGATAAAAACGGCAACGGTTCAATCGACGATGGAAGTGAGCTTTTTGGCAATAACTCTAGCAATGTAAGCAATGGATTCGAAGCGCTTGCTGAATTCGATTCGAACAAGGATGGTAGGGTGGATGCTCAAGATGAGAGATTTTCACAGTTAAAAGTTTGGAAAGATCTCAGCATGGATGGACTTGTGAACGATGGAGAGTTGTTGTCGCTCTCTGAGGCTGGAGTTGCTTCGTTAAGTTTAACCTTTGAGGAAGGTGGCTATATAGATGGAAACGGAAATCAGCATCGGCAATTAGGAGGTTTTGTTGGGGCTGATGGTTCGACGAAGTCAATGACTGACGTTTGGTTTTTGCAAGACAAGACTGATACTGAGGTTTATGAATATGTAGAAGTGGGGGAGGACATTGGTGCTCTTCCAAATCTTATTGGTTTTGGCAATGTGTATGATCTTCATCAGGCGATGGTGAAGGATATATCGGGTCAGTTGAAATCTTTGATCGGAGCTTTTGCGGCGGAGGGCGATCCCTCCAAAAGAATGAAGATAATCGATGAAATAATATTCAAGTGGGTGGGAGCGGATCAGTACTCTGTAGATAGCAGAGGTGTGTATGCTCTGGATGCGAGGAAAATTTACGCTGTTGAAGCTTTTACTGGCGAGCTATTTGTACAAAGTGCAGGGACTAATGAGGGGTTGAGGGACCCTGGCCCAAACGCGGCGGCCGAGTTGGATAATGCATTTAATCTGGTGCATAACTATTATTACTCACAGCTTTTATTGCAAACGCACTTCGTAAAATATACTAGCGAGTCGATCATTACATTTATAGAGGGCGGTTATAATATTGACACTTCGGGTGTGGTTAGTGTCTTGAGAAAAGACTTTCTGAGCGGGGATATTTCTGCGGCGGAAATCGTCATTTATTTTGACTCGCTTAAAACGCTTGGTGTTTATGGTGAAAAATTATTAGCCTCTTTAAGGGCGGAAGGAGATTTGGATGGTGGTGCTTTTGATAGTTTAATTGGCGCTGCCGGATTTTCCTTGGTATTAGGTACTTCAGGAGGGGATAATTTAAATGCTTCGGCAGAGACTAATTCTTTTCTACTGGGCCTAGAAGGAGATGATCGTTTATATGCGAGCACCGGAAACAACATTCTTCACGGTGGCGCGGGCAACGACACCCTGTCAGGCGGCGCCGGTGCGAACCAGCTGTATGGTGATGCTGGGGATGATGCCCTCATAGTGGCTGCTGCTTCGAAGGGCAACACGCTGGCCGGTGGCACAGGTAACGACACCATCACTGGAAGCAATTTTTCAGATACCTACCTGTTCAATCTGGGTGACGGTCAGGACACCATTACAGACTATGACGCCGGCTACGCTGGAACCGATACCTTGCGTTTTGGTGCCGGGATCCTCGCCAGTGATATCAATACCCGCCGGGTCAATTCTGACCTGGTGTTCATGCACGTCAACGGCACGGACCAGTTGACGTTCAAGGGGTGGTTTGATGCCACGACGTCCGGTGCTGGTGTAGTCATTAACAACGTCATTGAACGAGTGGAGTTTGCTGACGGCACGTTCTGGACCTGGGCGGATATCGTTGCAACGGGGTTGAAGCAGGTTGGTTCGGAAGGGGCCGAAACGCTGACCGGTTGGTCGGGTAACGACATCATCCATGGCGGCGGCGGTAATGACACGCTGTCAGGAGGCGCCGGGGCGAACCAGCTGTATGGTGATGCTGGGGATGATGCCCTCATAGTGGCTGCTGCTTCGAAGGGCAACACGCTGGCCGGCGGTACAGGTAACGACACCATCACTGGGGGGAATTTTTCAGATACCTATCTGTTCAACCTGGGTGACGGTCAGGACACCATTACGGACTATGACGCTGGCTATGTAGTCACCGATACCTTGC